>JBIKWG010000025.1:0-19566 GCA_044356425.1 Bdellovibrionota bacterium | reverse complement strand
AAAAGTTGGATGCAGTTTGGATGCACGCTGCCAAATACAGCTATGTTTTCGGCTGTTACAAGAATTTAGATACTCCACCCCATTTTTCCCGCTTGGCGCTCGCCCCAAGGGGCTGCCGCCCCTCTCGCCCCTGATCGGGGCTTCACCCAGCTTCTGTGAAATTTCTTGAGCTTTCATCAGTTGGCTGCACCTCGGATGTATCAATTAGAAAACATTTATGATCGGTGTGGCGTAAGTTTGAATTTATGGGCATTTCCGCTTCGCTTTCACATATCGACTGTGCCCATGAAGATAGGTCGTGTGCCGTTTGATTACCTCTCCCGAGAGGCGCTCGAAGTGCTTATCAACGATACGTTGGGCGACTCCCGGAAAGGTTTTTGATAGATCGGAAATCACCCATCCCACAGCAGTTTGTATAAATCGTTCATCCTCAATTACGAGTTTGGAGATCGTACCCTCAATCAAGGAGTGGTAGCTCTTGAACTTAGTTGCACCTCGAAAGGCGACGATGGAAGCGCGCCTCTGCCAGAGAACTTTACTTCGATGCCACGCCGCGACACGTCTAGCCACTGTTTGCCCGTTGCGCAATACCAGCGGGTCAACGACCCTGACACAGAGCCAGTCGGTCGTTGACCAATCCCAAAACGCGCCGGCTTTGAACAGCGATTCAATCGCACTAATCAGCTCTTTATCCTCTATGTGACCAAGGAGATATTTCTGGATGTAAAATATTCCTGCGAATTTGTCCTCCGCCATCGTTTGGCGCATCAGGCTGCTGGCAATATCCAGTTGGGCGTGCGTCGGCAAATTGTTTAGCCCCTGTTCGAGCCGCCACCTTGAGACGATTGTGCTGACTTCTGGCGATTTTACACCACGATACTGGATTACATGTTTTAGGTAGTTCTCAAACCACGCTTTGGTAGCTGGAGTTGCGGCTCGTTCGAGCTGATGTTGAAGATTTCGGATAATCAAGGCGGCGCTCATGGCTCAATCGAATTTAATTCTCTTCGATCAACGGATGTTGCCTTCTTGCGAGGGTAGGGGCAAGTAACCTCGGAGTTGCATGTTACGATGACGGAGCCTCCGCCTCTTGTATACCCGATAGGAGGTGGGTCCGCGCCGCAGCGAGTGCGGTATAGACTCGCTGCAGCGTAATCCCACCCGTTTTAGAACTGGTAACCAATTCCAAAGATAAGGGAGATGTTGTTGTAGTCGACACTGTAGGAACCGTTGCTATTGCCTAGGTCCGGACTAGGAGCTGACATAAATCGACTTTCTCCGTAAACACGCCACTTATCATCGATGGGCACTTCAGCTCCAGCCATTGCTTGCCAGGCAAAAACTTGGTCCTCCAAGTCTTTTTGCGAATTTCTGCCGACAAGCTGCACATCGGAGTCAATCTCTTGAAGAAAGCCGAAGCCTAACCCAACATAAGGAGACCAGTTATCGGCAAAATCGAAGTAGTACAACCCATTGGCCATTATAGCCACCGAGGCCAGGTCTCCGCCATCAGAGATGGTCGCTCCACCTGCACCCTTTACCTTATCGATATCGTTGCTTCGATAGGCATATTCGAGCTCTGCAGCGAAGTTCCTATTGAAACGATAGCCGCCACCTAGGCCAATCATGGCCCCACTAGCTAAACTCGCCTCTCCAGAGGGGAAGTCTGCATTGCTCCCGGTGAAGTCGGAATCGGTAGTGAAATTGAGCCCTCCCAGGAGTCTTGTGTATGGCCCCTCGTAGTCCCCTGTGTCGGCAGATGCTTGGCTCGTTGTGGTAGCTAGACAAAGCAGCGTCGCCAACCCGCTCAGGTACACACACTCTTTTATAATCCGCTGAAATCTCATAATTGTAAGTCCTCCGCTAAGGTAAAGGTACCAGTAGTGGAAAGGATAATTATTATTTACCGCGATAAACATACGTCTATGCACGAACGGTGGCGGAGATATACGAGTGGTAAACAAAATGCATGAGTGGTATCCTTAGGTTATGACAGAAGCAACACGGATAGGGTCACGTTGGTTTGACTCAACTGCAGTATCAGTCAAAAAGTATTTTCTGTTCAGCTCACTGGCACTTATCGTGGTCTTTGCGTGGATGGAGCCCGCAGGAGCCTCAGGGCTTGGTTTCGCCAGAGGTCTTGTATTCTGGACGGTCCAGATATCTATTCTGATACCGTTATTGATCGCCATACAACATAGCGTATCCCACTGCGTTACTCTCAAATCTTTTGCTCTCACATCTTCGGCTAAGCCTTGGATGCAAACGGCGCTGTCGGGGGTTGTAGCTGCGCTTTTGTTTGTTCCCTTTGCCTATATGCTCGATGTTATCTTCAGTATACCTGACGACGACGCATCGTTGGGGCTCTTGTGGAGCCTATGCGATGAAGCTGCAGGGGTTGTCGTCCCTGTAACCGTCACCTGGCTAGCTCTTAATGCCCCATGGATCTGCCAACTGGATTTTTCTCAAAGGTTACCTGTAGTTGCAACTCAACACCTGAGCCTACAACCAGGAGGTTCGTTACAAGCGGCCGCCGAAATGAGTCGTTTTCTCCAAGAGCTCAGGAGCCGGGCATCAGGCGACTTAATCTCTATTAGCTCGGAGCTCCACTATGTTCGTGTCGTTACTACCGACTCAGAGGTCATGTTCCTGTACAATCTTAAGGATGCGATCGAGGAGCTGCCTGCTAATGCCGGCGTGCACATACATCGGTCGCACTGGGTGTCAAGAAGCCATATCAAAGAAGTAACAAAGAGAAAAGGGATTTCCGAATGTACCCTTTCAAATGGCAGGCGGTTGCCAGTTAGTCGAAGGAAGTATTTGGAGGTAAGAGACTTACTTACGGGAAAGGGGACGCTACCCTTTCCCGTCTAAGTGGGAGGTTGATAGCCACGGCTGCATTTGCAAGAGAAGGAGACTCCGGATCCTTTCCGGAGGATAAGGGTAGCGTCCCCATTTCGAGGATAAGGAGAGCGTCCCCATTTCAACTTGTGTACCTTGACTTCCTGATAGTTTTCATAGGAGCAACTGGCAATTAGTGGGTTTTATGGTGCAACACTTTTCACCGTAACGTTATACTATTGTTGTTTCACCCTGATACTGGTCGGTTAGACTCTATGAGCCTGCCACGGCACCTGGCTTTTATATGACGCAAGCACCCGAGCACGATGATCGCACAGCTCCTCCTGCCTCCACAGGAGAGGAGTCTCCTGTAGTTGCGATTGTGGGCATGGTACTTGGAGCAGTCACCTTTGTTCTCGGTTTCTTTATCTGGAGGGCGTTCTCTACCGACCACCAGAAGACGAGGCTGTTTAAATTCATGATCGAAGAGTTGAGTGATAAGACGAACTTGTATGGGCCGGTCTCTCTCTACGCTGCGGTTGTTATAGGCATAGCTTTTTTGCACAAGGCTTTTCGTTTCATTGCGGGCTTCATGACTGGATTGTTCTTGGGCACTTTTCCGTTTTTCGTAGTGTTGTTTGCGTTGGTTCTTCTTATTATGGGCTTCGCATGGCATGGCGTCCCTATCATGCTGCTCCCCGGCGGGGGGCCGCCGAATATGGAGGAGGTTCACCAACGGGTTTTGCGAACGCTCCCTTTGACAGTTTTGAATCTGGTGTTTCTTATCGGTACAGGGGGGTTACTTATCTCTGCCTGCGTTACGCCTCGTCGGTTAAAGAGAAATATGGCCAATTTTGGGGGTAGGCTTGTTCGGCCCTCATTTTTATTTTTATGGGCAGGCTTTCTCTTCCGTAAAGTATATGTACTCATCACCGACTGTATCGCCTCAAAGAGGAGGAGCGGGGAGTGCAAGGGTGGCCTTGCTCAAGCTTCGTCAGCTATCATCTCGAGTATCGCATCAAGAGGTGCCCAACCTCAGAGATCGAAAGAATCAGCTGAGCACACAATCATTAAATGGATTGTCGTTCTGATTGTTTTTTACGAGGCGGTAGTGCCCCTGCCGCAGTATCTTATCGGTATTATGATCGCCTCTGTGATTGCGTATCGAGTCATCAGGTAACGGGGGGATAGGTGCCGAAATTGGAGCCACCCTGTTTGCGATGTGTCTCTGGGTCTATGGATGGTGTCTCCAATGGATAGTTGCTTCTATGAAAACGATTTGGAAGTCAAGGTACACAAGTTTGCACCAGCCAGGTTTCGCTGATTTGGTTGTATAATTTGCACTGGTCTAGACCTGATCTGCCAACCTCCACTCCAAGAGAGCTGTTTTTTTAAGCAGCCAACGGAACTGTCAGCCGACTCAAATCTTTTTCAGTCACCAGAGTTAAAGGGGACGCTACCCTTTATCCTTACGAGGACGACCGCGACTCCTCGCGAATAGCTGCCTTCCAGTTTTCCTGCGCTGTTGCGCTGTAGCCGGGCTACTTGTTCAAGTTAAAAAGGTAGCGTCCTGCTCTGTAGAAAAGGGGTATCTAAACTCTAAAAGGTACGTCATAAGCTTGGGATGAGTATGAGTAGCAAGTCCCCAGTGAAGGTATTGAAAGAGGCGTATGAGGTAGGTAAGGCGACCTTTGACAATTATAGTCACGAGTACAGTCCCCGAAAATTTACCCAACCGCAGTTGTTTGCCTGTTTAATATTGAAGGCATTCTTTTGCATGGACTATCGAGGAATCTGCGAGGTTCTGAACGATTGTGGTGATTTCCGACGGGCTATTGATCTGACATCGGTGCCTCACTTTACAACCCTACAGAAACATTCCAAAGAGCTTCTGCGACTTCCAAATGCAAGAAGACTTCTGGAAAGCACTTTGGCGAGAGCAAAAAAAAAGGATCCGTAGAGTTAAACTGGCAAGCATTGATTCTACAGGATTCGAGTCTCACCATGTGAGTCAACACTTCTTGCACCGCAAGAGCCAGTCCGGCTCCCCCGTATTTGCGCGGTTTCACGCAAAACTCACGGTAACCTGCGATTGTAGCACTCATCTTATCCTGGCGCTTGGAACGAGCAGATGACCGTTCCCCGACTCCGGAAGTATATACTCCCTTATGAAAAATCAAATTACTAAGGTAGATACGTTGCTCGCTGATGCCGGATTTGATAGCGAAGACAATCATCAATTTCTAAGGACAACATGTGGAGTTCGCTCTATTATTCCACCCCGTATCGGACGTCCTACACTAAAACCACCAACCGGTTATTATCGAAGAAAAATGAAAGCTTATTTTAAGAGATACGGCTCAACAACGTATGGGCAACGATGGCAGGTCGAGACAGTCTTCAGCATGATGAAGCTAGACTTCGGATCTTCACTCTCCGCCCGCTCTACTCACGGTCGCTATCGGGAACTCGCTCTTCGAGTGCTGTGTCACAATGTGGCTATCAATGCTTGAGTTAGGGGTTTTCTACAGAGCAGTAGCGTCACCTTTTTCCTATTCTTGATCTGTATAAATAGCTACAAAGTAGGGCCAGAGGGGGAACTTCATTACCGAGATAGTGAAGCAGGCTATCATTTTCAGTGGTTGAATCCCAAGTTCCTTGTAATAGGAGAGCGGGCGTACATACTTCCCGCGATCGAGGAATTGTATCATCCGTTGAGTCTGCTCTACCATTGAGAAGCGATCGGGATTTTCCCGCTTGAGGTGATCCAGAATAATAACCGCTCCGGCCTCTTTCATCTTTCCTAGCAGTTCAGCAGCTTCCCCATTCGCCAGGTGATGAAAGACGCCGTTTAAAATGACAATGTCCGTCCGGGTAAAAACTACCGACGGGTCGATTGATGCTGATTCACGAATTTCGAAATTAGCGAAATGTGCATACCGCTTTTGTGCAAGCAGCACTGATTGATGATCTATCTCCAGGGCCAGATATGAAAGATTCATCCCGCAAACTGAAGGAAAGAGCATGCCAGGACCAGATCCAATATCTATGATGCGCACAGGACCGTGCAGGGCAACTGACGGATAGACCTGCTCTATCGCCTGCAGACAGTGAGCAAGACGGGGCGGCCAGTGCAGCTTTGCGTGGCTCTCATAGATTGCAACTCGCAGATAATCGGCTAGTGCGCTGCAGAGCGACATACAATTACCTGATATGAGCAAAATAACGAGAATACTGCGCGAAGCTTCTCAGCTCCTGCTACTAGAGTCAGGTGCCCTTTCTCCAGCAGTCGGTTGGCAAGAAAGGGCGGGAGCAGGCAGATTCGTCGATAGCTTTCCATACAAAGCCCTTGAGCAGCGAGCTCTTGGGCATATTTTATCTTCCCGAGCTTTAGATATTGCTGCTCCTCTGAAAATTTCATGTCTGGTTGTGTTAGCACCTGAATCAGAATCAGGGGATTAATCGGGTTTGGCTCGACAAAGACGCCAAGGGCGCCAGTTGTTCTTATAAAACGATATATTTCGTTCCGTTGTTCATGCGTCAAATGGTGCAATAGATGAAAACAGAACACAGCAGAATCTCTGGCAGCTCGGGATCTATTTGTCGAGATGTATTCACTTGAGTCAGCTTGAAAAATCTCTACCCCACGGCGTTCTGAGAAGCGACTTTTCAGCTCTTCGACATAGGCGGGTGCCGGCTCTACTATGTCCACCTGCGCATAGTGGTCGACCAGTGGACCAGAGAATCGTCCCATCCCAGCACCGAGTTCAATAACTGATTTCACCTGTGCAGGAATAAACGGCTTTATCTGTTCAAAAGTAAATTGAGGGAAACTGTCTGACGCGTACTTCATGTAGCCATGCTTTCCCGAAGAGTAATAGGGTTCAGCCGTCATGAGTGCTCCCCTTAATTGTGCTACCGATAATTACTTCAGGTCGCCGTTTGACATCGGTGAAAAGTTTACTCAAATACTCACCGAGAATACCCAGCGACATCATCTGTATGCCGCCGAATGCCAGCAAGATAAGCATTAGCGAGGTAAAACCCATGACCTCTATGATCCCTGTCAGACGCAATGCCAGCACCAGAATACCAATGGCAACACTTGGGGCAAACATCGCCAGTCCGCACAGAAATATCATACGCAGCGGGAGCGCTGAGAAACCAAGAATGCCGGAGCTGGATAAGCGAAGCAGCCCGATCAACCCGACTTTTGAGGTTCCATGCCTGCGACAGTCCCGTTGAACGAGAACAGCTGCCTGTTTGAATCCGACATACGCTCTTATGCCCGGGAAATAGAGATCTGCCTCGGAGAATCTGCAGACATGGCGAAGGAATTCCTTTCTCAAAGCGCAGAATGTACCCGCGTAGCGAGGAACGGGAAATGGAACAGTCAGTTCCTGAAGCCGATAGAAAACACCCGTTAGCTTGTCGATAAGAATGCTCTTGCTCGCCGGGCGTCTCTCAGCGAAGGCACAGTCAAAGCCTCCCGAGAGCGCAGACAGGAGCTGGGGAATATCCTCGGGTCTATCCTGCAGATCTCCGTCCATAACAATTATTCGTTCGGCGCGCTCGTTCAGCGATCGCAACCCACACATGAGAGCGGCCTGATGCCCAAAATTTCTACTGAGAAGAATAATCTCCCACTCTATTCCTGAACGAAACGAGAAGCGCCGGATCTCATCAACGGTAGAATCAGTAGATCCGTCATCAATCAGGACTAGCAGAAAATTTTCAAAAATACTTGCCTGCAGTCGAGAGAGGAGTTCGCGGATTCCCTGGGCTTCATTGAATAAAGGGATAACAATGGCAAGTGAGGTAGACATTCTTTTTACCCTAGGTTCGTCTGATTGCTGCAGAAGAAGGTGCGAAGCGCGGCATAGTCAATTTGGTAAACAGAATACCTCCCATCAAGGCTTTTCCACTGAAGGTGGGAGAAAGAGGAGTACCACCTTGGTTGTGGAAAATCAAAGGTTGATTCCCATATCATATACTCGACAGGGTGCTCAGAAATGAGACTGCAGGAGGTGCTTGATTGCGCCAGCTGGCGTAAAACGGAGCAATCAACCAGCCGCTGGGCCTGATGATATGCGGTTGCGCCTAGAAGAACATCGCTCGCGCTGACACGCGCCCGCCCTTCATCGGGGCAGGCGATGATTGGCGCAATCTCTCCTTTAAATAGAAGATTGAGCGAGAGCTCCCTCCGAGCAAGCGCGCGTCGGTCGGGATCAAAACTCATAAATTGCGAATAAGACTGCAAAGGGGTGAAGGCTTTGATCCAGTAGGGGAGTAGCATGTAGCTAATCGTGGCCGGGGATAGCGAGTTTTTGGTGTCGTAGGGCAAACTTGCAATGCTTGCACCTGGAGGGACAGAGGTAGCCAGGAATTCAAGGAGTGGGCCTTCAGATGCTATAGCTGTGCGTGCATTTTGAGCGACCAGGTATATGTTTGTAAGGATCGTGATAACAATGCAGCCACCAAGAAGCACGCGGGGTAATGGCTCTGTGAATTGCTTCAGAATCAGAACTATTCCTATTGCGCTCACCAGTGGATGGATGAAGAAAAGCGGAAAATGATACGGAGTAATCCATCGCCCCAGAACACCCTGAATATTCATCAGGAGCGGGACCGCAGTCAGGAGTGAGAATAGCAGAAGGGTGCTAAGCCCTGTTTTTCTGCGGAAGAGTTGATAGCCGAGCACAGTAATAAATGCCAGAGTCAGTGGAGGGACGTACCACCACAGCGAGAAATCGAGATAATGGACTATGCGAGGGAGATCCTCCCCGGGGCCGGGGGCATAAAGTGTGCCCGACCGAAAAAAGTGTGCCAGCCCAGGCAGGCTAACAAGTAAAAGAGATAGTGAACCAGAGAGTGCGGGAAGAATGACCTCTCGAGCAGTGAAAGTTTTGCGATGTTGCCAAAGCATGACCAGAGAAGCGATGCCGAGGACACACAATAGACTCGCCCAGGCAAAGAAATATGTGTAGAGCAGTGATGCGCTGAGAATTCCCAAGACCAGCGCCCCTGCTATTCGATAATTTTGCTCTCGGTTCGAAATGATTCTGATATAAAGCAGGATGCATGCAATGAAGCCGAGCATTCCCAGTTGGGTATAAACTGCTCTAAGGGCCGGCGGATTAGGGAAAAAACTATGCGACCAGGTTAGATAATGTTCTCCGAAGAGAGGCCATTGAAGCAGCTCCTCGATAGAAAACAACCAGGGTAACTTGATCATAACTGTGGCGCCGATTTCGCTGTGCCAGCACTTGCCGCCAGATTGATCGAGCAGCGCCGAGCCAAGGATATAAATTAGGCAGCAACAGATCAGATCAAGCAGCAGGCCAATTTGAATTGGTGATAGAAGCGGAGAAACTCTGGAAAAGGCGATATCGATCAGATTGTGGGGGAGCTTCACCTCGGGGTTGGAAAAAATGGCGAGGTTGCCCTCATTTATCTTAAAGAGTTCACGTATTGGCAGGTGGCCGAATTCCTGCAGTTGCGAGAGATAAAATGATTCGTCCCCATCGCCGAGAATGCGTGGATCATGGGAGCCGTGAGTGGCAAGCGTTACGAATTGTGGCGAGATACATAGCAGAGCAAACAGTAGTGCGCGAAGGAATCTAGACACGAAAAAGCCTCAGGGGCAGCTACACTTTTTAAGCGATGGTATGCTTGCTATTTATCCAATCACCCGATGATTGAGCAAGGAGCATAACGCCTAGCGAGCAAAACCAAGAAGGTGCAATTATGCCACAAGCGGTGCCTGAGTTGAGCTGAAACCATCAGTAGGGATTGACTATCTAGCCGGAAACATTTCCTAGAGAAGTAAGAAAGGCCCTAAGACGTTACGTTAGAAATTACTAGCTCTCCTCGATGTCTAGGGACACCAATCGCTTTTCTGCAGGTAGTTGATGTCCAGTAGTCGACCTGCTTAAGGGGTCGTGCTAACGGCCAGAATAGGCCCGAAATGCGTGGCCTGTAGCTCCACGTCGCGGTTTTAACCACCAAGCAGATCATAGAACGAAGAGCTAATAGGTAAAAAATAGCATTTCAGATACCCGCATGCTGTCCCGTCACCGAGGAAGCAGAGTTTGGAATTCATCAGGAGCTGGCTCGACTGCGCTCGTCACAGGATGGCTCCACTCTGCTCGCCACCAAAGGCTCGAGTAAGTCGTAGGACGGGACTTCATCGACATTGTGGTGAGCGCAGTTGAACCATAGCAAGCGTTGTTACCTATGGCTTTGGGATCGAGTTCAATAGAATCGAACCTAGCTCGTGATGTAGGGTTGTCGTCCAGTCACAGGGTGATGGATGAATTACCCTCGACTCTAATCGTGTGCTATTCCCATCAAATCCGGAAACACCGCCGCGTATGCCGCTCGGGAATGCTCGATGATCTCAGCGATATCCGCTGCCGCCGCCGGGTCGCTGCCAGCCAGTTGTCCTCGGGCCCACCACAGGAGTTCAAATGCATATTCGACTTGACCGTACAACTCTGCAAAACTAACCAGCTTCAGCACCTGCTCCAAAGAGTAGCTGGCGTTGGAAGCTATGGGGTCACGAAGCCATAGGAAATGACCTTCAAAGAGCTGCCGGCTCGGCCAACGGAAAATGGACACCTGTTGCGGGACGTTCAGTGTTACCGGTGATACAGCCCGGCCAACTATATTGGGCGCCAAGAGATCAAAAAACACGAAGCCAAACGCTCGCGCCAAGCGGTCTAAATCGGCGAATAGTGGCTGCCCCTGATAGGTCTCCACGAATGAAGCCTCCAGCTGCAGTCCCATAACGCTGTGGAGTATTTCAGTTGCGCCGCTTAGGACCTCCAGCTCGGCGGCTTGAACGTTAAGTTTTATGAAGTCAACCGATGCAATCTGGTTATCTCGGACCCATTCATTCAGGGTTACACAAGGGACGGTTGCCGTTCGGAAAACCTTCAGGCGCGGCCCCATCCGTAAGCCGTCGGTGTAACGCCAGCGATCCACCAACGCCTCGTTCGGCAGGTACAACGAGGCGTCCGCGGGTGCCACGTGTAGCGTTCGCTCACCTCTTGAACTCCAAAGAGCATGGGGGAAAAAGCGATGGTTTACACCGGCGCTTCTTGCCAGGCTGTTCATGTTTTCACACTCTGGAACATCCGGCTCGAAACCGTAAAATTCAAAAGCCGCCGCAGGAATACGGCTCCAAAAAGCCGCCAACCCAGATCGCCCAGCACCACCGTCAATTACGCGCAGCTTATCATTGCGGCTAAGAAGCAGTTGCGCCGCTTGGTCCACGATAATACAGCGTTGGCCTTGCCGATATTCTTGATTACTGGATTTCTGCATGAAACTCACTCCAATCGAATGCTCTTATCAGCACTAACTTTCCTTATGCGTTGCGGCGACACTGAGCCTGCTCCCAACCTGTTCAATATGTGAGTTAGGCACCGAGTTACCCGCAGCCGACGCCTTTATGTCAGGGTTTTGAATGCCCTGCCCCCGCCGAGGATGTGTAACTCTTCCTGCTCCTGCATGCTTCCTCCGGTAGCTTGAGAACTTTTCTCTCAAACACGGCAGGCGACACTAAGCGCTGGGTCTCTCCGTTTTAGGTTGTAAAGGTAATCACGCCAGCTAAAAACTGTCGTACTTCTTTTACTCCTCGTTTAAAAGAGCCCGCCATATAACGCGCCAACCTTTAACGAATCAAAGAAGCTCTCTGCAACTGAATTGTCCCAGCAGTTACCGCTACTGCTCATACTGCACGTGAAGTGGTATCGTTTCAAGACCGCATAATAGGTGTTTACGATTTGGAGCCTTAGAGGAATGCTCCTCTATGCGTAAGGATTCGGACTGATTGCAGAGAGTAATTGCGTTAATGCTGGGGCTTGGTTGCCGGATAGTTGATGAACGCTTTAGTTAACCGGACGTGCCCCGTTCCGCCGAAGATTTTACCTCAATCGAGAGATCCTAAGCAACAATCCGAGCCCCTAGCTGGGCAGGAGGTAATTTTGCATTGCTTTCCGATATTTAGTTGTTATTTACCTGGCGTAAAAATCGGGGCAACTCTGGGGGATGCTGAAGATCGCGGCTAAAATACCCTCACTCATGTGCTGTTGAAATTTTTTGCGGCGAGAGTCTTTGCTTAGCTCATAACGACTCGAAGAAAGACCGCTGCTTTGAGCACACGGCGGAACCTCATGTAACAACCTTCTGGGTGTGGATCGATAACAGAAGATTGCTTATTAAAGCCCCTGCAATAGCTGATTTGCTCTACGCTGGGCCCTGACCACAGGATGAAGGATGAAAGAGATGCGGCCACCAGACAGTGCCCCGCTAGATCGAGACACGGACCGCGTTCTCAAGAAGAGTTGCTTAGATTGTTCGCACAGCGGACTGATGGTCAACGCTGTTCGGCTCTCTCGTGAGAAGAGAGTTGAGCAGTACATCCGCATTTCCACGTGATATGCTCGGCGAAAGTGTTGAGAATTGTCAGCATAGTTTTACCATAACCCATCTGGTTGGGCCGTTCTCTCTGCGAGAGGTGATGATATTGGTGCTTTGCATGGCAGTGACGGCTGGCTGCCCATAGATCATAAAATTAGAGTCAGGCCGCCTTTCTGTGGAATCGGACTCGCAGCAGAATTACTTGCGGCACAAAAAAGATACTGCAACTTCTCAGGGAACCTACGGTATGAGCCTGCTGTTATTTGGCCCGCGGCGCTGCTGACACGATGTCTTTTGGCGCGTCTTGTCTCGAAACACACAGCGAGCGCGCAAGCGATAGAACGGTAATTCTTGCAGATCGGAACAGTTTTGCCGAAGCCGGTGTTTCAGCTTTCGCAACTCTTAACGCGGAGCGGTGGTGTTTGAAGGGTATTCGGTTGCGGCGAACCTAAGCAACCGACATGCTGAAATTGTCCAGATATTGTTTGATGCCGCTACTGTCAGCACCACGGTGATCGGCAATAGCAATCCGATAAATAGCGGCGGGGGTATCCTATCTTTGGAAACGACAACGCGGTAAGAGACTCTAGGTTCTGCTCTATGATCGGAGCTAAAAGCCCTCTGTATCGATAGTTTCATTGCGACCCGCCGGTAATCCTCAACTCGGCGAGCTTCCGCTATGGATGGAATCGAGGCACCTGACGGGATAAGTATATTATCTAGTCGCTAGTTAACTGTTCAACCTGGCAGGGGACAGAGCAGCCCCGACTCTTAAAAATTGCCCTGGGGGAGCTGGGGTGTGCCAGGAGGGGTTCGATATTTCGAGCAACAACCCGCGCACTCTTTTTGCCATGGAAGGGGTAAACATCCACGATTGGGCAGCTATATTGAATCTTTCTTGCCCAACATATGTGCAACTGCCGTCAGCGTTCAAGATAGCGCCACTCTTCTTCAAGAAGGGTGTCTTGCTCTTTAAGCTTGGCAAAGGCAAATGCCATATGGAACATCGATCTAAAAGACGCCGCTACAGCCTCGCTTTTAATCTTCATAATCATGGTGTCGACATACGAAAGAATGACAACCATGTCGTTGAAAGTCGACACTTCGTGAGGCAGGGGAAAATCCGCTCGGGGCAAAAATCTAAACTCGCGAAGTTGGGCCGCCCCTGTTTTTTTAACTGCACATATTGATTTTGAAGTTCAAGCAACCCCTGTCGCGCCAGAAGCTGTTTATTACGTTCATAGGGAATAACACCCCTTACCCAAATGCCTTTCTCTACCCGGCGCTTTACGTAATCAACAACATTGTCGTCTAACGGATAAAGCGTATCCCTGTTGATTTGAGAGCCTTGCAGCACCGGGTCGGCGCCGTTGGTCAAGCGACTGTCAGCCCAATAAAGGATGTCTGTGCGGGCCGTAAGGCATTCATCCCAGTAGGTAGCAAGGCTCTCTCTTCCAAAGTGAATTTTCCACCTTGGGTGGCGTTGGTCCATTTCGAATACTGCTGAGGATTGGCAGTGCTTCTTCGAGGACAGCACACGCATTTTGCTGCTGCGCTAACAATAGGTACGGACTTGCCGCTCGATATAGCGCACTCTTCGATGATAGCCGCCTAATCAGCAACCCTCTCTTAACCAGTCGTTCGATAATGAGATAGGTAGTAGGGCGCTTTAAACCGGCCACCTTAGCAATTGCGCCAACCGACTTTTCACCCATCTCAAGAGAAGTGAGATAGACCGTTGCTTCCGAGTCAGTCAGGCCATTCGACGCCAGAGTTTTGAGAAGCGCAGTGTTATTAGCCATAAATTGCCGATATGACTACCATCTAGTGTCAGAAGAGATGACACACATTCACTTGTGATGAAACATAATACTGTAATTAAGGATGATTTCTTGGCTAACTGGTAAAGAGAGTGTCTGAAACCCTGACATCTTTTTTGCGAGGAGAAAACCATGCAAGCGCTTAGCCTTCATTTTGAGCTCGGAAGCCTACCGGAGCTCGTCCGGGTTGAATTCAAGCATCCTTTACTTTCGGGCCAAATCAATTCGGTGCGAGGGCGCACGTCAGGCGCTTTTATTGGTTGTCAAAGCTTCAAGTGGAGCGTTGCGGTAAGAGCTTTGGCTTGCTTGTTGGTATGCGTTGCCGAGAGACATGTTCGCGGCGAGGCGACGTCTAGCACGCCCCACTTACAGGGAGGGCGGGGGTCGCTGGCCTCAGCTCTCGATGCTGCACTTGGTAAGCAGCCGCTCTGGCTTCTCGATATGTTTGGCGTTGCAAGTTCAGGAGTGCCGATAGCTTTGCGTCTTTTCAATCGTTCCAACATAGCGCTTCGACGCCCAGGTCCGGTTTCGTTGTCACTTAATCCTAAGATGCTATCTCCCAGTGAGGTGCACATCTTTGCCGGTGGTAACTCGATTACAGGGCACTCTCGCCTACTACTTCTGCATCAAAGCTTATCGGGCCAACCGAACAACGAATCAACTTGTGAGGGCGAATTAAAAAAGGCAGTATCCATTTCGCAAGATTGAACAGTAGCATGGCAGCGGATCTCTATGGCGGGAAAGAAGAGACAACAAGCAGGCTCTTTAGAGTTGTTTGACCTGTATGGAACTAGCAGGCAGCTAGGACGCCAATATGGTGAACATTTTGCGTCACTCATCGAGGGCTTTTACGCGCAAGAGCTTGCGCCAACAAAAGAGCGATTGGCATACGCACGCTCTTGCATGCCCTATGTCAAACGGTATGCGCCTGAGTCGTATCAGTTCCTGTCAGGACTTGCTTCGGGAAGTGGGCTCTCACTTGAAGAGGCAACGCTGCTCACATTGCATGAAGAGATATACCATTTCCGATTTAACCCGTCGCACTGCACTGGGATCGTTGTGCCGCGCAAACACTCTCGAAATAGCGCCACCTACGTGGGGCAAAACTGGGACTGGCAGCCGCAACTTTTTCCCTGGGCTGGATTGGTAAGATTGCGCCGAAGTAACGGGCTGCGTACGTTAACCTATCACTACCCAGGGCTATGGAGCTGTTGTGGTGTGAATTCAAAAGGATTGAGTCTTATGTGGACCGGTGGCGGATATTTTCCGCCAGTGAAGCCGACAGCAGGCGTGCCCACATACATCCTTACGAGTGAATTGTTGTTAAAGCGCACAGTTAAAGAGGCGATTGCGTTCCTACAGGGCGTGCCTCGAGCTGGTGCGTTCATGTTCCTTCTAGGAGATGCAACTGGGGCTGGAGCTGTGATTGAGGCAACACCCCGCGTGCTAAAGATTAAGACTTGTGACTCCGTAGATTATCGAGCCAACCTATTCCTATTTCAGGAGACAATTAAGGATAGCGCACAGGTCTCACCGACCAAAAAGCTACACAGTGTTAGACGCATAGCCGCGGTTAAAAGATACTTAGCGACTCAAGGGTCACTTTTGTCTATGACCTCAGTAAAGAATGTGCTTGAGAACAGAAACGTTCGCGTGCATATGCCCTTCAAATCAACAACTCTCGATCAGCTCATAGCTGACTGCAATCGGGGCAGGCTGCTCGTCAAACGGGGCGGTGCGAGGCACGACTATGACTGGGTTGAGTACAAGGTGTAGACTATAGTCAATCAGAATTACAAGGGTCGCCGAAAACAGCGAATCTTCCGTTGTAATTCAAGCCACGATCGGTTTTTTAATCAGCAGATGCAGATAAGCGCTGGAAGGCCATGATTACTAGCGATTTTCAGGTGCAGGCCGGCAAACAGCTCAATCTGCTGCGACCACGTTGCCTCATGGAGCTGGCCACTCCAAGTAACAGCGCAAGTCGACCTTCTTTGACTTTAGTCGACTCTGCAGGCTCTCGTCAAAGCGTATTGGCCGCGCTGGAAAAGGCCGTGCTGATAAATCAAGATTTTTTCCTTATCGGTCCGTCTCACATCGACGTTTTCGTTGCAAATAATCCTGCTGAATGGAAGCGCCAAGCAGGCGCCTACGCCCACCTCACATTTGCCTGGGGCGTTGTACTTGACGATGGGAAGATTGTGGTGAAATCGCCTGAGTATGCAGGCATAACCGATGCCCAGCATGAAAGCGTTTTATGTCATGAAATAAATCACAGCTACTGGATTACTCATTTTGGAAAGCTCGGGGTCGGTTGGTCCCCGCACTGGGTTGTAGAGGGGGTTGCTAATTATGTCTCTCCTGCCCGCTCTCTGCTTTCGCCTCAGTCTGCAGCAGCTTTCGCCCTGCTGAATGGGGATACGGCAACAGCGCTTGAATATGATTATGTTGATGTAGAGGGGGCGCAACAGATGATTTTAAAGTATTCGCTGTGGCGCGCGGTTGTAGCTGATGTCATCGATCATTACGGTAAGGACGCGTTGCTGGGTTGCATTCGCTCGTTTGCAGTGGCGCCCTCGCGCGGGCGCTTCGACGAGGCGTTCCTTGCTACGTTTGGCGTATCTTTAGAGCCCTACTTTCATGACTTTTTGTTACGAACCGTAGCCACAATTCATCGTGCACAACCGTAGAAAATACCAGGCCTTCTTGTCATTTTGGGACGCATACCGTGTGCTGTCTGAGGACTGGCAGAGACCCCTCGTTGACCAGCAATTTATTGCTATCAATAAAGGCCATTCGAAACCTCAATCAGAGTTAAGGTGATCCAAAGCCGAAGTGTAGGTAATGGAGAGTGGGCCGCCAACCGCTATCGATGCTGCCTATTGATTGCGGAACATCTTTTTTTGGCCAGACAGCTTGCTTACGACAGATGAGCTACTGGCAAATAATCATCTCCTCCAATAGCAAAAAGAGAAATCATTTTCTTTACAAACAACGACCCGGTGGAGACCACTTGTTTTGGACGAGTCAGGTGTTTAGATGGTGAGTCCAATAGCAAGATCCAGTCCACGTTCTACTCCGGCACCTCCAACAGTAAACGACGGCCTGTCACGACCTACCGGGGCCGCTATTAACGCACTGTCCGCAGAATCTCATGACGGCATAAAACAATGGATAGAACACATAGCTATGTCAGCTCATTATGGCTGTGTCGGGCCGGTGCTACATCTTGTCTAAATCGTGTGGAATGCTTGGCTTCGGAGAAGTGGGCCGTCCTCAAACTGGATTGGATGAGGTTCAAGTATCGGCGAATCTATTTGCGGCATTCCTTGATTCGTTGTGCACGGAAAGATCAAAAGATGCGGCGCTCTCGCTTTAAGACCTTCCAAAAGGTTCGATTGAACAAATTAAGACAACTGCAATTGATTGCGAAACAAGGAGAGAGCTAGAGCAAATTTTTAACTGGAGCTGGATAATCGATATCACCGAAAAGCCTGAATGGAGCCACAGGCGCCCATAAGACCGCGTTTTTGAGAGAGTAAGGCATTCGGGGCGATTGTTTGATTCTCCCAAAAACGGCTTGCACAGGAGGTCTCCGTCTATCCTGGTAGCTTTCTATCGTTATTGGATCGCTGAAACACCCCTTTGTTATTTAGCAACTGGCGGCGTGATACCATCTCGACATGTCAAAAGTATATCTGTGCGCTAAGGTTGATGGAAGGCAGGTTCCTGCAAATAGAGAAGCGGTTGAGAATCTCTCAAAGGGGCTCTCCAACATCTATTTCCCGACGCCAGTTACTCCCTCGATGCTCCAAGGAGTGAGCGATCAGTTTGGCTCATGGACGATAAATATCTCTGGTCGATGCAAGTCAGGCAGAGGGCACGTCTCTGTGCAGGAGTATATCGAGATGCTCACCCGCGAAGAGATTCCACCAGCTTTCAAGGATGTGCTCACGAGCGTTTCAAGTTCTCCGAAGGAAGCCAGTCACCACGACGCTTTAAGACACTTTGATATCTCGCGCTTTTGTGAATTCCGCGTTGCGCTTGGCGCTCTGCGTGTGCCGTCAGTAGAGAGAGTAGGCGTTGTAGCTCCAAATTCTCATTTCGATCGCATGAAGGCGGATGTATTGGTATTTGAGCTGGGTGATGATAAGGCGCGCGCTTTTCAGGTTAAAGCGACAGAGGGGCACGCCAACCGACTCTCAAGGATTGTCCCGACGGTGAATGGAGTCTGGCGAGCGAGATTCTCGGAGATCGCATCACGGATGAAAGCGGCCTTCGGTCGACAAGGCTAGGTGGACTCTCTCCCTCTGTACCCCGGCTACAGCACAGACGATAGAGAAAACGGCCGAATAACCGGCCGCACCGCACCTGCGCAGTGATATAAATGGTATAGCAATGACAGAAACTAGCCGCAGAAACGGGGGCTCTAGATACACGTATGCACAGCGAACCGGAGATCGCAAAAATCTGCTATCAAGAAAAACTAGCGCCCAAGTGAATTGGCGAGCTTCGGCATCGAAGGTGGATACAACCCTGGGGGGTACGGAACCGCAACATCCCCTAGCTTCCACTGCTCTCGAACCGCTCGCGCCTTCTGCATCAGCGCTCTAAAAAATGCAATAAACTCAACGCGCACACTGCGCTTCTCTGAGAGGCACCACATCCGACGCCCCGTTCGTTCGGGGCGGTAGGTGGTATCGAACACCTGCGCAATAAGGCGCTCTCTGCCCAATACGCGCTTCTTCTCCCGCGCCCTCTTCTTCTCAGCACGCTCCTCAAGCAACCTGATGCGTGCAACCACTCGTTCGTTGAGCCTCTGCTGCGCTTCCGGCGAGTGATATCCAAATGCCTCCATCCACGCATTCGGCTCAAGGGTAAAGGTCTGCACCTCATCTGAGGCTGCTACTATGTCCTGTGCCAGCTTTGTGTATCCTCGTAGGTTGTTGGCATCTCTTGGGATAGCAATAAACTGGGGGCGTCTTAGCCTCTTCCACTGACGAGTGAGTCCGCCTGATTGAAACATCTTCCAGGAGGAGAACCCTGGGTACCGGTCGATTGAGAGCTCTAGGTTGTCCTTGGCTGGATTGGAATACAGGTATGCAATCGCTATGAGTGCTCGTAGGGGAGTAAGCACGATCGGACTATCATATCCCTCGCACCAGAGGGTTTTCTTATCTCGACCCAAGAGTCCGTTAATCATGTGAGCTGACTCGGTTTTGAAATACCGAAAAAAATCAGCCACATGATCCGGGTTTATGACCACTAGAATGAGGTGAATATGGGTAGCCTCGACTATTATGTGGCAGATACGCACCGGATACAGCTCGCACGCCCGTGCCAGGCAGCTTTTAATGATCGCCTGGCTCAGTGGATTTGCAAGCAGCAGCAATCCCTCCTCTAAGCAAAAGGTGCAAAACAGCACGCTTCCGTGAGGATGGTACTTCATCTTCTTTTTTGACTTACATTTCATGCCTAT
>JBIKWG010000202.1:0-5568 GCA_044356425.1 Bdellovibrionota bacterium | reverse complement strand
CTCAGACCGAGAGGCAACCGCTGTTTTTAGCCAATCGATTGCGATTCCAGACCTGCTTGAACAGCTTGATCAAGAAGATCCAGCTGTGGTGTTCGCGTCCTTGGATTAGTTTTGTGGAGTGCTTGGTATGAAGATATACATACGTTTTACACTGGCGGTTACAATGATGGTTGTCTCTGGATGTAACGCCGTCGGGACCGTTCTCAATCCGTTCTATGAGCGTCCAAGCGAGGTGGCATATTTTGGCCATAAAAACGACAATGCGCTCAATGACTCCGGCAGCGGCAAGGCAGATCGGGCGCGGGCAGCCCTTGAGGCGATGGCAAGCTATCAGCGCACCCACGCCCCGCAGCCGACCAATCCTGTGATGAATCCGGCCGTCGTGCGGCTGATGTGGGTGCCCGATCACCTTAATTCTCACGGTGACTTGGTGCCCGCACACTACTACTACCTGAAGGTAAAAAAAGAGCAGTGGGCCGTCAGCGACGCCTTTGAGATGGAGGCACAGCTGGGCTCTTCAACAGGAAACTCGGCGTCTGTTGGCTTCGTTAATCCTGAGGATGTGCGGTAATGGTTTTTCGTAGTGTCCTTTCAGCAATAGTGGTGTTTAGTTGCATCGGGTGTGGTCTTCCCAAGGACTATGAGCCGCCCGCTGAAAGTAAGCGTACCCTGTTTATGCCTTCGGTGCGCACAGGAGCGCCTGAACCTGTCTATGCCCGCACGCGCTGGGTGCTTGCACCACAAGTGCTGCCGGTGAGGGAGATGCCCCAGTCGGCGGATGTTTCCTCTGATACACCTGCCATTCGCCCGGTGTATCACCTAAAGCTTAAAGGGAGCACACTAGAGGAAACTGGCAGAGTTCTAGCTGCTTTGGCTAGGTATTCTTCGTATGTAGCACCCTCAATCGCAAAAAATAAAGTTTCTGTAGAAAATCTTGGAACAATTGACGAGCTCGCGCGGATTATAGAGAGAGAGGGCAAGGTCACAGTGGTCGTTGACCACGAAAACAGGGAGGTTCGACTGCTTTCGGCACATGCCGAAGCCCCGCGATTATTTAGTGAGTGAGCGGATGAGCATCAATAGGTTAACGCGCAACAGGTTGTTTCAAGACGAGGAGATTTTCAACAAGCTCCTGCCATTCGCTCGATACGATGAACAGAACGAGATCTTTGTTCATACAGACGCATCGTTGTGGTCAATTTTCGAGCTGCAGCCGAAATGGATTACTAAGGTTTCTGATGCCGACGCCTTTCAGCTTACACAACGAGTGCAAGAGATGTTGGACTCTCTTGAACACACCGTATCAGTTCAGTTTTGCTGGGTAACTACGTTTGATGTTGAAGGCCTGCTGCGTGATAGCCTCAATCGGTATCCTCTGACCGGCCCCGCAGGCTGGATGACGCGCCGATGGGTGCGCTCTATGCGCTTAGCGGCTCAAAGCCGTTCACTGCACCGCCGACCCCGTAGGCTTCGTTTGCTGGCGTGTTTTCGCTACGATCCTCAATGGCAGGGCAAGGGCCTAGCACAACAGGTTGCCCGTACTGTAAAGATGTTGATGTATGGAGCCGTGGGACTTTCGGCTGACCAGCGCTATACCGAGTACATGGCGTTTGCCAACCGATTCAAAGGGCTCATGGATGGCACCAGTGCCAAGCTGACCGATCTAGGATTCTATCCTCGGCGCCTCGATGGTCAGGCTTTGATTAACCTCCTCTATCCGCTTCTTAACCGACGCAGTGTAAAGCCGAGCAAACTTAAGCGTGGCCGTTCCGCCGCGATTCCTGTGCCCGTATACGATCCCGAAGATCTGTTAGCCAACCAGATATCTGAAACGCATGTTGAGCACCCAAAAGACGGCATCGTAAAGAAGGATGGACGGGTCTATCGTGCCGTCTCGATGGTCAAGCCACCAAAGAGCTGCATGCCGCTCATGATTGCACCGCTGCAAGCTGCACCGTATGAAAATATAATCAGCGTTACGTTCTCCAAAGATCCAAAAGAGAAGCAGATGGCTCGGCTAGATCAGCTTGATAGCACCTTGGGAATGCGCGAACGTACGATGGGTGGCCGTGCCAATCAAAAAGTTATCCATCAGGTTTCAGCAATTCGACAAGCTCGCCAAGAGCTTTACAACGCCTCTGAGCAGATTGTTCGCGTTGGCCTGCATCAGACCTTTATCTGCCAAACTGAGGACGAGGCCATCCGTGCTACATCAGAGGCAGTTGCTACCTTTCCGCAACTTAACGGTGCGCGCGGCATGGTGCATGAGATATCTGACCTTGGGGTGATTATCAACTCACTGCCTGGAGCCTACGATCCCTCAACTGATGGCGCAGGCTGGACTACAGTTGTGCAATCTTCGCGTGCTGTACGGATGTTTCCTCTGTGGGGCAATTGGAAGGGCAGCAGTGGCTCGCAGATGATTCTGCCGAGCCTGTGGAACAGAGAGCTCGTTGGCTTTGACCTTTACGACTCAAACATTGCGCCAAACGTCCTTATCTCAGGCGTGTCAGGCGCTGGAAAGAGCTATCTCATGTGCTACTTGATAACGATGCTCAATCGCGGGCATTACTCAACGTTATCAGACGGTCGAGTTGTTGAGCGCCAGCCGATTACCTTTATTTTCGATAAGGGAATGGTCGGGCAGCCGTGCGGCTTTGAAAAGATTGCAAAGCTTTTTGGCGGTCGCGTATATGAGGCAACTCCTTCACGAGCTCCGGCGATGAACTTCCTCGCGCGGCTCGGTGAGATTTCGCCCGACTCACGCAACGATGATTACAAAGACCTGGTAGACATGTGTGCAGATGTTATCTGCGACATGGCTACAGACGGAAACAGCAATCCCGATCGTCTTGAGCGCGGCGCTGTAGCTGACTCCTTGATAGAAGCCCACCGCATATATCGCTCTGGTCCGATGCGGCGTGAATTTATCCTTAGTGATGTAGTTGCAACACTGCGTGCACCTCGTCGTGTAGATGAAACAGAAGATGCTGCTCGACGACGTCAACGCGTTGCCCTGCTGATCGCTGACTACTATGGTGAAGGCACCTATGCACGGTTCTTTGATCGTCCAGGTTCACTAAAGCTTAAGGAACGCTTCATTGTTTTCGATCTTAAGGCCTTAAGTCGTAACCCTGACTTGCAACGCGTCTTTCTCAAGATAGCAATGGTGTGGGCGGATACGGTGATGAATGATCCACGAGAGTTGGACAGCCGTAAGGTGCTAGTGTTTGATGAGGCACACGAGCTGATCGGCAAAACGCAAGCTAACACCATCGAAACAGCTTTTCGACTATACCGTAAGCGCAAAGGTATCGTGATTGCAGCTTCACAGTCAGGTGAGGATTTCTATGTTGGATCGGGTGGGCAAGCGATTGTGCAGAACAGTGCGCATAAGATATTTCTGCGACAGGATCCTAACAAATTTCACCTGACAGCACAGGCATTTAACCTCACTCCACAGCAGTCAGATGTAATTATGCGACTACGAACCGTAAAAGGTGTAGAGTCACAGTTTTATCTGATGTCGGATATCGGAGAAGGTGCGTTGGTATTACCGGTGGAGCCGGCATTTTACTGGGTAAGCACCAACAATGGAGATGACAATCAGCTGTTTAGTGAAATAGTTGCGCGCCACGGCGGCGACTTCAGTCGTGCATTGGAAGAGGTTGTTGCTCTTGCACCGTATGGAGCACAAGAGATGCAGGCGCGCATGATGGGGCAATTTACGGCTGATGAGCCAGGAGTTGGTGGTGTAACTGGAGCGATTAACTCGATGTTAGATGCGGGAATTCGCGATTCAAGTTTGTAAACGGAGGAAATATGGCAGATAAAGTGGTGGGAATCAGTAAAGCAGTATTGGTGCTCGGCGTTGTGGTCTCGGGGTTGGTTGGCTGCAGCTCGTCGATGAAGACCGAAGTGCGAAGTCCAAGTGTTGTCGAGTATCAGGTTCGCAACGTCCCTGGAGCAGTTGAGTATATTTGGGAAGAGCCGATGGTTGATGTTGTTAGCATTCCACCAGGACTTGATCCTGAGGGTCACTACTATCGCCCAGCCCACCAAGAGGTAACCGAGATTCGTCAGGGCAGATGGCAGTATTACCGCAAGCCAACAAAGTAGTGTTGTCGACCGACTGCTAGCGGTTGTACTATTGGGGCACTATGGGTCTGGTAAGCGTCAAAAATTTTATCTCGCCTTTTCGCAGCAAAGCGCAGATTGTTACACTGATCGTTGGAGCGATCCTAGTGATCGTAGTGCGCTTTGTCAGCAGTAGGTCTGATCACGTGCGAGAAGTGCCCAGCGGGCACGTCACAGATGCATCCGCGAGAAAGGCGGTGCAGATGGAGGTAAAGGCCTTTCTTGACGCGCAAGACGGCAGGAATATGCCGGGCGATTCGGTCGGCAATCGGCGCTCTGATCCGTCCGCCGAGGAGTCTATTGATGAAATGCTCGCGCTGCGGCCTTCCGAAACCGATCGAGGCGAACAGGATGGCTCTCAGGGTTCTCCGAAGCGTTTTAGCGATATTCGTAAGAGTTTAGGTTTGGAGTAGCTTCTCTAGGGAGGCTCTCCTTCCCCCTATCCCCCTTTAAAGTCGGATTCTTCCCTGTATATCACCGACTGCACTCGCCATTATGGCGGCAGCAGCGAGCGATAATCGACCAAACAGCTAGTTGTTGGCTACGCCTAGCTTTGCCGCGCTTCCAAGGGGAATGCATTTTAAGAGGCGATGGGATTAGGCCCTTTCCTGGGGCGCCCTCAATCTGTTAATTACCTCGTTGTCTATTTAAGGTGGGACGGTGTGAACGATTTTATATTTAGCTCGCTTGCGCCGGTTGAAGTCATTGTTGCCGGTATTGCCGCTTGTCTGGTACCAACACGGTGTCGACCGGTTCTGCTAGCCGCAGTGCTGCTAGTGGCGGTCCTGATCGCCACCTACGGCTTCTTTGCGGAAAGCGGCGGTCAGCCGATCTTCGCTGATGATCACCCATCATTCTTATATCGGCTCTCGCAGTTAGTAGAGTTTTTTCCTAATATTCCGTTCTACAATCCATTGTGGAATGGGGGTGTAGAGGCGCGGGAGTTCTTTCCGTCGGGCGTCTTGAACCTGTTCCTTCTGTCTGCCCCGTTGCTTTACCTCTTGCCCGTTGAGGCTGTGTACAACGGTCTTGTAATCGGTTTGTTGTGTGTGTTTGCACCGGTTATGATGGTTGGAGCAGCTCGCTATCTTGGATTGAGGCCGGTAGGTTTACTGGTTGCAGCCTTGCTGACCCTGAGCTGTTCTTTAATGTGGTACCGGTGGGCTCTGACCTATGGCACCATGGGGTTCTGCGTATCAGCGGCCTTAGCGCCGCTCGTAACCCTGCTGGCCGCACGATCGCTTGAGCCAGACGTTAAGCGGCATCGCTCTGAACGGATTTTGTTGGGTGTGGGCGTAACATGTATGGTGCTGTGGCCGCTTGCAGCGGTGGTACTGGTGCCATTGGGAGTAGTCTTTCTTATTCGGCTTAGTCGGCTTTTCGCTGTTCCGTCGTTTCGGAATATGGTGCTCTGCTTGATCGTTGTTAACG
>JBIKWG010000201.1:0-5573 GCA_044356425.1 Bdellovibrionota bacterium | reverse complement strand
ATGAAGAACACGATTCATCGTTCAAACAGGGTGAAGGAACCCGATACAACGCTCGTGACCTGGCGCTTGTGAGAGCAAAGCTTGCAGAGTGTCCAGTCGTGCTTGGTTCTGCGACCCCGTCACTTGAAACGTTCCACAACGCGACCCTTGGTAAACACTCTAAGTTTGTTCTTTCATCGCGCTTTTACGGGTCGAACGCCCCGCGATTTGAGGTGGTTGACCTGTCACGAATAAAGCCGTGGCATATGCCATCAAAGAGCATTTCACCGACATTATTGCAGGGACTGCAGAAGACCCTTGAAAATGGAGAACAGGCTTTCGTTCTCTACAATCGCAGAGGCTTTGCAAGCTATCTGCAGTGCTCTTCGTGTGAGGATGTAGTTGAGTGTCCGCATTGCAGCGTCACACTTACCTACCATCGAAGAAACAACTCGCTGCTGTGCCATTTCTGCGGGTTTTCAACCCCACCTCCTGTAGTATGCAACTCGTGCGGACACAGAGAGCCCTTAGAGCCAGGGGCTGATCCTCTCTTTGCGCAACGCGGAGCTGGCACCGAGCGCGTCTTTGAAGAGCTTACAACCCTGCTGCCAAAAGCGCGAATCGCTAAGCTTGATCGTGATGCTGTCAGTTCACTTGAAGATTATACCGAGATTCTGCAAAAGATGCGCGAGCACAGCATCGATATCCTCGTTGGCACTCAGATGATCGCAAAGGGTCATGACCTGCCAAACGTCACCTACGTCGGAGTTGTAGATTGTGATGTAGGGCTTCATATGCCTGATTTTCGTGCCGGAGAGCGTGCCTTTCAGCTTTTGACGCAGGTCGCTGGACGCGCAGGCCGTCGAGATAAGCAAGGTCACATCGTGCTGCAAACCCGTGTGCCAGGCCACGCCAGCCTGCAAACTACAGTCTCTGGTAAATACGATGAATTTGCGACAGAAGAGTTAGCCCTGCGAAAGACCCTCGGATACCCTCCCTTTCAGAGACTTCTTCGAGTAATTATTGCAGCCGAAGATAAGGCGATAGCGCAGCGATATGCGGCTCAACTCACCGCGATCGCAACCCCGATCTGCGATACGCACAAAATCACTATTCTGGGGCCAGCGGTGGCACCTCTAGAGAGAATAAGAAACAACTGGCGCTACCACGTGCTGTTTAAGAGCAGCTCAATTTCGCTCCTTCAGCATCTGTTGCGACAGCTTAAGGCGACTATGGATGCCCCAAAGCCGGTGCGACTTGTCTTTGATCTAGAGCCGCAGGATATGTTGTAAGGCTACGGAACTGCAACAATTCGCCGCCCTACTGCGAAAATAGACGGTAGATCGGTCTTCAAATTTTCACGACGCGAAAAGATCTCAATGCATCTCAGACTTCGGCCAAGGCTCGACTGCGTGTTTGACTGAGCTCAGGCAGAGGTCTCAGTCGAGTCGCGGAGACATCTGCATTTTTTCCATCGTGGAAACCGAACATCAGCCCAATCTCCACTTTCTCGATATGGTTTGATTTTGAAGCGCTTTCCGAAAATAAAGCTCTCTCAAGCAAGATTAGCAGCAACTCTATTCTGCTGGCGACCCCACCGAGCGGTGAGCAACTGTCAGCGCTACGAAGGAACGCTCGCTAACCGTCAATCGGCCGGGCTTAACAACAAAGTTTCGCGCCGCTAACCCCTGCCCCTTGTACAGAAGCTTTGCTACCTTTAGGGCGTATCGACCACGTGGAAGCTTAGCTGAAAACGCACCATCTGCATCAGAGGTAATGCGATAAGCCCGACCACCTTTTCGAGCCACAATCTGTGTTTGCAGCGGCACGATATACTGAATACACAACCCAGCTTGTGCTGATGAAAACAGAGCACACGGAGATGGCGCGTATACGGCACCGCTAACAGGAAGAAGAGCCTCAGCGTGCGCGCCCGATATTCCGGAGGCAACGCAAGCTACTAGAGCCAGTAACATGTAGAGCTGAGAAACCGTCTTTTTCATACGTCCACTAAACCTGATTAGGAATGTTCTTCCTCCTATCTGCAGGAGCCATTAAGCTGCTTCAGTCAATTTTTCAAAAAAACAGGCACCTTAGGCGCATCTCGCAAAAGCAGCCTTTATGCTAGCCGATTTGCCCGATCAGGACACACCCAAAAACAATAAGCGCCGTCCCAAGCCCCTTGAGCAGCAGCATCTCTTTCGATAGGGCTTCCTCGCCTAGACTAGGGAGCAATCGCGCAAGAGCAATCCCAAACAAGAATAGAAAGAGTGGGTGTATTCCCGCTACGGTAGAAACCATCGCAATAGGTCCTAGGGTCAACGCATAGGTAAACAACAGCACCCCTGCGATGTTGAGAACCTCTGTGCCCATAAGAGGAATCAACGCCACTGAACCGGATTGCTGCCAAGCCAACGCTAGTCGCCGTCGATTTACGGCAGATAATCCGAACGAAAGAGCGACTAAGCTTTCACCCACGTACTCCCAAAATTTAGTTGGCCAGAACCCGCTCTCTAATTGGAGATATTTAAATAAAACTGTATAGACCCCAAGCATAGTCGATGACAAAAGCATCAACAAAACTACATTACCCCTAAAACGAGATCTGCCCTCTGTGCGCTCGGAACTAACCAACACAACACCACTAGAGATAGCAACCATCCCCACGATCTGGATAGCTGTCGGTTGCTCATTCAGAAACAGATAGCCCAACAATAATACCAATCCCTGCCGAAGCTGAAACAACGGAGCGACTACGGATGCGCTAGCCTGGCTGAGGGCCATGATATAGGGAACAAGTGCGAGCATATACAGGGCGCCATTTGCAGCGATCAGAATCGCTTGAGCCCAGGGAACCTCTAGCACCGTCGGGTCAACGACAATTAAGGCTGCTGCAAATAGAATCGTTACGAACGAAGCGGCAAAGATAAATACCCCAACCGACTCGTTAGGAAACACCCGCGCTACGACGAATTTATCGATGAAGTTGCACGCCGCAAAAAGAATAGGCGGTATGAGCGCTAATACAAACCAAGTCATGCGGCTCCACAGGAGTAATGCAGACAAAGCATAATAGCTTCTGCTGCTGGATCAACCTATGGTAAGGCTGTGCAAAATTTATAGCAACTGCAGCGTAGCGCTTGGTAAGAGGCTGCAGCAATGGGGCTCACGACCACAACTAATCTAGATGCTTACTCCTCTGAATAAGCCCACTTTCAGCGCCCCTGGAGCAGTAATCGCTGCAACAGCCTAATCTTGAAGGTCGCTAAAGCAGACAAACCCCAGCGATACTTAGATATAGTCCGAAGCTCGGTAGGCAAAGCTGGCGGCTTTACGCTCTAGGAGCCAAATTTGCCAATCCTGTTGACTGCTCGACCCACTTCTAAGGATCTTGCGCTAGGCCACCCTAATAACGGCCCTCAGAACTCCTAAACAGGCTTACCAGGAAATAAACTAAGCTGAAGCTGCTTAGCAGAATCGGCACACCCCACACATCAGCCACCGAATCTCGAAAGGCTTTTGTAGGATTGTTAAGGTCGTACACCACCGGCACCGACTGCCCTGGTGCTAGGGTTGCATAAGTGGTTGGCTTCCCAGTTTGTTGAACTGTTCCCGCCGACACATTCACCGAATAGCGAAAGCCATTTAAGGCCGTAAAAGCAACTGCGGCTGTAAATTCGGTGCACGATCTGAACACCCTCTGCCGTCTGCCACAGCGAACATCTTGTGCAGATACGAATTCAACATACCCGACCGTTCGACCAGCCCGGCTCAAGAGCAGAAGGCGATCTACTGAGTACACCATTGCCGCCACGAGACAGGCCAGCGACAGCACGGCGCATACTATTGATCTGCTTCTCATGGCTCTTCCCGACCCTTTAAGCAGCTTTGACTAATCGCCGCTGCAAGAACCGAAAGGCCGAGCGACGCAAATACGAAATAGAAAGTCACAAAATAGACGACACTTCCCCTGTGACTTGCAATCAGAGGTGAAACATATGAGGGCACATCTTGAAGAAGTAGGAGATAAAAGACACTTAAAGAGGCACTACCCAGATCACCCCAACGAATCGGGTCAATTTCTGCGAAGAGATAGTGCCCCGACACCGTAAAGATGTAGGCAAGAATAAACACAACGACCGCCGAATATATCGCTTCATCAAACGCCTCTGACAATCGGGCGGTAAATGCGCGTAGTCTATGGGAAACCGAGAACGCTCGCAGCACCCGCAGCACCCGCAGCACCCGCAGCAGTCGAGCAACAACGGCAAAAGAACCAACTTCTGGAATAAGCGAAGCGCTAGTAATCAGCAGATCAAAGGTATTCTCCGGTCGCTGAAAGAAGGTCCTGACGGCAGGCGCACAGGCGAATATCCGAATTGTGATTTCAAGGACAAATACAGCCTGGCTTACATCGTACAGAATCAGGAACAGACCATTAAATTCCTGACCCAGAACCGGAACGGCTTCAAGCCCCATCGCCAAAGCATTAGCGATGATGATGAAAAAGATAAAGCTCTGAAAGGGATCTGACTCAGAGACTCGTCTACAAAAAGATATCATAACATTAGCCAAACGATGCGAAATATACTGAGCTATCGGCTAACTTGCCCCGGCACTGAATGTCTGCTTATAGAACACCAATTGAGGCTGGGTTACCCCTGGCGATGGCCACTCATCACGGCCCATTCGGCGTGCAGCACTCGCAGGAAATTGCTCTCAGTATGATTATACGCGGCACAACGCGTGAACGACGCAGTGCAGCTCAAGCATTAGCGACCGCGCTCTCTTAGCCGCATCTCAATTATTTTTTGGGACTAAAGGACAGATTTTCGAGATGCATTTTAGCGCCTGGGGGAATCCACTCTGCCGGACCTCTACCATGAAAATCTAACACTTCCTCTTGGAAAACTATCAGACGCGGCGCTACTTGCTTATGACCGTTTACGTTGCCGTGCGCGTCAGTGGTAGGAACTGCGACTCCTTGTTTTTGATACTCTTTAGCTATCGCTACGAGAGCATCAGTTATCTTCGAATCATGTAGGTGAGCAACTTTTCCATCAAGCTTGTAGGGATGAATCGATACGCACGGTTCGTTTTTTGCGTTGTAAGACACGGATGACCTGAAGGCTACTCCTTGCACCTTAGTTCCCACTCCATTCTCCACAAAATGTGACCTAAAAGAGCCTACTGTTTTAAGCCCGGATCCACAGCTGTGAGCCCCTGGTGCTGCCGTACTCTCAGACACACGAGCTACCGAATGATATTGCTCGCCAGCGCGTTCGTACGCACCCTTTTCGACGCGTTCGCTATAATTTGCTTGCCCTGGAGCTAGCGGTGCCTTTGATTGCGAGCGTTCATTTGTTGTGGATGTCCTCATTGTCATATCTCAAAAAAACTTCTATCCAGATAACTCTGTATTTACGAGCGCGCGCACTGAATACACAGCGAGCAGGTTACAACGGTTATGACAAATAGACTAATCTGTGTGACTTATATTTTCTGCGCGTAGTGCCTCAAATTAGATGTTACCGAAGAGAAGCTGTTTGATGAGTCGATGACTCAAAACTCATGTTACCGAACCTTTATAAAAG
>JBIKWG010000200.1:0-5578 GCA_044356425.1 Bdellovibrionota bacterium | reverse complement strand
GGGCTCACTCTCATGCATGCGCAAGGCACCAACACTGGCAGAATCGTTTTGCAACAGGCGTGAAATCGTGATGCCAGTCGGAGCCTTTGCTGAGGAGAGGCTCTCTGAGAATACCCCATCGACAAAGACTACCAACAAGGGGTCAGTCGCCGAAACTACATATCGCCCTACTAGGGAGGCATCAACAGATGCAGACCCTCCATCAGCGATAGCGAACCCTCCCTTCGCGATACGCTCTACACTGGTATACTTCCACGCTTCTAGGCGAGGTGTTGGAAAGAGCACCTTCGACCAGATGGCGGCTGCCTCTTTGACAAGCTTTTGCATGGAAGCGGGCAGCTTTGTGCTCTGCGAGTTTGCAGCTGCAAGCGCTGCTATCGTCCAGCTCTGATCGCCCTCTACAGGAACTTTTGTTTTCACTCCGGCTGTCATCGTTCAGTTCCTTTCCTACTACGCTGAGAGCGAATCTTTAAACGTCGAGTAACCTTCGTTTTCAAGGGTTAGAGCGAGCTCTTTTCCGCCAGACTTAACAATTCGACCGTCGATCATTACATGCACGACATCAGGCACGATGTAGTTCAGCAATCGTTGGTAGTGAGTGATCACTAACATTCCGTTGTTGGCAGAGCGCAGTTTGTTGACACCCTTGGCAACTGTCTGAAGCGCGTCGATATCAAGACCAGAATCAGTCTCGTCTAATATGCACAGCTTAGGCTCAAGCACCGCCATCTGGAACACCTCATTGCGCTTCTTCTCACCACCCGAGAAGCCCTCATTCACGGATCGCTTCAGGAGCTCCTCTCCAAGCTCAAGAAGCTGAGCCTTCTCTTTAACGAGCGCAGCGAAATCACGCACAGAGAGCGCTGGCTGGCCACGGTGTTCACGAATCGAGTTCAGCGCTGTCCGCAAGAAATAGGTAGTAAGGACGCCAGGAAGCTCAACTGGATACTGGAACGCAAGAAACAAACCCTCTCGAGCCCGCACTTCAGCATCAAGCTCTAAGAGATCCTTATCCTGGAAGAGCACCTGACCTGAGGTTACTTCGTAACCGTCGCGGCCAGCGAGGATATTAGCGAGAGTGCTCTTGCCAGAGCCGTTAACACCCATGATGGCATGAACTTCACCGGGCTTAATTTCAAGGTTGATGCCCTTAAGAATCTCTCGACCCTCACTCTCTATACGCGCATGGAGATTAGAAATCTTTAGTAAGCTCATACTTCCCTCTTATCCAACACTTCCTTCAAGACTAATTTCAAGCAACCTACGAGCTTCAACGGCAAACTCCATAGGCAGCTCTGCGAGCACCTCTTTACAGAAGCCGTGTACGATCATCGACACTGCGTCTTCAGTCGAAATACCACGCTGATTGCAGTAAAAAATCTGGTCCTCTCCGATCTTTGAAGTCGAGGCTTCGTGCTCGACCTTAGCAGTCGGATTCTTAACTTCAATTGATGGGAACGTGTGCGCTCCACACTCATTGCCCATCAGCATCGAATCGCACTGCGAAAAGTTACGGGCACCATCTGCACCCTTCATGATCTTTACTAGGCCACGGTATGCGTTTGTGCTGCGTCCGGCAGATATACCTTTAGAAACGATTGTGCTGCGCGTATTCTTGCCAATATGCACCATTTTGGTGCCCGTATCAGCTTGCTGCTTATTGTTTGTGATTGCGACAGAGTAAAATTCCCCAACAGAGTTATCGCCTTTTAAGATACAGCTTGGATATTTCCATGTGATAGAAGAGCCAGTCTCTACCTGTGTCCAGGATATCTTTGAGTTTTCACCAGCACATATTCCGCGCTTGGTTACGAAGTTATAGATACCACCCTTGCCTTCTTTATCTCCTGGATACCAGTTTTGGATGGTAGAATACTTAATGTGCGCGTTACCAAGGGCAACTAGCTCTACAACCGCCGCGTGAAGCTGATTTTCATCGCGCATCGGCGCAGTGCAACCCTCCATGTAACTCACATAGCTGCCCTCATCTGCAATTATGAGAGTGCGCTCAAATTGCCCCGTTTTTGCTGCATTGATACGGAAGTAGGTTGAAAGCTCTAATGGACAGCGCACCCCTTTAGGAATGTAGCAGAACGAGCCATCAGTAAATACCGCTGAGTTCAGGGCCGAGAAAAAATTGTCCGTGTAGGGAACAACTGACCCGAGATACTTCTGCACGAGCTCTGGATGATGCTGAATCGCTTCAGACATCGAACAGAAGATAACGCCAACCTCTTCTAGCTGCTTCTTAAATGTTGTAACGACGGACACAGAGTCAAAAACTGCGTCAACTGCTACGCCTGCAAGAGCCTTCTGCTCATGCAGTGGGATACCGAGCTTCTCGTACGTTTTTAAAATTTCGGGATCAACCTCATCAAGGCTTGTAGGGCCCTGTGTCTTCTTCGGAGCTGAATAGTAAATGATGTCCTGATAGTTTACTGCCGGGTACTCGACACACGCCCAGTGGGGCTCTTTCATCTCCTGCCATCTTCGGAACGCCTTGAGCCGCCAATCAAGCATCCACTGTGGTTCATTCTTCTTATTAGAGATGAACGCAATTGTATCTTCGCTCAGACCAGGCGGTGCGGATTCAGCCTCAACATCGGTGTAGAAACCGTACTTGTACTCTTGGCTCGTGAAATCATCTAAAACGTCGGTGCTCATATGGTTTTGTTTGTTTCCTACCTACAACAGGCTAGCGCCTTTTGGGCCCCTATCTTTGGACCCCTATAGGGTACAGGGTTCTAACACTTAAGTCCTGCTTGGACGGCTCAAACTACCTGATAATTTGCCTGTGCCAGCATTAAATTCAGTAGTCAGATTGCGTCGATAGAGTAACAATCTTGAATATACTATTCAAGTATAAGACCACTATTGATTGAGAGTAAGGAAAGTCTGCACGTAAGGGCTTCCGTTTCATATGAAACTTATTTACTAAATCAAATCAACCGCTTAATAGAAGCCACATGAGCCACCCTGCCGAAAAGCTCGTCGTAGCGTACCATCAAAGAGCTTGTAGCCCTGCTTTGATTGACTTATTTACCCCACAAAGACTCTCAACTGCCCATCAAAACAACGGGGGCTGGCTGAGCACGCTCGTGAACACGCAGCCATACTGAAAGAACATCCCTGCGCGAAACGATTGCAGCAGCTCACGACAGCAGTTGTGGTGGACACTACTCGGTAATCGCCAGCGATACTCCCGAAAAGACAGGCGCGGGACTTTCAGGATTTTGGAAGAACCAACGCAATAGATTCTGATAGAAACGGAAAAGCGGAATCTGCTCTGCTACCTGCTGCCGAATCTGCTCGCGTCGGCTCTTAAACCCCGCGTGGCTTTCACGGGTTAGATGTTCACGCTCACTCCAAAAGTTAGCCAGCGGCTGAATCTGAATCTCAAACATACGAGAGTTCCACATGACAACCGATTTGATCGCCTCCCATCCGCTGCTCTTTTCGTGGTCTTGGAGATAATTTTTAGTCTCAAGAAACTTAAGCCTATCGGCTCCATCGAGCGCTTCAACTTCAAGTTTTTTAAGGCCGTCCTCATCCCAACGCAGCTTTTCGAGACTTTCATGCAAAACAAGCGCGTCTTGTGCTGTGCCGACTACGATCTTAATTCCAAATATGTCCTTTACGTAGTGGCTAAGATGCCGCAGCTGCTTATCGCGCTTAACGAGCGAATCCAGCCCAAATATCTCATCCACCACCTTATTCCACAGCTCCTCTTCGGCTTTAATGCGGCTTATAAGCTTAAATACGCCATACTGGTTGGGCTCAATCGGCTGATACTCAACAACGTTTGCAATGAGCATCGGACCGACCCAGGATGCGCCATCAAAATACTTCAGCTTGCGTAATTGCCGATTGCCTAAATCGAGGTCGATTGTTGAATAGAGATCACGCTGAGAGATCGGTTGGGTAAGAGTAAAACGCTCTCCGGTTGTGGGAACGGCGCCTATCACAACACTTTGTAGCTGATAATTTCCAACTAGAGAGTCACACAACATTTCACACAAACGGTGCAGGTTCTCTTCACCTCGTCGAATCATTCGATCAAATGCAGCTCTGCACTTTTTCAGGTGTTGGCGTGAAAAAAGCAGCTGCACTTCTTTGTGCGGCTCACGATTTAACTGCTCTCGCACGGTATCAAGGTATACCACCAGGTCGTTAAGCAGCGGCTCTTGACTTACCATCCAAAGCGGAGAGCGCGAGCGCACCTCACTCGCCACGTTAGAGACCCGCGTCAACATCTCGTCGGAAGCAGCAAAAACAACGCAATCATCTTGTGAAGAGCTCATAGCTCTTGTGAGTAACACTAGAGAAAGGGCTTGCAAAGATGCCCGGTAGCTATTGACGTAAAAAAGCAACCTAACCACACTCGCCTTGCTGTTATGGAAGGCGAGGCAGAGATGGATAGAGGCAGCAAAAAGCGCCGACGCCGTTCGTGGGGCCGAGGCTCTGCAGAGCTGTCTTCTCTTTACTTATTTTTACGGGCTTATATTTACGGGCTTATATTTGACGGGCTTATTTTTGATGGCCCATGTCCGAAGGCCTTTTTGTAACGGCACCGCCCTAACAGGCTGCTAAAAGCGAAACTGCCTATGTCGATGCACGGTCGGAGGGAATCGAACCCCCAACCTGCGGATTTGGAATCCGCTGCTCTACCAATTGAGCTACGACCGTAATTGCACGACATGGTACCATATCCAGCACAAATTGAAACGCCTACACGCCCAACGTTGCTGAATTGTTGTTTGACGCATGAAGAGCAGCAGCCCTTACAGTTAATACAGTTGCTGCGATGTAGTCTAGAAACCCATGCCCCTGAACGAAGGATACTGGCTAGTAACAGGGGGCAACGTGAGAAACAAGTTCTCTTATAGGTGGGGTTCTCGGTGTTTGGCTTAGATCGAGTGGCGAAGCCAATACAGAGAACAATAGGTAAAAAATGGTGGTGAGGAGTGGATTCGAACCACCGTAGGCCGGAGCCAGCAGATTTACAGTCTGCCCCCTTTAGCCACTCGGGCACCTCACCATCAGCTTTTTGTTGAACGCCCTACTGCAATTTCGGCCCTGCCCGTCATGCAAATCTTGGCAGAGCCAAGTTTGCATAGGCTACAAACTGACAGCGCCAAGTTTGCATAGGCTACAAACCGACAGCGCCAAGTTTGCATAGCCCACACCAGGGTGCAGGCCCTCCTGCCCGTCATGCAAATCTTGGCAGAGCCAAGTTTGCATAGGCTACAAACCGACAGAGCCAAGTTGCATAGCCCACACCAGGGTGCAGGCCCTCCTGCCCGTCATGCAAATCTTGGCAGAGCCAAGTTTGCATAGGCTACAAACTGGAGCCCAAGACGGAACTCGAATCCGTGACCTCTTCCTTACCAAGGAAGTGCTCTACCGACTGAGCTACTTGGGCACAGAGCATCCAACGCGGGCGCATTATGGTAAATAAGTCCCCTCAAGTAAATACGCTGGCTTGCAAGAGGTGCAGGTTTCTATGGTTTTTTTACAAATGCTGACAATGCCTCTGAGGCCCCCCTTAAAAAGCTCCCGCCCTTAAAAAGCATGGGCA
>JBIKWG010000198.1:0-5602 GCA_044356425.1 Bdellovibrionota bacterium | reverse complement strand
TCTCCGATAAAAGGTCCAATTTCGCCTGGACTCAAACGGTTGCTCTCTCAAAAATTCAGGACCTTATTATCTCAGCCTCAGGGTGTAGTGTATAAAATCGGGGGTAAATTTGGGTAACTATTTCGCCCCTTCCCTCATCTCTTTGTAGGGGATCTGACCCTCGTGATGCAGCACGGCTACCACCGTTCAACTACTTGCAAAAAGTCAATTGATCTTCTTATCCTTCCACGTGACTCGAACACCCACCTTCGCCAAAGGCTACGGCGGACAAGCTGCGACCCTCTCATTACGAATTTGTTGCTTTTCCAAACTCGTCTTAAAAGTAGAATTATATTCAATAAGTTATACAGCTATAAGCAATTAACTTCCGAACTGACACAAAACCGACACAAATCCAGATTTCCTATTTTGTAATATCCACGATTTTGTCAGCTTCAATTTTACGAGCAACTACTTTGAAATCAAATCCAGAGCCTTCAGGGGATTCGTTGAACTTATACGTCGCTGTTTCACCCTGTTCTTTATCTGAACTCTTGTATCGCTCTAAGATTTGGTCTGCTGTCAGCTTTTCTTGCTTCTCTCCAAATAATTTAGCAGTTAGTAATGCATACTCGTATCCGTTAGCTGCCCAAGCAGCCTGAAGATCGTTTCCGAATGTTTTGACATAACGCTGAACAAATCCACTATCAGCATAAGGTGCTATAAAAACCGCTCCAGTCATTGCACCCTGTGCATCTTGTGCTTCTTTCATACTATCAAAGGCATCAGTGCCAAAAGTATTCAGTTTGAGATCGAGTTGCTTGCTTTGACGATAAAACTGACTGATTTGTCCACCGATTAAGAAGACTCCAACTGCATCAAACTTCTTAGTTCTCAGCTTTGTGATAGTAGTTTTAAAATCTGTATCACTTGGTTGATACGTATCAACGATATCCATCGTCTCATCACTCTTGAGGTTCTTTTTAATAGCATCAAGCAAACCATTCATATAAGCCAGCTCGGTCTTGACAATGCCAACGTGCTTGATGCTATGTGCTCGAAAATAATCGAGAAGAGAATTCGCTATCATCTCTATGTGATAGCCGAATCTAAGAGTGTATTTTCTATTAAGAGAAATTGAACGTTCAGCAGAAACCGCAATGACTGGAAATCTGTCTGTTTCTGCAACTGGAGCAACTGCCTGAACTGGTCCATATCCCCAAATATAGACTAGAGATACTCCATCCGAGTTTTTTAGTTTTTGAAAACCAGAAAGAGCTTTCTTTCCTTCATACTGCGAATCATCATAGATGAATTGAACTTTAGAAAAGAGTTCGGGGTGTTCCTTCTTCGCAAGCTCAATACCATTCTTGGTTGCGACTCCGTATTCAGCTACAGCACCCGTAAGAGGTAAGATTACTCCTACCTTAAAAGTGCTATTTTCTTGTGCGAAAGCGTTGATGCTGAAAAGAAGCAAGCTGAATATGAACGATAAGAGTCTGACCATTAATTTTGAACCTCTCTTCAGAAAAAGGGGACGCTACCCTTTTCCTCGATGCCGACGGGACAACTGAACGGAAAAGGGTAGCGTCCCCTTTATTTTTTTTGACCGACAAGCACTCTTCTCGATCTGAGTAGAAATATGCACAACCGGCAAGACAGGCCAAAAGCGACGGGGCTTTCTAGAGAGCCGCTAGCCGAAAAGAACGAAAGTCATGACTGACTGACATTTCCTCACGATTTCCCCATGACTGACAGACACTTCCCCCTTTTACTCCTAAAAAGGAATAGCGCCTCTTGCCCATGCGCGAGCAACACAAGACAAGAAGAAACTATCGTCATTCTTCAGCACTACATCCTTGAGCTGAGATATCGGATACACGACTGCGTTACCCGCAAGTTCGTACGGATCAGCATTGAGGGGCTTACTCTGAAGTCTCGCTGCATCTGACGCGTCGATTGAAGCGAGAAAAATACCAGGCCTGTTGTTTGTCATTCCTGGATCAATCGCTAGTTTTCCCAGATCCACTGGCTCGCGCATAAGTTTTACTTCGGGAAGTCCGAGCTCTTCTTGAATTTCTCTTTTAAATCGATCAACTGCTTTGAGCACGCCGTCCACGTTGAGATCAATAAATCCGCCTACCGAGTCGGTCTCAGTTTTACCGGTAGCAAATTTTTGTCCGCGTAGAACGACGAAGTGTGTAGGTACTCCGTCGGTTTCAATAAGCACCAGCCCCTTCGCACCACTTTGAGGTCCATAACGCCAACTCACATACTCATAGGTAAAGGTATCCCCCTTATCGTTTTGAACATTGAAAATAGGGACAATAGCGAAATTACCACGAGCGATGCCTGCCAAGCTTATGACATTGACATTACTTATTCGGTCAGGCCGTGCTGCCAAATCACGCAGAAACCCATCAAAATTACTTGTAGGTCCCGCAGGAAGAGTTGCTAATTCAACTTGTAAATCTATAGCAGTACGTCTGAACCATGGTCGTTGACTCAGCTCATCAAAAATCGCGCGGCGCTGAGCCGATGCGCTGGCGAGAGACCGATCAAGTGCGCTGCTTCCCGCACTTAGATTGGTGCCTGCAGCTTCAGGGAGCGAGAGGTGTTTGCTCACTTCTGTCATAACTACTCCGTAGCATTCTAAGGGCTATAACATTCCTTACATCAGTTCGCGACCATCACTAAACTCATTTTTGTACCGATAGTCTATGGGAGCGAATCTGATGCTAAGATGGGCTATGGGCTCGTATTTCCACCTACTAATGACAGACCTCTATGCATAAGTTTTAACTTAATCTCGCGAACACTTTTTCTACCCATGTTGCGGTACCGAGCAATTTCTTTTTCAGTTTTTGCACAAAGTTCGCCGACCGTCTTGATATTTGCATGAGACAATACGGATTCAACTCGAGTACTTAAATTTAAAATGCCCACAGGTTTCGCTAGGAATTCCCCGGTTTCGACAAAGTCTTTACTCTGAAGTCCAAGCTCGGAGCGTACCTTTCCGTCTGAAGATACTTCAACTAGCAATCGAATCGCAGTAGTACCAACGTTATTGTCTTTGATAATCTGATCGAGGCCGCGGAGAATTCGAATCGCTGTAGCGCCTGGCACGCCCCCTTGGTCCAAACGACTCAAAAGATCATCGCCATCCTTCAGAGGGAGCTCTCCAGCAATAGTTAGACGTTGTTTTGTCTTTACTTCCATACAGCCTCATCGCACTTAGCCTATAATGTTAGCTTTCACCCGTTCCGAATCACCACACAACAGCGATCCAGCACGACAGCAGAATCGGGTGCAACTTGTTGTTCGAGGACGGGCACTTCTGAGAATTATGCTGCCACTGGGGGGCTTAAGCAAGCGAGATGCGGTTTCTTGAGGCAGGGATTGGTGGTGCCTCGACTACCTCTATGTGGGTTGTAATAAACGTGGAGTAACACCAGACGCTTAGAGCCACAGTTGGCACAGGTTGGTTCCAGTTTTGGGGCTTCCTGGGTAGGAATTAGAGCGTTGTTGGAAGAAGCTCCTAGCTGTTGCCGGATAAGGGAGAGGCGCTCCCGCTTGTCGGAGTTGGCGAGAAAACCAAAGTAGCGGATCCGCCTAAAGCCCTTGGGGAGTGTATGCTGCAGGAAGCGTTGCACAAAGGCACTGTGTGAGAGGTTCACAATGCGCTTCTTATGTTTCCGGTGTCGGTCTCGTGCTGCAAAACTTACAGTGGTCGCGTCAACAGCACGTAGGCGCCGATTCGATATGGCGACTCTGTGGGTGTAGTGTGCTAGGTATTTAAGCACTACTTCGGGTCCAGCAAAGGGGCGCTTGGCGTACACCACCCACGGTTTGCTGGCAGCTTTGCTCATCAGGTGCTCAAACGCGCGTGGGTTCTTGAGGTGGCTTAACCGTCCCTCAAGGTAGAGTTTCTCACCGGCATATGCAGCTTTAAGTGCCTCGATGAACTTGCCGCAAAATACCTTGCTCAGTACCCGCACTGGTAGCAAAAACTTAGCTCCGCGAGAAAGATTTCGCCATGAGCCGTCCGGGGTGAGCCCGCCTCCGGGTACGATATAATGAATGTGTGGATGGTACCCAAGCTCCTGGTTCCAGCTATGAAGCACGCTCAGGAAGCCTAGCTGTAGCCCTTCGTTGTTTCGGGCAACATCAAGGAGTGTTCTGCTTGAGCTTGCGTAGAGGATCTCGTACATGACCCGCTTGTTGTAGTAGCACAGCTCGCGTAGCTCGGAAGGAAGCGTAAACACAACGTGGTAGTACGGCACGGGAAGTAGCTCTTGCATCCGATTGGATGCCCAGGAGAATGCAGCTCCGCCTTGGCATTTCGGGCAGTGCCGGTTCCAGCACGAGTTGTACGATTGCTCGCGGTGCCCGCACTCTCGGCACTGTGTTACGTGTCCCCCTAACGCACTGGTACGGCAGCGCACAATCGCTTGGTACACACGGCGCTGACCACCACTGAGTCGGTCAGGTGACACCCGTCTAAATATAACCGACATATCAAGAAGCGCGGATCTCTATCACCAAAGCGGCGAATGTCGCTGATTTGACGCCGGTTCGGTGGAAGGAGATCTTTGGTCATCAGACCCCTATGTCCGATCTTGAGAGGCAATAGCGCCGGTCAGTGGACGGTTACAGATAAGATGCTTATCGACTCCCTACGAAGGCACTATCTGGAATCTGATATCTATAAAGTAGCTGGAGCTAAATTACTGAAAGCAAACATTGAGTAATAAACAATCTATTTTAAGCAAGAATCTTCAATAACGCTGGGAATTCAAAGCGACGATTTCGTTTCTGAACTCCTCGTTCCTTAATCATTCCTTTTTCAACAAACTTATCGATTAGGTTATAAACGGTTTGTTGTGCTTTGGTTCCAAGTTCATCTTTTATTGAGTTAAAGGAGAAGACCGGAGTAGTAAATATGAGATCAAGAAACCGTAGTGCATACGGTGAATTGATCGTTGCCACCTGATCTTTCAGTGATGCATGAAGCTTATGAATTTTCTTTACGGTAGTTTCTGCCCTCTCGCTTTGAGTGCTAATAGCGACCAGAAAAAACTTAATCCATTCAGCCCAAGCCTGTTGTTCACTCACTGCAAGCAACAGATCGTAATAGGTCTGTCTGTTTTCTTCAAAATATTCTGAAATGTAGAGCAACGGATGTGAAAGCAGACCACCTGAAAATAAGGTTAATGGGATAAGTAGTCTACCTATTCTTCCATTGCCATCTAGGAATGGGTGAATAGCTTCAAACTGATAATGAAGAATCGCTACCTTCACTAGTGGATCGATCTGATCTTCAGCATGAAGAAACTGCTCCCAGTTTGAAATGAGTGCGGGAATATCTGATGCAATAGGTGGAACAAAGGTAGCCTGATCGATTGCGGCACCATGCTTTGCAATATACACCTGAGAGCGTCGAAAGTTGCCACGATCTTTGGCAGAACCTCTTACGCTATCAAGAAGCACTGAGTGTGCACGTAATCAAAAGTTCAGCACCGAAAATCAAAATGTTCGGCATGTGGCATAGGGTGTCAGCACCCGGTGATTTTCGTGGAATATATCCTTTTAAAAAATTAATCAAGAACAAGCGGAGCGAAGC
>JBIKWG010000199.1:0-5602 GCA_044356425.1 Bdellovibrionota bacterium | reverse complement strand
CCGCAGGGCCGCCGTGCCATGATAGATTTTAAGACCGGCTGTTTGCTTAGTCGCCTACAGTCGTGCGTTGGGTTGGTGCGCAGAGCAGTAAGACGTGGGCTGTTCTCTGCGACTTTTTGTGCGGTGATCTGTGGAGTGGCGGTGTTGCTTCCCGCAAGTGCGCTTATAGCCGGCGCAGCTGCTGACGATTCTTACCACGGTGAACTGAGTGGATCTACGCAGCTCTTATTCTCTGTTCAGCCGCCAAATGCAGCTGCTGGTGTTCAGCTATCGCCGGCGCCTCAGGTTACATTGCGGGACAGTGCAGGCACTGTAGCAGTATCCGGAGTTCCTATTACTCTTGCGCTTCTGAATCCATCTTCTGGCGTTACTCTCTCTGGCACCCTAACTATCAGCACCGTCAATGGAGTTGCTACCTTTAGCGATTTGAGCGTCAACATCCCGGCGACCGGTCTAGTGCTGCTTGCAACCAGTGGTAGCCTTCCCAGTGCGTTGAGCAACACATTCTCCTCGGCTAGTGACCCATTGCTTCATTCACAAAACCACTTAGCCAATCTGATAATCGACGGAAGTTTTGAACAGCAGGCTACCATTCAGAACGTCAGGAATTGGCTTCAGCCTAGCGGGGCGCGCTGGGGCGCAGCCTGGACAAATTGGGGATGGAGCTCTTGGTCTTACATGCAGCCCGGTGGTGCGTGGAGCGGTGGAGGGGTAGCATTCAGTGAGGATTTCACAACAGGTTGGAAGTGGGCGCACACCGGAGATACCTTCGGAATTGTAGGTGTTCGCAGCACGATGTCACAGACCTTTACGGCTGACGAGGATTCGATCGGCACGCTCTCTTGGTTTGATGCAAATCGATCCTCTTGGCGCGAACATACCTGGTTTGGACGTCCAAATGATTACAGCGTTACCATTACGGATGCGTTGGGTAACGTCCTAGTGGTTGGAAATTACACCAGCCAAGTATTTCTCGGACTTGAGGAGAATAGCTGGGTAGACCAAGGCGATGATCGTTTTAGCCTTGCTGGAAAGCAGGGGTGGTTTTCTCGTTCAGGGGCGGAGTTTAGTTTGAGCGCGGGTATGACCTACACGCTCAGCTTTAACAGCTTAAGCCCGTATATCTACGGAAGTAGTGGTGAGATAACAGGTGCCGATGATCGTGTTACCTTTGTGGATGATATCGTTCTAACAACCCGAGTAGCTCCAACACCGACAGCGACAGCTACCGCAACGCCTACAGCTACTGCCACGCAGACTTCGACGGCTACGCCTACTGCTACCGCAACGCCTACGTCTACAGCTACTGCAACGCCAACTGTGACACCGGTGCCAACCGTCATACCAACGACAGCTGCGCAGCCAACACAGACCCCAGCTGCCACACCAACCGAGACGGCTGATACAACTACTTCAATTCAGCGTATTGAAGAGATTCGGGGGACAGCGTCTACTTTACTCACTGCGTCCAGGGCAGTAACTCGGAAGTGGGGTGCCCTTATGCGCCAAATACAGCAGAATAAGTCTTGTCGAGCGCAGATGCGCGTTGGGTGTGTTCAGATCGAGGCACGACGGTGGCAGCGAGCCATTCAGTTGCGTGTCCAAAAGAAGCTGCTAACTCCAGTTGGTCGCTGCGGCTCTAACTGCGCATCTATTTCGGTAGATAGCGACGTAGCTTCAATTCGCGAGATGATTTCAGCATACAACCGCGCCGGGCAGAAGTTGACACGAATGCTCTCCCGTTGCTCTGGCAAGAGGTCATTGCCGCTTACTCGTAACGCAATGTAAGGAGGGGTTCCCGTAAGGGGCCCTTTATTTCTGCCACCTAGTTAGCTTTTTGCCCTAGCCAATGCGTGCGCAAGTGGCGCAAGTGGGATCTCTGAGCTGTCCAGACGTGTTCGACGCTTCCCAGCTGCTCTCGAATGGTTTTGAGTGGCGCCCTCCTCTTGGGTGCTGACGTTACCTTGGATTGGAGCCGTAGCGGCCTCAATTTTTGCAACCAAAAGTTCTCTTAGCAGCAGCTCCTGTGAAGTCGCGTCATGAGGCAGCGAGTGCCCGAGGTTGAGCACTACTGTTGATAGACCAGACTTCTTAGCGACCTGTACAGAGAGGTTTCTGCCGAGTGCCTGATATATTAGCAAGGTCTCTCGCATGTACTCCTTGATGTGGCCCTTATGAGCGAAAGTAAGCGCCTCACTTTGACGTTGGCTTTCTTGGAGCACGCGGGTGGCAAATTCCAGGGGCAGATTGTCTTTAGCTGAACATACAAAGCCAGTGCTGGGGGTTTCGGATGCGCTCGCAGCTAGTAGCGCCAATACGTCGCTTACCACAACCGGATGCAGTGGGGGGTTGCCTGTTGTAAGGGCCACTACGTTGCGCGTTTCTCCTTCGATTCTGTTCTCAAGCTGCGTGAGATCCTTAATTCGCCGAAAGTTTTCTGGGCTTGCAAAAATTGAATACTCAGGATGCTTTGCTGACGGGGCATATTCCTTATATTGTTTCGGTACGCGCTCAGAGGCTTGGACCAGGGCGGCAGACACAGCAGCAAGCTTAGTTGTGTACTGTGTAAAGTGGTCTGAGCTCATGGTCAGCAGCCAAGGAGCAGAGTAGAGGGCCTTTGCCAGCGGATGTGGATTCGCTGGTGTTGCCAGCTGTGTTAGCGGAAATGCGTTTGCCAGCCTCTGTGAAAAGTCCGCCCACGCTTCGATAGACCGCGTGTGCAGAGATTGTGCTAATGGGAGCGCGTCTAGCTGACTTGGCGTAAGGCCCCCTGTACGGGCTAGCTCTGCTTTAATAACCTCTAGACATAGCACCCGCTCGTTTCGCCTGGCGTGTGCCTCGTCGTGAGTACGCTTCTCTTCCAGGCGCTTTGCTAAGCGATAATCTGCGCTGCGGTCTAGAGTGGCCCTGGTTGGCTGCTGGCGGAGTCTATCTTTCTTGGTTTGCACAGCCCTGTCTAGGATGGAAGGTGCTTCAATAGTAGAGCCATTTGTAGCTTCGCTAGCAAACCCGTCGGCCGTCGGGGCTGCTTCGGTTGGAATCGCCGTATTCGCGGGTTGAGGCGAACTCTTAAGCGCAGATTCTTCGACTTGGGCCAATACTCCCTTCTCAAGCACCCTACCGTAATGCTCCTCAAGCAGCACTGAACAGAGCCGCAGTGTTGGCGGAAGGATCTGAACAGCCGCACCGAATAAGCACAGGTGCGAGCGTATCGCGCTGGGAACCTCTTTCTCGGCATCTGACTCCATCCACAGGATCCTGGGCTGTTCAATCAGCACCTTTGTAACGGCGAAGATTCGGTTGATCAGCTGTTTTGGCGCTTGAGGAAAGCTCTTCACTTGCACGGCGGCCAGCGCAATCCTTGAGCAGATGGCAGTAAGTGCGTTCTCTTTACTGTTAGTGTCGCGCGCTTCCTGTATTCCATTCATTGTAAATGCGGCGGCGACCTCAAGCGAGGCAGTAAGAGGCAGAGCCTTGGTGATGGCTGTGCGAAGCCGTCTTTCAAATGGCGGCAGCGTTGCTAGGGCAAGGGTGATGGGCGCAATCTCACGCAGAAAATCATCGCTTGCTGCATCCTTGTTCGGCTCGATGATTGGTAATACCTTGGTAGACAGCTGTTCCGACATTTTATGAGTATCGTCGAGGTATCGCCTCACATTATTTAGAGCGAGCAGCCGCATCGCACTCAGAAGACCACTTAGCTGTGTGGCCCTTTGGCGCAAACCTTCTTCGGATAGGCTCTCTAATGAATTGTCAGAGCAGAGGCGCTCAGTAAGCGCCTGAAGCATTCGGAATGGTCCTTCCATCTCATCTCGTATGTTTCTTCCCGTGTCTCGAAGAGGCTGTTCTATGCTCTCTTGCTTATACAGATGATTGAGGAACTGTAGTCGAGCGTTGGGGTGGAGCAGAAACAAGAGGGGCTTGCAATTAGAATACCCAGCTAGGTCTGAGGGCACTGGCGAAAGAACGACATCTCGGATGAGTGCGGTAGTCTTTTGACACATTTCAAGAAGACTTTGTTGGTTAAGGGGTGGTTGTCTGACAGCTGCTCGCCCGTGTTCGGTAACCACCGAGAGAAACGAGGGTAGCGCCTCAAGGGCTTTTTGGAGGTTCTCATGATACAGAGCTGCATCATTAAGGCAGCTGACAGCAGAGGCCAGCAGTCTGTACTTAGTTTGGCTCTCACTTGTAAGAGAATCTAGCACTGCTGACAGGCCAAACTTTGAGATTGCAACGGACAATACTAGGCGGCCAAGCGGCTCCGTGGGCGCTGTTGCTGAAGCGTTTGCGGCGCCGGCGGTACTATTCGTTAAACCGTTTCTGTCTAAATCCTCTATCATTGGCTGTTGTCCCTGGCTAAAGAAACTATTCAACGTGATCGGCGTTGCTCCGCTTTTTTCCGTTTTATGGCGATTATGGCAGGTTCTTAAAAGTTATGCGCAATCTGCCGGCAACCTTATGTAACATTGCGCCCGAAACGACCATAACCATCCTTAAAGCGACAGTTATCCAGCGGGGGCATTAGCTTTGCTGGACATAGCTGTCTCTTGCAGCACAAACCCTTTTTTTAGGTTCAGCGCAATGTCCCACGATTCAGATAACGACCAGTATCAAGCGACTAGCAACGAAGGCGCCGATGCCTCTGCGCGCCCGCTTACTTTGTTAGAGAAGATAAAGAAGACCCTTGCAAGCACTCCAGCAGACCGTTGGCAGCAGGGTGGCGAGGAGCTTGATGAGAACCGTAAGCATGCTAAGCCGCAAGAGGTGTGGGAGCAGGTTTATTGCACGGATACAAAAGCTGGTGTGCTCGTCTTGCGCAGCTCTACTCCGTTGCTCTGCAATTTTTTCGGGGGAGGGTATAGCTTTCAGCGTGGCGGTGGAGCACGATTCCTGGTTGAGCTCCGAGGGCGCGGTTGGAGTCCAAAGATGCTCTGCGAGCCGATGTATCGAGGGGCAGGAGGAACGGAGAAAAATTATCAGATACTTGCTGAAGGTGAGATCGCTCGACAGCTCTTTAACGAAATAGACATGGCCGTAAAGAATCTTCGAAGTGCCTTGAAGGTTGACTTCAATGATTCAGTGCAGCGCTTGATTAGCAGCATACGAGAGCAGGTAGAGGGTACAGCTGCTGAAGACTGGAAGATCGTTGAGGGTGAGATCGGTTACACCGGATACCGCGGCGATGTGCACGGCATGACGGTAACCGTAGGAGCATTGGTCAGAGACTCAAGCTCCTATTATTCGATGAATCTCATGAAGCACGGACTGCGCTGGGACTGCCGCGATTCTAGACTAATGAAGGACGTTTTTAGCATCGTCGATGAGTCGGTGCGCAACGCGTCGCTCGAAAAGCTGGGCAAGGTGCTTGAGGAGATGTTGTAACAACCGGCCCAGGCTTAAGCCCCAAGCTGCTGCTCCACAAGCTTGGTATACTCGTTTTCAAGATCGGCGTGCTGACCCTTGAGGTTATCCAGCCGCTCGTTGAGCCCCTGGTAATCGATGATCAGGTCGCGCAATCGAGAGCTGGCAGAAGATAATGTGTCAGACAGTGCTTGGAAAACAGCCTTCTGGTCGGCTGTCATCGGCATTTCGACGATCATCG
>JBIKWG010000197.1:0-5634 GCA_044356425.1 Bdellovibrionota bacterium | reverse complement strand
CAAACCTTTTTCAGCGTCGATTATCGTGCCGGTGCCTGTTCCCTCTTGGGGACGAACCTCATCGAAGAATGCAAACGGGTCAACGACGTACACACGAGTGGTGATAAACACCACTGCCTGATTGGCGCGTTTGTAAAGATCAATAGTCTTCTGCTCTTCTGTAGTACGAGTAGCCTGATTTGCTGACTGCGCCACTGCGTGCGACACAGAGCATAGCTGGACAGCAACCAGCACCAAAAAATAAATCCAGCCCCCGTGCACCCGACTCAAGAGTGCCGAGCAGTTAATCCTCGTCATCATCTGAATCGTCTATCCCCACTCCATTGAGGTGCAGCACGCGCTCCACTTTAAGTACGCCCGGCACCATCTCAATTGATCGCTTAATTTTCTGAAGCTGTTGAGCGTCGCTGATCGTTAGTTCAAAGTTGATGACTGCCTTACCTCGCTCGGTCTTGATCTGCGCGCTAGTGATATTAACTCCCTGGCCAGTAATCGCCAAAGAAACATTCGCCAACAACCCCATCTGATCCTGTGAGTTAACAGTAATACGCACACGACGTGGAGCTGACTTCTCTGTGTCCCATCCCACTTCAACGCGACGCAGCGGATCGCTGTTGAGCACCTGCGCGCAGTCGGCATAGTGAATCGTTACGCCCCGACCGCGAGTAATAAAACCAACTATGCGATCACCAGGCAGCGGTTCACAACACTTTGCAAATCGGATAAGGATATTGTCCAATCCTGACACACGCACACCGACCTTGTCGCGATTGGCTTTCGCTGCACTCTGAAAGATGCGCTGCAGCGGTGTCGGCTGCTCTTCTAGCTTCTCAACAGCACCGGCATCCTCGGGCAATAGCTTGGCTATCACCTTGGTGCAGCTAATGCGTCCATATCCCAACCCAGCATACAGATCGCCTTCGGATTTCAATCCTAGATCAGTGGCAATCTGGCCAAGCGAGCCATCCTTCTCAAGCTTCCTAAAGCTCAGCTTTACCTTTCGCAGATCCTTGGTAAGCAATTCTATCCCAAGTGCCATTGAGCGAGCGTGTTCTTCGGTTTTAACGAAAGCACGAATGCGCTGCTTCGCTTTGGAGGTCTTTACAAATCTGAGCCAATCTTTACTTGGAACATGGGTCTTTGAGGTTAACACCTCAACGGTATCACCATTTGCAAGCACGTGATCAAGCGAAACCATCTGTCCATTCACGCGTGCGCCTACCGTTCGATGACCAACATCGGTATGCACAGAATATGCAAAATCAACAGGAGTAGAGCCGTATGTAAGTCGTACCAAGTCGCCCTTAGGGGTGAAAATAAACACCTCTTCAGGGTACAGCTCTCCCTTTACCGACTGGATAAACTCGTCTGGATTCTTGAGGTACTGCTGCGTTTCAACCAGCTCTTTGACCCACTGCAGATCAAATGTTGGAGCGGCTCCTCCCTCTTTATAGCGCCAGTGCGCTGCGATTCCTTCTTCGGCAACCCGATGCATGTCCGGCGTGCGGATCTGAATCTCAATGCGCTGCCCTTCAGGACCTATCACTGACGTATGCAATGATTGGTACATGTTGGGCTTGGGCATGGCGATGTAATCTTTGAAGCGATTGGGAATCGGCTTCCAAGTCGAGTGCACGATTCCAAGCGACTCATAACAAGCGCGCACGGTCGGTACGATAACGCGAAACCCGATCAGATCGTATACATCCTCAAATGAGAGATTATCTTTGTCCATCTTCTGCCAGATGGAATACAGGTGCTTCCCTCGTCCCTTCACCGAGGCTGATACGCCAGACTCTGCAAGCGTTTGCTGAAGCTCGCGAGCGACGTTTTCTACATACTCTCCCCGCTCAGGAGCAGTTGTTTTTATATGCTCGTCAATTTGCTCATAGAGTTCAGGCCGCAGGTATTTAAGACAGAGGTCTTCTAGCTCTGACTTGAGCCAGTGAATTCCCAAGCGATTTGCGAGCGGAGCATAAATATCTTGCGTTTCTTGTGCTATGCGACGCCGCTTCTCTTCACTGAAAAAGAGCAGAGTGCGCATGTTGTGCAGACGATCGCAGAGCTTTACCAGCACTACTCGGATGTCTTTAGCCATCGCAAGCAGCATCTTACGAAAATTTTCGGCCTGCTTCTCTTCGCGTGACTCAAACTCGATTCGAGTGAGCTTCGTTACGCCTTCAACAATATCGGCTACGCCAGGTCCGAAGAGCTTCTGGATATCTTCTCGGTTTACATCGCTGTCTTCGATAGTGTCATGAAGCAGCGATGCAATCACTGAAGGCTCATCGAGCTTCAACTCACACACCAGGAGAGCCGTCTCCTCAATATGCTTCATGAACGGGTCGCCAGAGGCCCGAACTTGGCCTCTATGACAATCTGAGGCGAACTCGTACGCTTTTTTTAGAGCTTCAAGATCAGGACTCGGGTGATATTTCTTGAGGGCTTCGGCTATCTGCTCGAAGGACATATGCGCGGCCCTATATCAACAAAAACCCTACGCCCTAAAAACACTCCGCTACTTACTCACCTGCATCATCGTCGTCATCATCACTGTCATCACCGGCAGCAATCGGGCCGGTCTTCATCAGCGCATCCTGCAAGAAAGCAGCAGTTCGAGCCTCTTCGCCGCTCGTAAAGAGTGACGAGCCTATGTCTTGGCGACGCTCGCGCTCAACAACCTCTGCAGCCCTAGCTGCCTCAAGCTCACGAGCCTTCTGCTCTTCAAACGCAGCAGACTCCTCTGCAGTCATAAAGCGCACCTTGCCACCAGCGATCTCGCGCAGTGCCGTTACTACGGCCTTGTTTCTGCGATCTGATATCTGCGCAGACGAACCCTGAAGGAGCTGCTTTGTTCTCTTAGATGCAAGCTGCACCAGCGAGAAACGATTGTTTTCACGGGTAAGGCAATCTTCAACTGTTATTCGAGCCATATTCTCTTAACTCCCTCTTACATCGAAACTACTGCGGGGCTGCAATTACCGCTGTGGCTGCAGCAACTGTGTCGTGCGACCGGAAGACGTTCTCACCCGCACCTGCTATTCTTACTACGTCTATTAAAGCGATTCGCTATAGGCATTGTGCAATGACTTAGCTTGCAATGACTTAGCTTAGCGGAGACGCTCAAACGGCCATTTCCCTAATCAGCGCTTTAGGTTAGCAAAGAGCCCAGCCGGTGTAAATGGCTATAGCGAATGAGCGGCGCCTCACCAAAGCCAGCCACTAAGCGGCAACCCCCCGTATTTTTTGCAATTTTAACCTCTCATTCATCCTGCGTGATAGTCCTGCAAAGCGCGAACTTCCAGGAAGCTATCATCTTGCACCATTCCGATGGCTTCTGACACTGCGCTGGCTGCTGCAATCGTCGTTACGGTTGGAATGCGCAGCTCGTTTGCCACCATTCGAATTGACCTTGAATCCATGAACGGCTTCCACCCTTCCGGCGTGTTGATTACCATCGCTAACGCACCCTGTCCCAACATATCCACCACATGGGGCGAGCCCTCACGAACCTTGTTTACCGGTGTTACGGCAAAACCATGCTCCTTGAGAAATCCAGCTGTGCCATGCGTTGCAACAAGTGAAAACCCGCGAGATACCAACCTCTCTGCGATCTTTTTAAGCTCTGCTTTGTCGCCATCCTTAATGCTCAAGAAGACGGCCCCCTTTTCTGGCAGCACCGTGCCTGAGGCAAACTGACTCTTAGCAAAGGCCCCTCCGAAATTGGAATGAATGCCCATCACCTCTCCAGTCGACTTCATCTCTGGACCAAGAATAGTGTCAACCCCAGGAAACTTGCTAAAAGGAAACACTGACGCCTTAACCGACACATAACCAACGGGCACAATCTCTTTGACCCCAAGCTGCCGTAGCGTCTTACCAGCCATTACACGGGCGGCAACTTTGGCCCACGGTGTACCGGTAGCCTTACTCACAAACGGCACCGTTCTTGAGGCGCGAGGATTAGCCTCAAGGATGTAGGCAACGTGCTCGCGAGTAACTGCAAATTGGATATTCATCAATCCACACACGGAAAGCTCACGGGCCAAGAGCTTTGCTTGCGACTTAAGCTCTTCAATCACATGTTGCGGAAGGCTCTGCGGCGGAAGACAGCACGAGCTGTCGCCTGAGTGAATTCCTGCAGGCTCAATGTGCTCCATCACCCCCGCAACGAGCACCTCCTGACCGTCGCTTACACAATCAACGTCCACCTCGATAGCGCCCTCAAGGAACCTATCAAGAAGCACTGGACGATCGTGTGAGACCTCTACCCCTTCATGCATATAATGAGCAACTTCTTCCTCTGAGTAGATTACTCGCATTGCGCGCCCGCCCAGAACAAATGAGGGGCGAATCATAAGCGGAAACCCGATCCGACGCGCTATGGCCAAGGCCTCGTCTGCAGAGCGCGCCGTAGCCGCCTCTGGTTGGCGGAGTCCGAGATTCTTAATAAGGCTTGAAAACCGCTCTCGATCCTCCGCTATATCAATCGAATCGACTGAAGTGCCGATAATTGGAACTCCCAGCGCTGCCAACTCTCCAGCGATTCGTAGCGGAGTCTGCCCACCGAATTGAACAATTACCCCGACAGGCTTTTCGCGTTCCACGATTTCGATTACTGACTCAACGGTAAGCGGCTCAAAATAGAGCCTGTCACTGGTATCGTAGTCAGTTGATACCGTCTCTGGATTGCAGTTCACCATGATAGTTTCGAAGCCATCATCTTTAAGGGACATCGCAGCGTGAACGCAGCAGTAATCAAATTCAATTCCTTGTCCGATCCGGTTTGGCCCAGCCCCCAGAATAATAATCTTGTTGCGACCTGTGGGGGGAGCCTCACTACCCTCATCATACGTAGAGTACAGATAAGGAGTGTGCGCAACGAACTCAGCTGCACAGGTGTCTACAAGCTTGTACGAGGGCCTGACTCCAAGCGTCTTTCGCAACTCACGAACCTCTTTCTCAGTGCTTCCAGTCAAGACTGCAAGACGCCGATCGGTAAAGCCCATAGACTTAATCGATCGCAACTCGTGCGCGGACAGCGCTGCCAGGCTTGTGCCTGCCAAGCTCTCTTCATGATGAACAATCTCTGCAATCTCGCGCAGAAACCACGGATCAATCTTGCTTGCCTCAAAGAGCTCGCGCACCGAAAATCCGGCTCGAAGGGCCTCTCCCACCAGCCATAAACGATGTGGTGACGGAACACTACATGCCTCTAAGAGCTCATCACGACCGAGCTGTTTACACAGCTTGGCACGGTCAAACCCGTACGTATCCAGCTCCATCGACGAGATAGCTTTCTGGAGCGCTTCTTGAAAGGTCCGCCCGAATGAAAGCACCTCTCCTACAGACTTCATCTGCGTACCAAGAGAGGGATCTGCCAGCGGAAACTTTTCAAAGTTAAAGCGCGGCACTTTAACCACTACGTAATCAATCGACGGCTCAAAGCAAGCTGGTGTTTCTTTTGTGATATCGTTCGGAATTTCATCAAGAGTATAACCGACGGCCAGCTTCGCTGCGATCTTTGCGATTGGAAATCCGGTCGCTTTTGACGCCAAAGCCGAGCTGCGCGACACGCGCGGATTCATCTCAATAACGATGATTCGACCATCCTTTGGATTGAGTGCAAACTGC
>JBIKWG010000058.1:0-13465 GCA_044356425.1 Bdellovibrionota bacterium | reverse complement strand
CGGTGGTCGCCGTATCATGGCCGCAGAAAAGTGGTGGCGGTTGGAACTGAAGCCAAGAACATGCTTGGGCGTACTCCCGAATCAATATCAGCGATTCGCCCCATGAAAGATGGTGTAATCGCTGACTTTGAGGTTACCGAAGAGATGCTTCGTTATCTCATTCGCAAGGTGCACAATCGGCGCACGTTAGTAAGGCCTAGAATTATCATATGTGTTCCACACGGAATTACCGAAGTTGAGAAGCGAGCGGTTCGTGAGTCGGCAGAGTCGGCTGGTGCTCGTGAGGTGTACTTAATTGAAGAGCCAATGGCGGCAGCAATTGGCGCTGGTCTGCCAGTCACGGAAGCTTGTGGAAGTATGATCCTCGATATCGGTGGGGGAACTACTGAGATAGCGATTATATCCCTGAAGGGCATCGTTTACTCGCGCTCGGTTCGAGTCGGTGGTGACAAGATGGATGAGGCTATCGCAAACTTTGTTCGTAGGAGACACAACGTCTTAATCGGCGAGCGTACAGCAGAGCAGATAAAGATTGCTATCGGAAACGCACTGCCTTCCGGAGAGGGTTTGCAGATAGAGGTGAAAGGGCGAGATCTTCTTCAGGGCGTGCCTAAAGCGATCGTCCTTTCGGAAGAGGAGATTCGTGAGGCTCTTATTGAGCCAATCAACCAGATTGTTGAAGTTGTGAAGATGGCCCTTGAGAAGTGCCCGCCAGAGCTTTCGTCTGATATTGTTGATCGTGGGATTGCGATGGCTGGGGGCGGCGCGCTGCTGCGTAATCTTGATAAGTTGATTGCGCAAGAGACCAGCATTCCAACAACCGTGGTTCAAGATCCTTTGTCGGCTGTGGTCATAGGGTCGGGCGCAGTGCTAGACCAATTAGATGTGTTAAAGGATGTAGTAATCCAGTAGCTTTATCTGGCTAAATAGGGCAAGTTTTGAGGTCTCTGTGCGCCCACGTATAGAGTGCGCGCTTTTTTGAAAAGCTTGTTTCATGCCGGTTGGTCCTTCATCTAAAACTCAAGTTGCTGTTACGTCTTTTGCGCTGCTATTTGTTTCTTTGCTCCTCACGGCATATTCAACTCGAAATCCACACGTCGGGGCTCTAGGTCGCGTTGCGCTGACAGAGGTAAGCGCACCTGTTTATTCTCTGTTTGAGTCGCTTCGCAGTGGTGCTGATACTGTAGTAGAGCGTTACGTAGCTTTGGTTGGTGTTCAGGCAGACAATGAAGTGCTTCGCAAAGATCTTGAGCAGCTTCATGTTGAGAAGGTTGCGGCAGAAGAGCTGCGCTTAGAGAACAAACGGCTGCGAGAGCTGCTTGGGCTCTCGCAGCAGGTCGGGTTAACCGGAGTAAGCGCTGCAGTTATCGGCAGCGCCCCTACGGGTTGGGTAGATGGAATTGTCCTCAATCGTGGGCTTGTTGATGGGGTGCGGCCAGGTATGTCGGTTGTGAGCTCCCGCGGAGTCGTCGGTCAGGTGATCTCTAGTGCGCCGCATGCATCAAACGTGCTGCTTATTACTGATCATTCCAGTGGTCTTGATGCTCTTGTGCAGGATGGGCGTGCACGAGGGGTAGTGGAAGGGCTCGGTAATCAGAAGTGCGCTCTGCGCTATGTGAATCGCGAGAGCGAGGTTAAGGAGGGAGATACTGTTGTTACCTCCGGTATGGATCGAGTATTTCCAAAGGGGTTGGTAATTGGGTCTGTAATTTCCGTTACTCAAGGAGCGGGATCGCTTTTCAAGGACGTCATTATCTCTCCTGTTGTAGATTTCTCGCGAGTTGAAGAGGTGCTTGTACTCACCGCATATCAAGGTAGCGCCGATACTAATGGTGGTGTTGGTCAGCTAGGCCAGGGGGGGCAGAAGAAGAAATAGTATGGCTTTGCATGCTCTATACCTCGTCATCGGCTTGTTTTCACTTCTCATCCAGGGGGTGTTGCTGCACTTTGGTTTGTCCGAGTGGCTAGTCCCGCAACTTGTTGTTTTGCTCGTAGTCTTTCTGGCCTTCTACGAGGCGACTGTTGCCGGCTCTTTCCTAGCGTTTGGATTGGGGCTGCTTTTGGACCTCTCGTCTGCGGATGCGTTGGGGCCATGGGCTGGTGCCTGTGTTGCGGTATTTGGTGTGTTCGCGCTGCTCTCACAGCGACTTTTTATCGATTCGCCGATTGTAGCAATGGTTGTGTCAGCCTTGGCCGTTACTTCAGTTGAGAGTCTTTTTCTGGTGATTGGCGTAAATTCTCCAGGTTTTTCTTGGTCCCTTGGTGCAGCTACGGTGTCGCATGCAGTGGTGACCGCATTGTTTGCACCATTGCTCTTTGCTTTTCTCGGGCGTTTCGTACGCAGGATGGTAGTACACGCGCCCGGCCGCTCTTCGGCAATGTCTACGGTGTAGAACTCGCGCATGTCCAACTTAGAACGTTCACCGCTTAATGTGACAGTTCGTATCTGGACGTTGATGGTCGTCTGTGCGCTGTGCGTGTTTGTTCTTATCGTACGCCTCTGGTATCTGCAGATTGTAAAGGGGGAGTTCTTTCGCGATCGCTCAGAGAATAATCGACTCAGGACCATCTTCATTCCACCCCCGCGAGGGTTGATTTTTGACAGGAATGAAGAGGTGCTAGTGAGGAATAGGCCCTCTTTTAATATCGATTTAGTGGTTGAAGATAGCCCGGATCCTCGTCAAACAGTTCGAGCGCTAGCGGAGATCGTGAGCGAAGAGCCGGCTGTTTTGCTCGAGCGACTAGCCAATCAGAATAAGCGTAGGCGTTTTGAAGCAAAAATATTAATGCGCGATGTATCGCGTGATACGGTCGCTTTAGTTGAGGCACAGCGTCATAGGCTTCCCGGAATTATCGTTAGTGTTGTTCCGACCAGAGATTACGTGCATGGGGCCCTTGCTGCCCATCTCATCGGCTATATTCGAGAGATTAACAGTGAACAATTAAAGAGTCCGCTGTATAGCGGATATCGGTCGGGCGAGCTTATCGGGCAATACGGGATTGAATCAAAGCTTGAACGTTATCTACAAGGTGAGCGTGGCGCCCAGGCTGTCATTGTAAATGCTTCTGGCAACAAGATCGGTGAAGGGTTTCATAAGCAAGAGATCTCGGGAAGTAATGTCACTCTCACTATTAACCGCAAGATGCAAGAGGTTGCAGATAAAGCGCTTGAGGGTAAACGTGGGGCTGTAGTAGCGCTAGATGTGCGCTCCGGGGAAGTCTTGGCGATGGCGTCAGCTCCTCATTTTGAACCTGCCCTCTTTACGTCCGAGATATCTAAAGAGACCTGGGCTGATCTAGTTGATTCAACGAACAACAAGCTTTCGAATCGGGTTATTCAGGGGGCGTATCCTCCGGGCTCAGTATTCAAGATATTTGTTGCGATTGCAGCGTTGTCAGAGGGCGTAATGGGTCCGAGTGAGACGACATTCTGCCCTGGTTTTTTGCAGTTCGGTAGGCGCTCATTTAAGTGCCATAAACATTCTGGGCACGGCTCTACGAATCTTTTCGATGCGATTGTTCAGAGTTGTGATGTCTATTTTTACACAGTGGGGCAGCGTCTCGGCGTTGACCGGATCTATCACTACGCACATGACATCTTCGGACTGGGCGAACAAACTGGAATAGATTTAAGCGAAGAGAATCCCGGCTTAATTCCATCGACAGCCTGGAAAGAGCGGTATTTTAAGAAGAAGGAAGACCAAAAGTGGTATCCTGGCGAGACGCTGCCGGTAGCGATCGGGCAAGGTGCGATCACCACTACGCCGATTCAGCTTGCAGCGTCGATGGCTGCAGTGGTGAACGGCGGCAAACTTTTGAAGCCGATCGTAGTTAAGAAGATAGTGGCATCAGATGGAAGAGAGCTACAGCAATCTGCGATCGAACCGCAGGCAGTTCGTGTTTTAGACATAGAGCCAGCTATACTTGAGCAGGCCAAGAAGTCGATGTTAGGTGTTGTTGAAGACGTGCGTGGCACCGGGCACAAAGCGGCGCTTCCTAAAACTAGTGGCATCGCGGTAGCAGGAAAAACAGGCACCGCGCAAGCTGCTTCTCGTGAAGCCCGTGCTCGCAACGAGGACCATGCCTGGTTTGCTGGATATGCCCCTGCTAATAAGCCAGAGATCGTGGTGGTTGCACTTGTAGAGAGTGCCGGTCATGGCGGTTCAATTGCTGCGCCGATCGCGCGCGAGGTTATGGCCGCTTACTTTGGTGTTGATACCGCTGAACCAAAAGGGAAGTCAGAGTCGGTAAAAGTGACAGCAGACCAACGGAGGGACCGTGCTCAAGATTGATCGCCGCTTGTTGTCGCACTTTGATGTGGCGTTGTTTGCGCTGACTCTGTTTATTCCGCTTTGCGGCATAATTGTTCTTTACAGCGCAGGATATGACGATGAGTCGAGCGTTGATCTGTTCGGCCTGATGCAAGTCGAATTTGGCAGTGCCGCGTGTCTGAAGCAAGCTGTGTACTTCGTGCTTGGTCTGATAGTGATGGCGATAGGGATGAGCATTCCCACGCACGTGCTTCATCGGTACGCATTTGCACTGTATGGGATCGGTCTGCTGCTGTTAGTCGCCGTATCAAGTTTCGGGGTGGTTGTTAATGGTTCACGGCGGTGGTTGGATCTCGGAGGATTCAATTTGCAGCCGGCAGAGTTTATGAAGTTAGGGCTATTACTAACGGTTGCGCGGGTACTTGCTAAGTCGCCTCCTAAAGATGGAGATCTTTACTCTTTTAAAAACTTGCTTATACCCCTGGCATATATCGCAATTCCGATGGGGCTCATTATGAAGCAACCTGACCTTGGCACAGCACTGTCGCTTGGAATCGTTGGAGTTGGTCAAATCCTCTTCGTAGGTGTGCGCCCCAAGACGTTAATTACGACGATACTTCTTGTAGCAGTATGCGCTTATCCAGCGTGGCACATGCTGCACGACTATCAGCAGCGACGAGTCCTTGTATTGCTTGACCCTGAGGCGGATCCCCAGGGCAGTGGGTATCACATTACCCAATCGAAGATTGCGGTGGGTTCTGGTGAGTTTCTAGGTAAGGGCTACCGGCAGGGCACGCAGACGCAGTTAGAGTTCTTACCTGAACATACTACCGACTTTGTTTTCTCTGTCTTAGCTGAAGAGTGGGGGTTTGTAGGGTGCGTTCTCATGCTGTCGCTCTTCTATGGATTGATATCTGTAATGTTGCGGATAGCGCAACGCAGCAGAGACCTCTTTGCTTGTTTGGTGACCATCGGGGTGACAATTCAGTTCTTTGCGCATGTCTTTATCAATATAGGCATGGTGATTGGTTTAATGCCGGTTGTTGGTATTCCGCTTCCTCTTGTAAGTTACGGAGGTTCCTCAATGTTATCGCTCATGTTTGGATTGGGCATAGTGCAGGGAGTAAGTATGCGCCGCATGATGTTTCGGCCGAAGTAGCCGCTATTCAGCCTCGTCTCTGCAGGTGCTGCTTGCCGTTATGCTAGAGCACAGACGCTGCCGGCTCGGCCCTCGATTTTACGTGGCTTGGAAGAGGGGCGTTGCGTGATTATGGCCACAAAAATAGCCTGTTTGAAAATTGTCGTCGGTTAGGCTAATCTCTCGAAAAGCTATTCAGCAGTCGGCTTTTCTGCACTGAGTTCTTACTCGCTACATGTGGACTTAGTCGCTATCACCCTACATCTTTACGAGGAGGTTCTGTGGCAGTAATCATAGACGATGTGTCGTACACATTTCACGAGTACCTACTGCTGCCCGGTCTTACCACGAGAGACCATGTGCCAGGTAACGTCTCGTTAAAGACACCAATACAACGATACCGACCGAGTGAGGGGATGAAGGCCGCACTTAACTCTCCATTCGTGTCAGCGGCAATGCAGGCAGTTTCAGGGCCAGAGCTAGCGATCGCTCTTGCGAGAAAGGGAGGCTGCGCATTTATATTCTGCTCTCAATCGATCGAATCACAGGCTGCGATGGTGCGAAAGGTAAAGGAGCACAAGGCAGGTTTTGTCGACTCTGATTCAAATTTACCACCAACAGCTACCCTTCAAGACGCCTTGAATCTTCGTCGGAAAACCGGGCACTCAACTATCGCAATTACCGCTGATGGCTCTCGCAATTCGAAGCTCGTTGGCCTTCTAACCAGTAAAGACTTTTGGGAGTTTAAGGACGATCTCTCGCAGTGCGTAGAGGGCTTCTATACGCCATTAGAGCGGCTAGTCTTGGCTGAAGAGGGGGTTACGTTGCAGGAGGCGACTAACCTCTTGTGGAAGAACAAGAAGGAGTGTCTCCCAATAGTCGATACGCAGGGTAATTTGCGCTCGCTTGTTTTTCGCAAAGATTACTTTGATCACCACTCCTATCCACTAGAGCTGACTGATTCGCGTAAGCGACTCTTTGTCGGTGCGGCGCTTAACACCTACGATTATATGGAGCGGGCTGCAGCACTTGTCGAGGCGGGCGTTGATTGTCTATGTCTGGATTCGTCTGATGGATACAGTGAGTGGCAAGCAGAGGCGTCTTTAAACTTACGCAAGAAGTTCGGCGATTCCATAGTACTTGGCGGCGGTAATATCGTTTCGGCAGATGCTTTCCGCTATATGGTAGAGAAGGCCCAGGTAGATTTTGTAAAAGTTGGCATTGGTGGTGGTTCCATCTGTATCACCCGAGAGCAGAAGGGAATCGGTCGCGGACAGGCTAGTGCTATAATGGATGTAGCTCGTGAGCGTGATAGATACCTCAAAGAGACGGGTATCTATATCCCAATCTGTTCAGATGGCGGGTTAAATACCGACACCCAGATGATCGTCGCTTTGGCTATGGGTGCTGACTTTGTGATGAAGGGTAAATATTTTGCAATGACGGAAGAGAGCCCAACAGCAAAGATTAGCTACAAGGGGCGGCTCTACAAGCCCTATTGGGGAGAGGGTTCAAATAGGGCCCGCAACTGGCAGCGCTACAAGCAGAGCGAGACAGCCGGACTGGTATTTGAAGAGGGCGTAGATGCGTACGTTCCCTATTCGGGACCGCTTTCAGAGAAAGTTGAGATATCTCTCGTTAAGCTTCGGTCAACAATGTGCAACGTTGGTGTTCTGTCGTTGAAGGAGTTTCACGAAAAAGCTCGTCTGACTAAGGTATCTGAGATGACGGTTGTGGAAGGCGGAACATCAAATGTTGAGATGCTTGATCGCATGCAAACGAACGCAGATTAGCTGATCGGATATTATTGACATGTGGTTTACTCGCGAGCAGTTCGCAATAGGAAATGAGCTAAAGACGTGGGGATTACAGCCCCGTTTTGAGGTGGGTGATGTCGTAGCCCGCGGCTTTGCCGATCTGGGGTTCGAGGAGTTCCAGGTGCTTCCCGGTGCAAAGCTGTTATCGCTGACTGCCGGGACCTCCTCGCCATTACCGGAGGATCACACGCATCATTTCTTCTGGGTTCCCTCGGTTGATGAGTGTATTGAGCTGCTAGAGCAGCTCGGCGCAACAGCGATTTCGTGTAACCGCGTTGATGCTCGACAGTGGCTTGTTGAAGCAACGGTTGCTGAGACAGTTCAATCATCAGCGCAGCGGTCCCTGCATCATGCATTGCTCGCTGTTCTGCTTGGGACTTACCGCGAGTGCTTTAAAAGGAGCGCATAGAGCGATTATGGCAGATCTGACTAGCAGCATCATTCTCGCGTCTTCGTCACCGCGACGTAAAGAGCTCCTCGCGCAAGCAGGGGTGTCTTATTCAATCGTTGTATCTGGCTGTGACGAGACTCCGATTGAAGGTGAAGGACCGCGGGAGATGGTTGAGCGATTGGCAAAAATAAAGGCCTCGGCTGTAGCGGATTCCGAGCAGGCTTCCTTCGTCATCGGTGCAGATACTACCGTAGCAGTGGGAGGCGAGATTCTGGGCAAGCCGGAGTCGGTTGAGGATGCCTGTCGCATGTTAGCCTTGATTCAGGGCACTACCCACGAAGTGTGGGGTGGAATCGCTGTTCTTCACAAAGAGAAGGCACTTGAGCGTGTCTGGTCGCATGTAACGACGGTGAAGATGCGGCCCATGAGTGATGCTGAAATTGCGCAGTACGTGGCAACAGGCGAGCCGATGGATAAGGCTGGTTCGTATGCTATCCAAGGTTTGGGGCTGCAGTTTGTTGAGAGCATTAACGGATCGTATTCGAATGTTGTAGGGCTCAATATATCATCTCTCATGGTTACATTGGCTGAAGTCGGGGCTCTTTCATAGGATGCCACTATGTCGACCATAGCTGAGCGATACCGTTGCGTTATGCAGGTGATACGCGAAGCGGCCGAGCGCTCAGGGCGCAGTCCCCAATCGATAGCCCTTGTCGCTGTCTCAAAGACTAAGACGGTGTCTGAGATGCAGGAGCTTGCGAGAGAGGCGCGCGCACTGGGCCAGCGGGTGCTCTTCGGCGAAAATTATGTTCGTGAGGTAAAAGAGAAAAAGACTGCTCTTGATCTGATCCCTGAGAAGTATGACGAGCTTCATCTGCAGGGTCCGCTGCAAAGTAATAAGGTGCGGGATGCGGTCATGCTCTTTGACCTGATTCAGTCAGTACATTCATTAAAAGTCCTAAAATTAATTGCAACTGAAGCTGCCCGGATCGGTAAGCGTCAGCGCATAATGCTGCAGGTAAACATCTCAAATGACCCGGCTAAAAGCGGCTTTACCGAAGAGTCAATTATAGAGGGCATCACCAGTGCTTCTCAGCACTCAGAGTCTTTGGTCCTAGAGGGGCTCATGACAATTACGGCATTCTTTGAAGATCCAGAAGAGGCGCGTGGTGATTTTGCTCGCATGAGCAGGCTACGTGAACGGCTAATTGCCTCTGGGTGCGGTGCGCACTTCTCGCATGGGGCAATTAAGTTGAGCATGGGGATGTCTGCTGATTTCTCGGTAGCAATTGAAGAGGGAGCAGATATTGTGCGGGTCGGGACAGCGCTCTTCGGTGAGCGTAGCTCGGTTACTGCTCTTCCCGAATCTCAGAGCCGTGGAACCGATACCGAGTAAACGGAAATGATATGTAGCTGCTGCCGTCTGGCAAGGCTATTCGCCGTGTTCCGACCAGTGCAAATGGCTCGCGAGGCTGTTCAGTTGCTAAGAGGGCGGCTGTGTGAAAAACCGCCGCAGAAAAGATGTGATCAGTGGTGCCACGGAGCCTTACATACCGCTCACGAAATTCAGCAGACACCTGTGGCGCGGTAAAAAACACACCATCAAGGGCTCCTAAAGCGGCATCACTATCAGCGCTGCTCTCAACAAAATGGCAGGCAAAGAGCGTTGTTGTTTTCTTAAGCTGCCGAAGCTGACGGGCGAAAAGCCCGATCTGTCCCGAATTAAGACATAGACCGATTGCGTCGAATTCGCCCCTGGTAGCTCGTAATATCTCTGCCTGAAAAAGTGGCTGATCGAGATCAAAGCTCTGCTGAACGCTTCCTGGAAAGTTGGCAGCGATGTATTTCCCCCAGCTGTCCGCGTAGGTATGGGTTGCCGTAAAGAGCGCGATCCGTGATACGTTTCGCTTCTTGAGGTCTCGTACTGCAAAATCAAAATCCTCTTTGTCAGTGCTCCACAGTCGGGTAACGAGCGGGTTGCCGTGAGCTTCAAAGGAGCTCGATGCCCATACATAGAGTGGTATCTTGTGACGCTTTGCGACGGGTGCCACGGCTTGGGCCGTTACGGTGTCACCAATAAATGCGCTTGAGATCTTATCCAGGGTGACTAGCTTAGTGAAGGCAGCGAGTGTTTTTGCGGGCAGAAACTGATCGTCTTCAAAGATAAACGAGTAACCATCTTTGCGGGGTGCAAGCTCAATACCTGTTCGATAAGCATGGCCGTATTGAGCACTAACACCAGAGAAGCCGGCCAGGACACCGATTTTAGACTCAGCGTGGCTAGCTGCTATTGAGCAGAGTAAGATGCTGATACAGAGCGCGTTTAATACAGGTACATCTAATCGCATATGGAGCCTTTGGACTAAGAATAGTCGGCCTTCGCGCCGAGCACTGTAGCGAAAAACATGTTGGAGGCAAACAAGGAGAGTGCTTGTTTATCATCTGTCGTAGTGGCACTCTATCCTCGTCTGACAACTACGACATAATGAAAGTAACACAAATGAAACTATTGATGGGCCTCATTATTTCTTCTGCTCTATTGCTAGCGTGCAGTTCAACCGTAAAAGCCCCAGCAAGTGTTACCAACAAGCCTTTTCCGACAGTGCAGGGCAGCAGCCTCGACAAAACTGCAGTGATTATTCCTGATTCATATCTCGGCAAGACAACGCTTCTGCTGATCGGGTATGAGCAGAAAGCCCAATTTGATATCGATCGTTGGATCTTGGGCCTGTTACAGGCAGATGTTCCGGTTCAGATTGTTGAGGTTCCAACAATAGCTGGGATGGTGCCGCAGATGGTGCAGCAGTTCATCGATAACGGCATGCGCAGCGGTATTCCTAAGCAGGATTGGGCTTCGGTTGTAACCGTGTATGAGGATGCTTCTAAAATCATCGCAGCGCTGGGTAATGAGCGGCCGCGCAGTGCATACGCAGTGCTCCTCGATAAGGCTGGGCAGATTGTGTGGTCTGCAAATCAGGGCTATTCGGCGCAGCAGGTCCTTGACCTCAAGCAGATAGTTAGCGGGCTAAAGTAGACGCCGCATTGTAAGCACCTCCTCTAAGTGACACAGCTGCTCTCAAAGCTACATCATACCTGAAGTAGTTCGCGTGGCCGTACTATGCACGCACTATGGAAGTTAATGAGATAATGCAACGCACGGTTACCTGCCTTGATTCGCGGAGCTCCATCCTCGATGCGAGTGACCTCATGGAGCGTGAGTCAATTCGTCATATTCCAGTGACAGAGCGTGGGCAGGTGGTAGGCATAGTAAGTGATAGAGATCTTCGTCTCTACATGCCTGAGCAGTTTCTTTCTCGCGGTGAAACCGCCGTTGAGCATGCACGGAAGCAGCAGACGCTTAAGCAGGTGATGCAGAGCAAGCCTTTCTCAGTAGATCCAAGCACTGAGGTTGATGAGGCGATCGATATCCTGCTCGAGAACCGGATTGGAGCCCTCTTGGTTGTTGATAGCAACGAACAGCTACGCGGCATAATGACGTATGAGGATGTTTTGCGATTTGCTCGTGATCAGCTTGTAACTATGGGGCGGTAAGAGAGAAATCGGAGGGATGCATGGCAGTAGATTCAAACGCACAAGGTATCGAAAAAAATATGTGGCGAGAGTTCTTTGATTCGGTCTCTTCAAGTCTCAAGGGTAAGGGGGTTGATATAACACTCTCTTCAATCGCGGGGGAGGTTCATCAGAGCAGGCTCTGGCAGCTTCATGGTGTAAGTTACGATCCACACGACGATGCGGTGATTGTGTCGTGCAGACAGCAAGAGCATGTCATTTCGCATCCCTCGGCGATTCGGGTTGAACGGGTCGGCCCAACTGTTAGTGCTGTCGAGGTAGCGAAATCAGCTGGTGAGCGGGAGCTCATCCGTTTTGTCTCGCCGCTGCTTTTAGCTGCGCATTAAGTCACGTTGTTTTGATAACAAGAAGTGTAAGGGAAATGTATGAAAACCGACAAACAGCTCCAGCAAGATGTATTAGATGATTTACGATGGGATCCGAGTGTTGATGCATCAAAAATAGGTGTAGCGGCATCATCTGGCGTCGTGACGCTTACAGGCAGTGTTCCAACGTATTTTCAGAAGCAAAATGCCGAGCGAATAAGCAAGCGCGTAGCCGGCGTTCGTGCGGTTGCAAATGACATCGAAGTTCATCTACCAACTTCAACCGAGAAAACGGATGCAGATATAGCGACCGCTGCGTTGCATGCGCTGAAGTGGGATGCTGCCGTTCCCGACGAAAAGCTTAAGCTCACTGTCTCTAAGGGCTGGGTAACGTTAGAGGGGTCTGTTGACTGGAACTATCAACGCGAAGCTGCTGAGAAGGCCGTTGAAAAGCTGGTAGGAGTTAAGGGAGTTTCCAATAGGATAGCAGTGTCGCCCCACATTAAGGCGAAGGAAGTGCTCTCTGAGATTAAGGCAGCCCTGCATCGGTATGCCGACGTTGAGGCTCGCAGCATCGAGGTTGAGTCTGCCGATAGCACGGTAACGCTTAAGGGTCAGGTACGGTCGTGGGCCGAGCGAAAAGAGGTGGAGAGCGCGGCTTGGATGGCACCCGGAGTAACTCAGGTACGAAACGAAATTGTCGTTTCAATCTGATTCGCTGGCACTAGTAGCCAAGGTCTTGCTTTAATATATTGCTTTGTTTCAAGTAGTTATCTTGATTCTGGCCTGGCGGCATTTGCCACCAGGCCTTTTCTTTTTGCCAATTCGTATCGCAATTTAGAAAATCCGAAGCAAAATCGATGCACAAGGACAGTCGTTGTTATCCTAGAGGGCAGTTAAAACAACAAGTTATGCTAGCGCCTTGTGCGCCCTGATTTTTGTCCCTACCTGGTCACGCTGTGGTTGAATTTTATACGACGAGTGATTATCAGGATCTGCAAATATTTATATTGAAGAGCTCCAGCGACAAGGGTTAGTAAATCCTGTACCCTACAAGAAGTTGAGCTACCTCATGTTTGAGAGATACTGCACGTTAAGAGAGGAATAGAGAGAGGGGGAGATAGAGTTGTATGCCACTGTACGAGTACGAGTGTCCGACCTGTGGACGATTTGAAGTAATACAGAAGTTCAGTGACAAGACCCTAAAGCACTGCCCGACCTGCAAAGAGAAGGGTAAAACAACAGCGGTAACCAAAGCTGTGTCAGCTTCTGCTTTTCACCTCAAGGGTGGTGGATGGTACAAAGATGGATATTCAGGTAGCACACCGTCAAGCAGTAGCTCAAAAGAGAGCTCTTCATCCACTTCATCATCAAGCACCTCAAGCTCAGATACCAGTGCGTCATCAGGCCCTGCTAAGAAGGCATGTGGATCGGGGTGCGGTTGCCACTAGATGCAAGAGAAAATCGCTGTATCCTTTGGGCTCCGCCAAGGCCCTCAGCTAGCGAACCACCGTATTTCTTCTACAACCCCGGCAAGGTCAGCTGATCCATTGAATCGTCCGCTCCCGCGCGGGGTTTGTTCCAGATAGTAGGTACAGGATGTTCGCCAGCTATGGCTATAAGGCTTTGGTAGTGTGAGCTGAGCCTTTTCATATCTGCTGCGGTTCCAGACATCACAGCTTTTCCGCGCTCAATAACGATTATCTGGTCGCACTGGTCAAAGCCACTTAAGTCGTGTGAGATGTAGATCTGTGTCTTTGATCGACGATATTTTTCGAAAATAAGTTTGAGAATCTCTCCCTTATTAGAGTTGTCCAATCCGGTGTGCGGTTCGTCCCATATCAAAGTTTTTCGGTTGCCGACTAAAACCTGTGCGACCTTGAGGCGACTTTTTTCGCCGCCACTGAAGGAGTTGTTATTTCCGATTACTGTTGTGTCGAGCTGCAGATGGT
>JBIKWG010000168.1:0-6460 GCA_044356425.1 Bdellovibrionota bacterium | reverse complement strand
TAGAAATTTGACTTGTGCTATTTCAAGCGCTTTTTCAGGTGCTAGCTTGCGAGAGCTATCGTGTTCATTCGCACCTAAATTAATATATCTCTTTACTCCAATACCGTCTCCCTGGAAGCCATCTTGTTCGCTGTATCCGATCTCGTTGTGCAGCGCTTCTAGCGGTATATCAGAGAGACGATAACTGCTGCCATCAACGTGGATAGAAACAACTCCTGCGGTGGGCTTCAAGGTTCCAATTAAAACACTCACAAATGTGGTCTTTCCCGCACCTGATTCACCAACTATCCCAGTTAGAGTATTCGCTTTAATAGTGATGGAGCCTTGAACATTGAGGATAGTTTCGTCTTGGGGATTGTTGTCTTTCTTGACCATGATATCGGAAAGCACAAAGTCGATGTCTTTTCCCTTTAGTTTCGCTTTCCATTCAGCTATCTCTGCCGGAGTAAACACACGCTCGTTAATCCCATATGCCTCGCTAACTTTTTTCCAATGCTCAGCGAGGCCAAGCGTCTTATTGGCTTTCATCGCGGCCTCATGGACCTTGCTGCTGCTCTCAATCAAGGAACATACTGCAAATTGAAAGCCCGTAACTCCAACGGTAAACCCGGCTAGGGTCTCAGTTGGCACAGTGCCCTTAAACCAGTTGTAGAGTAAAAATAAAGCTGCGCCCCCAGTGGTCAGACTGTTAATGAGTAGTGACGTCCTCTCTAATTTGAAAACTTTTCCTCGGTTTACAATGTGCTTTTCAGTCATCTCTCCTACCCTGGCGTTCATGTGCTCTTCGGGAAAAGTGCTCTGAACGGCCACGCCGAGCTGCTGAGCAGTTTTGGACTGACAGAACCAGTATAGTGGATTGAAGACGACTTTTCTGTGCCCGACCATTTCGCTCTCAATTTGTTGGTTGAGGGACTTCTTCTTAGCCTCTACAGGCAACGTCAAAGCGGCTCCTGTGGCAACGATCGCTACAGCCGTAAGGTTGTATCCCCACGAGGCAGGGTGGCTCCAAGCCGACATTACTATACCGACCAAGCTGCCTGTGATCGCGGGCCAGGCGGCCTGCTTATCAAATAGGCTATTCAAGAAGGCTGTTCCCGCAGAGCCAAAATCCTGGCCTATATCAGAGAGTGCGGCTTGGATTGTCCGTTCACCGCGGTCGCTAAAATTTAATCTGCTTGCTTGGGTTGCACATTTTTTCAAGAGCGCGCCCCATATTTTGGCGCCGATCAGTTGTTGGGTCTCACGTCGTTCTTGGCGTAACCGAGAGAAGAAGAGCCCTGCGACAAGGATCCCTGCGAGGGCAGCAATTGTATTTCGATCAGGGCCAGAGCTGGCGACAATAGACATCAGTAGAGGAGTTATAGCTTTTTCGGCAAAATCAGTCGCTAATAACCAGCGGCGTTTATTAACAAGTTCAGGACAAGCCTCATTTATGAGAGCTCTCGTTGCCCGTTTGGCAGCCCCTATATCAGTTAATTGAGCGGTGAGAGCGGTGGTAAGTGCCTTATTTCTAGCCTCAGGGGTTAAGCCGTTCAGTTTGTTTGAAGGGCGCGCGCTTTGAGCATTAGATCCTTTAGTAGTGTGTGTAGGAGTTGTGACTAATCGTTGAACCTGAGCGGGCTCTGAGCTGCCTGGAACGTTAGACTTTTTAGAGTGCGGTGCTTCTCCGAAGGATTGAGACTCGTGCGAAATCATTACATGCCTATCAATCTCGACAATCGTTGTTGGTTTATGGATACCTGAGATGACATGAGTATGCAAACGGGACTACCGTATTCTGAGCCCTCTCCTGAATAGGTATTTTAGCGCGGGCGTGCTGCTATAAAGATAGTTTCTCAGGTAAACTTAAGAGCTCTTGGAGAGGCAGATCCAAACAATTGATGCTGAGATTGTATAGTGGTCATCAGCTTTGTCTCGGGCGTGGCCGCACACAGCGCTGACAGAGGTTACAACTGAATTGTGGTCTAGATATTCAGTGGATGTATATTCAGGGCTACATCGACCGGGGCAAAGCTTGTAAAGTTCCTCACCGTCAGGTCCATCCCCCTGTGTAAGATCTTCAAACCATTCTTGAGCATCTTGTGCGGTTGCGAATCTACGCTGCGAGAAGGTGATAGGTGTCTGACTGGTTTTTTGGCGCAGCTCTTCGCATCGCTGAAATTCATCGTAATCAAGGAGCGTTTGGTGAGGTGTTGAACGCAGAATCATAGCAGGTACGGCATCTTTGCAGCTGTGTCTGCATATAAGCTCTCGGGCTAGTAGTTCACTCCGAGCGTGACGCGCTTCTGAAAGTATCTGATTAATCTGAAAAGATACTGAGTATGGCGCGTTTCGGAGATTGGCAAAGAAACCAGCGGAAGCGAGAGTTGATCGAATAAGAGCGGGGCGATTAATTGGGGTGCAGGGCGCATCAGCAGCGCTTAGCGTTGCCTGAAAAAAACTGAAGAGTATCGAGGCGGCCGTAATACAAGATCTTTTCATGATACTAGCGTAGCTCGGGGTTCTCTATAGCTGCCGTAGCGGCTGCTTTCTCAATTAGCGGAGCGAGAGTTTGTTTTGTGATGAGAGGCCGATCGGTAAACTTTTCAATCGCGATTAGCGCTGCCTCAAGAGCTTTCTTGCTTGGTGCAAGGTCGGTGAAATCTGAGATACCCGCCTGGCGCACCAAATTTGATAGCGCAACAAAAGTTGCCCGAAGTGCAATTTTTACATCAGGTGCTTCATCGATGGCATTTAGAGAGAGGTCGAGGACTTCAAAGTTCTCGGCCGCGCCTTGGTGATCGTCTTCCTGAAGCACTCGGTCAAAGGCTTCGCACAGCAGGGATGCTAAGGTCAGCTTATCAAGGTCCTCCCGCACTCGTTTTAGCGAATGCGAGGGGGTGAACTCCTTGACAGCGAGCCCCCTGCTTTTTTCCAGAGTTATTCGAGCGATTCCTCGATCAAATAAATCGAGAGAGCTTGGAAACCGTTTGCGACTGCCGCGTGCATGACGAGCAATCACGGATAGCTTTCCTAGGTAGGGACTTAGTATGTGTGCTATCAGGTCGCTCTCTTTAAAGGGTTGGATTCTGAGAACCAGGGCAGGCGTACTGAGCTCTTCGCCACGCTTGAGTTGGTCGATCTGTTTTAAGGGGTTAATTTCGTTCTGTGGGGTCTGGGACATTGAAAAAGCCTTTGACAGTGTTTATAGCATGCTTAGAAAAGTTTTCACGATAGACAGAGGTTGGCCGTTTATTACGAGCGGTTACCGAAGAAGACGGATTGACCAGGTAGCTATTGTAAGCCCTGGGTTGTTTTTGTAGAGCAGACATGACACACGACGAGGCGCAAAAAGGGGTAGAATCTGAGGTAAATCAGGTAGTTGAAGGGGCTTGTTGTGGCACATCAGAGGGGCAAGGAGATGTCGAAAAAACAGCGCTTCAGCACGAGCTTGCTGAGACTAAAGACCGTTACCTCAGATTGATGGCGGAGTTCGAAAATTTTAAGCGCCGCACCCTGAAGGAGCAGTCTGAGCTACTTAAATATCAAGGGGAGCGCGTGGTGGTGGACCTACTTGAGGTAGTCGACAATTTGGAGCTGGCTCTCAATCATGCATCAGCCGATCCAGAGAAGCTGAAAACCGGACTAGAGATGACCCACAAAGTCTTTCTTGAGCGGTTGGGTAAATGGGAGATTCGCGGTGAATCTGGCGTCGGAAGTCTGTTTGATCCTCAAAAGCACTCAGCTATCAGTAGAGTGCCCGGGTCGGATGCAAAGCCGGGCACAATAATTGGCGAGCTTAGGAAGGCTTATTTCTACAAAGATAAACTAATCCGCCCGGGCGAGGTGGTTGTGGCCTCATCGGGTGATGCGGCATAGGCTTGAACGTTACCTCAAAAGTTGAAGAAAGATTTAGTAGAGTTAATAAAAAATTGAGATAGAGAGATTTTTAGCTAGGAGTGAATATGGGAAAAGTAATTGGAATTGACCTAGGAACAACAAACTCGTGCGTAGCGGTTATGGAAGGTGGAAGCCCCACAGTAATCGCTAACAGTGAGGGTAGCCGTACAACTCCATCTGTAGTGGGTGCCAATGATGCTGGCGAGCGTCTTGTAGGTCAGATCGCAAAGCGGCAGGCGGTGACGAATCCAAGGAACACTATTTTTGCGGTAAAGCGCCTGATCGGCCGAAGGGTTGAGTCTCCTGAGGTAGAGAAAGCCAAGAAGGTGCTACCGTATGAGATTACAGGTGCTCCAAATGGCGATGCCTGGGTGAAGCTCAAGGGTGAGGCGAAGAGCCCCCAAGAGATATCAGCGATGATTCTCACTAAGATGAAGCAGACAGCAGAGGATTATCTTGGCGATAAGGTGACTGATGCGGTGATAACGGTGCCTGCTTATTTTGACGATGCACAGCGTCAGGCAACGAAGGATGCAGGTAAAATTGCTGGCTTAAACGTGCTTCGTATTATTAACGAGCCGACAGCAGCCGCCCTCGCGTACGGCCTTGATAAGAAGCATGAGAAGACGATTGCAGTGTTCGACCTCGGTGGAGGTACCTTCGATGTATCTATCTTAGAGCTCGGTGATGGTGTGTTTGAGGTTAAGTCAACTAACGGCGACACCTTCCTCGGAGGAGAGGATTTCGATCTTATACTCGTAGGTTATCTGGCTGACGAGTTTAAGAAGGACCAGGGAATCGATCTCAGAAATGACACTATGGCTCTACAGCGATTAAAAGAGGCTGCTGAGAAAGCGAAGCATGAACTCTCTTCTTCGATGGAGACGGATATCAATCTTCCGTTTATCACGGCAGATGCTTCTGGGCCAAAGCACCTTAACTTAAAGATAACGCGCGCAAAGTTTGAGGCATTGTGCTCAGACCTTCTGCGTCGACTTGAGGACCCTTGCCGGACAGCGCTGCGCGATGCTGGTCTTAAAGCCAGCGACATTGGTGAGGTAATTCTTGTCGGTGGTATGACGCGTATGCCCGCCGTTCAAGCCCGCGTTAAGGAGATCTTCGGAAAAGAGGCATCGAAGAGCGTTAACCCAGATGAAGCGGTTGCTATCGGTGCTGCAGTTCAGGCTGGTGTACTTCAGGGTGATGTAAAGGATGTTCTTCTGCTAGACGTGACACCACTCAGTCTCGGCCTTGAGACATACGGTGGTGTATTTACGAAGCTTATTGAAAAGAATACGACGATTCCTACCCGTAAGTCGCAGGTCTTCTCAACAGCATCGGACAATCAGCCCGCAGTTTCGATTCATGTGCTGCAGGGAGAGCGCGAGATGGCTGGGGACAACAAGGCGCTGGGACGCTTTGAGCTGGAGGGAATTCCTGCAGCGCCGCGTGGGGTGCCGCAGATCGAGGTTACGTTTGATATCGATGCTAACGGTATCGTATCAGTGTCTGCCAAGGATAAGGGAACCGGCAAAGAGCAGTCCATTCGCATTACATCAAGCTCAGGGCTCTCAAAGGAAGAGATTGAGCGCATGGTAACTGATGCTAAGCTGCATGCAGATGAAGATCGTAAGCGTCGCGAAGTTGTCGAAGAGAAGAATAAGCTCGATACCCTTGTTTATGCTACCGAGAAGACCCTGGTTGACCTAGCTGACAAGGTTTCAGCAGATCTGAAGGGCAGCGTTAATACTGCGGTCGAGGATGCTAAAAAGGCTCTTGAGTCAGGTGATGCTGACAAAATTAAGACAGCCTACACAGCTCTTGAGAAGGCGAGCCATAAGCTCTCTGAGGAGGCCTATAAGCGTGCCGCTGAAGCTGAGGCAGGCGCAGCGGGTGCAGAGGGTGCCGCTGACGGAGCCTCTGAGGCTAAGGAGGATGTTGTTGATGCGGATTATGAGGAGGTTCGCGACAACAAATAGGGCGCTATACCCTTGATTAAAAAGGCCGGAAATCAATAAAAGTCGGGGCTTATGGACAGTTCTCTTAGGAGAGGTTCATAAGCCCCGGCTTTTATTGTATAGTGCCAGCGGGATCGAGAGAGCGGGGCATCCGCTAGAGGCAGTCGAAAACAGGAAAAGATCGAAGTAAGGGGATATAGTGTCGAAGCGTGATTATTACGAGGTGCTCGGTGTAGGCAAAAGCGCCTCTGCCGATGAAGTTAAGAAGGCATACCGCAAGAAGGCGGTGGAGTTCCACCCTGACAAGAATCCTGGCAACAAAGAAGCCGAAGAGAAGTTCAAAGAGGCAACAGAAGCCTACTCAGTACTTAGTGATGCAGAGAGCCGCAGTCGTTATGATCGCTTTGGTCATGCCGGCGTAGATCAGAGCGCTGGAGGTTTTCAGAGCGCAGACTTCTCGGGGTTTGAGGATATCTTTGGTGACATATTTAGCTCATTTTTTGGAGGGCAGGCTGGTGGAGGATCGCGCCGAGGTGGGCGTGGTCGCGCTGGAAACGATCTTCGGTATGACCTCGAAGTTAAGTTCGAAGAGGCTGCGTTTGGCTGCGAAAAAGAGATTGCTA
>JBIKWG010000024.1:0-20023 GCA_044356425.1 Bdellovibrionota bacterium | reverse complement strand
TTATGCGTAACTGTAACTGTAGTGGTTTTATCGGTCTCTATAACCTTGCGTAACTCAAGTGCCCGTGAATTAGTTGGCTCGAACAAGAGGATTTTCTCTACCTCCATCCGTGCCTGTTGCAGCTTACCCTGAGCAAAGAGAACGCCTGCAAAAGAGTATAACATATCAACATTTGCTGGATGCAGATCTAGGTAGCTGACCAGCAGCTCCTCTATCTCTCTATAGCGCTTGAGAGGATATCCTACCTGCAGCACGCCAAACAATGCACGCTGATTTTCGGGGTTTGCCTTGGCGGCTTTTTGGAAGAGATCGAAGGCACTCTCGCTCTTGTTCTCTACCATTTCACACAAACCAAGTCCTGCTAAAGCCACATCATAGCTTGGCTGATACGAAAGAGCCTCTTCAAAAAACCGTCGAGCCTCTTGCCACTTCTGACCCTCACCCGCTAAAGCACCCTTTCCGCACAGAGCACGAGCATTTCGTGGCTCTTTAGCAACAACTTCACTGTACACCGCCTCGGCCGTTACTAGGTCTCCATCAAGAACCAAGAATTCAGCCTCAATGCATTTTGCCCATGAAGCCTGCCGCGCACTCATACCTATTGCATTTCGGACTGCTTCAAATATTCTGCGCGCTTCCGCAACTTTTCGGTCTCGACGCAAGTCATCAACCATATTGAGCCGAGACTCAATGTATCCATCTGCAGGGTTTGCCTCTGCTGAGGCAGTCTGAATGGGCACGACCGGCTGTGTTGTAACAACAGGCTTAGTTGTTATCTGCTGCGAGCTTGGTATGGGCGCATCGGCAGCGTTTGCTGTTGCGGCCGCAGCGCTCCTTGGAGCCTCCCACTCACTCATAGCTGTTGAAAGCTCTGTGAGCGATTGGTTAAGTTCACTCAACGAAGCACTAACAGCTGGCCGCTTATTGTCCTCGGTAGTTACCGAAGCAGCCGCGAGAGCTTGCTCGATGAGAGCCTTCAAGTCATTAGCGGCAGCGTCTTGTGGCTGCAACTCAATCACTCGACTCACTTCACGCAGCGAATGCTGGTGTTTGCCCTGACGGTACAGACAGCCCGCCAGACAGAAGCGCATGGCATAGTCTTGCGGCTTTCTATCAAGGTAAGCTGTTAGCACTCGCTCGGACGAATCCAAGTTGTTTGTCTCGTACGCACAGCGCAACAGCTGATGAATCGCCACAAGGTGCGTTGGATCCGCTTCTAGTGCGCGCTCGAAGTATGGCATACCGGCTGCGTATCTGTTCGTTAATACCTCACACATCCCACGTCCCGTAAGCACCTTACTGTCGTTAGGCGCTATCGTAACAGCACGCTCAAAATACCCAAGAGCCTTCGCCGCATCATTTGTGGCGAGGTACACCGCGCCAATCGCTTTTAGCACTCGAGCACTCGTTGGATTGAGGTTTTCAGCCTGTAGCAAGAACCTAACAGCAGTCTCAAACTGCCCATCTTTAGCTGCGAGCTCTCCTCGCTCAAGAAATTCTTGCATCTGCGCTGCATCTGACGACATATCATATAGTGCAGCAGGAGCCTTTACTGTTTCAGTTTCCTTCACATAGCTCTCCGTAATAGTAGCCTGCTGAGGCTTTATTCCCAGCACTGCTTCATACGCTCGTAGCGTTTCATCTATCGTCTGGTTCCAAGACCACCGAGCTGCCATCTCTGTTAAGCCTGCCTTAACGGGTCCGTAATAGGCTGCTGCTACTGCTGCCTCTATCGAGTCCTCATCCCATGGCAGACAGTAATATGCAGTATCACCGAGGTAATCCGCAGTTGTACCAGTTCGAGTAGCTACGATATTCTTCCCATAAGAGGCTGCCTCTAAAGAAACGAGACCTGGCAGCTCAAACCAGCTTGGCAGCACATGGATGCGACACGCAGCATACGCTGAAGCAAGCATCTCTGGTGAGAGACGCTCGAGCACCACTGTCTTTCCTTTGCGCTTGAAGTTCCGAATTGCTTGCGAGTAATCCGGCTGATAGGTGAATCCACCTGAGACAAACACGACGGTCAGATCCGAATTTTCAAGTGCTTTGAGGAGCATTAGTTGGTTCTTTCGGCTCTCGAATCTGCCAACGCAAAGCACGAAATCACGGAGTCCGTATTCTCTCTCAAATGCCTCAGATGTCGCCCGAACTCCCACTTCATGCCCGAGCGGTATTACTGTTGGAGTTTTTGCACGCGGATAATCGCGTTCCACGGCGCGCTTTTCACTCTCTCCGTTAACGAAGAGCGCAGATGCCTTTGAAGCTGTCCATTCGTTGTCGAAACGTGGTGCGCGCGGTATCAGTGCAAGGTTGAGTTTATACTTTTCCCACAGCGATCTATCTTGATGCCGGGCGACGTACTCTTTTAACCGCCCAGCGACCGCCTGAGATTGATTGTGAAATTCGGGAATCTCTTCATAGAGAGTGGTCACTACAAACGGAGTTCCAGCATTTACTGCTACCCCTGCTCGCTCTCGTGTCCCTTCAGGCGTGGCAAAGTTAAAGAGATGAACAAGGTCAAACCGACTAGGGTCTTCCTGTCCCGTGATATCCACCGTTACTGAGCAGCCGCGCTCGATCAGCCCATCTCGCAAGCGTTCCAGCACCACGGTATCTCCGCCGCGGGCCGAAAAAGTAGCCGACCGATTTTGCATGAGAATGCGTAGCGGCTTTGTTGCTCTCTTGGGTGTATACGTTGTAGTCACAAGACTCTCCTTTGCATTTTTCGAACTTTCACCTACCCGCGCACACTTCTTATAAACTCGTGGCGTGCGGTTACTAGAGCTTATGATGCAGGGGTGGGAAGTAAGGCAGCAGAAAAGTGTCCTAGAAAGTGCTTTTTTAACTGCACAAAAAGAGAAAGCCCCCTGGCGGAACGGTGTCCAACCCGGGGGCTATATCCTCTCTGTTTTTGGGAACGAACTCAATCAGCGGCTAGGCTGCTGCTGTCGGTTGCACCTCGCGAGCTGCCTTGCGGCATGCATCCTCAAGCTTGTCCAGCTTGGGCTCAAGCTCCTTCTCAAGACTCTCGCCAAGAGCCCACCATGACTGGTAAAGCTGTTGCTGACAGATCTTTTTGCAGGTATCAGAAATATCGTTTACCTGCGGAGTGATATCCATTTTCTGCCGCTTGGCATCTGACACAAGCTGAACAAGGGTGCCATACCACTCAAAAAACGCTCTGAGAGTGTCCACAGCGACCTTCAAGCGACGATTGCCGCTCATCATATCGCCCTCTTGGAATCCCTTGCGGGCATCGCGAAACTCGAAGTAGCACGAGCGCACAACACGTGAGGCATCTTGCAGGCGCTCAGCGACAAATTCTTCTGGATGCCCTGTCTCAAGCTCAAGCACCTCTGCCTGTAGCTGGTTGACGTTTTGCGCCCACTCTTCGTCATTGAGCTCTCTTCCGTCGAGCAATATCTGGGTTATCATGTGGTCAGGATCAATTGATGCCTTGATGAGCTCCACAAGCTCAGTAAAGCGCCGGATTGCAGACATATCGAAATCAGTGAACTGACCATTTATGCGAACGCGAAACATATAACCCTCACCTACAAACCTTTTCCCCTAAATTTTTCGCTCTTCCCTGTACAAGCCACTTATTGAGCACCACAGCACCAACTTCAGCACCTCTTTCTAAGAATCTTGAAGAAAAATCTGGAACTTCTCAGCTCGTCTTCCGAGGTCCCCGTAAATCCTCTCCATTTGAGATGCAAGCTGAAGTGGATCGGATCCTTGTAAATTCTCTTTTGCAAAAACAAACATGCGCGTCATCGGAGCCAAGGGGCCTTCCTGATAGCCTATCTCCTCGATTTTTCTATCTAATTCAGATATCTGGCTATTTACCTCAGCTAATTTTGAGGCCGGTGCCTGCACGTCTCGGACATACTCTACCAGCTCTGCCAGCAGCTTCTGCCCCTTAACTGCACACTCCTTAACCTGCTGAATACCAACTGAGTCTTCGCTCAAAACCCTGAGACCTGAGGTGCGCTGACCTTGGTTATTCGACGCGCCGACGGGAAACCCGCCCAAATCATCTAGCCACAATCGGCGATACGCTCTTCGGTAACGCTCAAGCGGGTCAGTGCCCTTTGAATTGATCGGCACCAGATCACAGAACCCAAATTCATCAAAGAGCGAGCGATAAACTGTTACATTTCGCGGATCCGCTAGCTTTGGGTCAACACTTAACACCTCGCCAGCAGTGCGCTGGATAGCCAACTCAGCCACCAGCTCAGGTGGAATAGTCTCATGGCAATCAGGTCGACCGCACGGCTTGTTCGGGTTACATGGACCACAGCCAATAACGGGCTGAATAATTATATTCCCCTCACTGTACGGGCCAGTCTCAAATCCGTACGCCGACGCCAGAAACATTGAAACAACCGGCGTTCCTACTGCCACAGCCATGTGCATTGGACCAGTATCTCCCGTTACCAGAACATCACTCAGCTGCAACATGGCCGAAAGCTGCGGAACCGACGTGCGGCCTGCAACAGAAATCACATTCGGCGACGCACAGCCCGCTACTATCGGGTCGATAATTGCTCGCTCTTTGCTTGCCCCAGTGAGGACGACTCGCGCGTTATATTTGTTGACCAACAGCGATATCATCTCTACAAATCGCGCTGGCGCCCACTGTCGCTTCCCTTGACTGGCTCCAGCCTGGACAGCGATGAGCGGACCAGTATTGGTAAACCCTGCTTCACCTAGCAGGTTTTTACAATGTTCGATTGAAGACTCTTCAACTTTTATTAGAAGCTGCTTAGGATGTAGATCAACATCCGCCGAACAGCGGAACACATCGACAAGGTTCAATGAATTGTACTGCCTGTTCTGATGAAACACAGAAGTTGCGAACAATCGCGCCCAATCAGACTCGATTACGCGATTACCCTCTTCATCCGATGTCCAGCCGCCGTTCTTTTCGATTCCTACCAGCTTCAGTAACAGAGCTGTGTAGGCTGAAGATGACATATTGAGACAGTAGTCAAAGTTCTCTGCTCGAAGCATATCAACAAACTCAGAGAGGTATTCGAATGCATCAACAATACCGTCTTTTTCTCGGTCAATTGAACGACACAGAAACGCCAAATCAAGACTGACAACCCGGTCGATATTCGGAATAACGTGGCAGACGTCTTCAAACTGCTTCTCTACTAATACGGTGATGTGACAGTTCGGGTTCTCCTGCTTTATGCCAGCAATCGTCGGAGTTGCCTGAAGCATATCTCCCAGGCGAGTTATGTTAACTAATAGAACCTTCTCTTTATGAGGATGTCGCTTTTTCATAACACCTAATTCTTTAATCCTGCCTCTTCGCGTGTCATTCGAATAATTTGCTTACGCACATGGAACAAAAACAGAAGCTTCTGCTCGGTATCTGTTAGCTTTCCGTTTCCAGTCACAATATCAGAGATAAGTCCATCTAGATTGGCCTCCTCTCCACGAGCCTTAGAGGCCTCGCAACGAGTAAGTAGCTCTGGAAACCTTTCAGCTTTCTTGAGCATAGGCGTCCAAGGACTCTTCTGCTCGCGACCACGGAGCTCCTCATAACGGCTTGCATATATAATAGAAAGCATCTGCTGAAGGCGCTTATCGTAGGTATGGTCCTTAAGAGCTCGTGCCCTGCCTTGACTCGCAACTAACGCACGCTCTTCAGGATGCTCTGTATAATAAGCAATCTTATCCTTAAGGTCAGGCAAGCTACTGAAAGTGACTACCTCTTTGCCAACCTCAAATGCCTCAGGCAATAATGTGCGCTCATCGATGAGCTGAAAGGCTCCACATGAAGCAAGCTCAAACGTGCGCGGATTGAGAAAATCTCCGTTCGGCTCAACACCATCACGCTCAGTACTTGAGTGAAGATTCAGGTTAATATTGGTAGCATTAAAGATCTTGATATACTCCTCGGGCGCAATACGGCGAGCATTATCTTGAACCATGCGATCAAATGGTCGACACGTTGGCCACTCACTGCCCCAAATCCGGAAGTCCGCACTGGCAAGTGATGCAAACATCTGCTGCCGATTGTGATAACCTGCGCCGACAAACGAAAGATGAGAACCCCACTTCTTTCTATCCTCATCAGATAGCTCTAGTGGACGGTGGAAAAACGGGTCGCACGCCGTAGGAAGATAGTGAACTTCAGGGGTGCCTGCAGCCCTGATTTTATCCAAGCAATCGCCCTTTTGAATAGTAAACATGAAGTCGTAGTAAGGAGCCATCTGCTGCCAGTATGGAAATCGCAGATAATCCTCGACAAACCACAACACTGTAATTACCCCTCGCTTACGCAGCTCTGTGAGTGCCTGCATAGTGATTGGGGCCTGTGCCATACAGATCAGAATATCGATGGGCTTCTCATCCATCATCTCTAAGACGATTTTTGAGAGCATCTCACAGTACATTCCGCGCATTTGCGATTTGCGGCGCTCATCGTGAGAAAATCCATCCAGAAGCTGAAACCCAGGATTGAATCCGCTCATATCAACCCCACGAGCGTGTTGTCCCATACGGGTCAATGCACTGTAGGTATACTGTCCAATCGGCAGAGTGCCTCCCATGATAGGCCCAAGCACCGCCATGCGCGGCTTTAGCACCTCTGTTCCGCGACGTCCGTAGAACGAACTCTTCACTTTTTCAACAAACGGCCGGTCTGAAGTGAGCGTCTGTGGCCGGACGACCAGCTGTGAGCGAGCACTAAGTGGAGTAGCCTCATATCCCTCTGCTACCTGGAGATCGTGCAAACGCTCGAATACTGGACGAAGATCTCGCACCTCCATAGCCATCTTAAGCGCATCAACACTCGGCTCAAGACAAGAGACTAAGAAATCTCGCTTAATAAATGCTTCGAGGTGGTAGCCCCCACCAAACCCCAAAACAACGAGATGATCAGAGGCCACAATACGCTTCTCTGATAGAGTACGCTGCACAAATGCCTCTGCTCCAGCAACCGGCTTCTCAGGATGATCAAGACAGGTGGGCCCAGACCATATGGCCGGTCCTTGCTGAGTTACTTTGCATGAAACTGTGCGGGGTGCTACCGACCGATGGCTCTGAAGGCGCTGACTTACTGACGGAAATCGCTCTGCAAGAACGCGCAGGTTCTGCTCGAAGAGCAATCCCGATGCACTGCTTGATTGCTCATCGATAGCGGCACGACTGACTCCGCTTTTCGACATGACCTGGTCGAGAATATCTCGAACATCAATCGTTGTCGTGCGACAATGAACCTCTACATACTCGACAGCTCTGCGTGCTTTATCAACGTCACCAGCTTCGATGAGCTGCTTTGCATAATCAGCTGTCATCCACGCCTCAAGGTCTGATGGAGCAAGATCTCCGGTCATATCAGACTCGCCACCCGGAAGCAGCGCATGCGCAATGTCCTCAGGCGATGCAGGAATACGGTCTGTTGGAGTAAGAGTTACTATCAGCGCTTCTAATCCCTGCTCTTTAAAGGACACCTGAATATTCGGAAGAATCAGTTCGCGCTTGGTTGTTAACGCAAAGCCTGCCAGCTCCATCGCTTTTTTAAAATTCTCTTCATTTAAGCAGCGCAGGTGAAGCGTATCAGACTCACGCACTGCTACCTCGGTTCCAAGGTACACCTGTAGAGCTAGATTTCCTGTTGGCTTAAGCACGCGCTTCATCTCAACAAGGTAGGTGGCGATGACCTTGATTGGCATGCTTGTTAATGCGGCATAGCTCCAGACAAAATCAACCGAAGCGTCGGCGATGGGCTGCAAATCAAAGCCAGAACCGACTACAAGGTCAACGGCAGGATTGGCGCCGAGTAGCTCACGGGCTTTATCGATTGCGCGCTGCGACACGTCAAAGCCTATTACTTTACCGAACTGCTGAGAGGCGGCACGAAGCATTCTGCCAACACCGCAGCCGACATCAAGCGCAACCAAGTTGTGGCCTGTTGTTACATCAGCGCTAATGATTGAAAAATCACGCTCTCCGGTCTGCCACATATCCTTGTCATCGCGATGTCCATCACTCATCCAGAAGCGATAGTCGTGACCAACACGGCGGTCCCAATCCTTCTTCATCTGCTCAGCAAGTTTGGATAATGTTGTCATTGCCCTGTAAACCTTTTGAAAGCAACGCACTGCTCTCACTTCTCATTTTGCGATAGCAAGCTCGTTTCGCTGTTTGCTCTGCGCTAACGCAGAAGCAATCCCCAAACAACTGGCTTGGGGATACCGCATTGGAACATGAACCTTCCCCGCCCTTCGAAAGAGAATGAGACAGGAAGAGTTAGGGATGATTCCGTACTTTAGGATGCGACTTTAGGCGTAAGTGCTGCGAAAAATAGAATATGCAGGGCGACAGGAGCGCCCAGACTAGCCTAATATATTGATATTACTATACTTATATAACAACTACGTAACTAGCGCGGTAAAGCAATCATAGCGATTGATAGAGACTGCACTCGTTGGCGGCTAGCGTTACAGGGATATCTGCACCCGACGCAGCGCCTCACCAACCTTCTCTGCCTCTTCTGGGGCTGTCATCGTGGTCTCTGTCTTGTTGCCCTCGATGATCTCCTTGTAGGCCGAGTAGATCGTATCAATTAGTGCTATCACCTTGGTGATTCTCTGCGCATCGCGGTAAAGATTGGCCTCTGTTAGGTAGAAAAGCATGAAGTCATAAAGTCTATCAAGGTCTCGGGCAATGGTTCCGCCTTTCTCAAAATCGAGGGTGTTCATCAGCTCTGCGATAATTGCCTGGCCTTTGCTGAGGAATCGGCAGAATTTTGCTATGTCGTCTTCCTCAAGACCGGTGCGAGCTTGCTTGAGAAATTTGATTGCGCCCTCATACATCATGAGAAGCAGACGACCACGATCGGTTGTGGTTACTTGAACTGTTTGGTACGCCGCGTGGGGGTTTTTCCCGTACATAAAGCCTAATCCTCGACTTTGTCTACTTTAGCATCCTAAAATCTGCTGCTCCCCCTAGAATGATTCTCAGACGAACCTGGAGGCTGTTAGCAACAGCTTCGGATTGCTTTTGCGTTTTATGACTTCTCCCATCCTGGGAATCTGTCTCGCATCCCTGCGCGAACAACCGGCTACTGCCTAACACAACCTGTCGGGCTTTATTTACTTCATTGCTCCGATACAGAAGCTATCGGTAGCTATCCCTAGAGGCTTGAGAACAAAAGTGCGCAAAAAATATCTGCAAAGACGCCAATCAAATCAATATGTATAATTAGGCACTTATGAAAGAAAGCAGCCAGAACAGAGCACCCGCAGGGGCTAGCGCCTAGGCTTTACTGCCGAGCTCTACCGCTCGACGAAACGCAGCACGTACGGCATCCTTCAATGCCTCATCGGTCATTCGATCGGTTAAAACGGCGAGAGCTGCCATTGTGGTTCCAGCCGGCGAGGTGACTTTAGATCGTAGCTCTGCAAACGACAGCTGTTCCTCTTCTAGGAATGACGTGGTTCCCCGAAATGTCTGCAAGATGAGCTGGTGCGCTATCTCTGACGAAAATCCGAACTCCTGCGCAACCGATTCCATCTGTTCCGCCAAAAAACAGAGATAGGCCGGACCGCTTCCAGCAACTGCAGTTGCCACGTCAATCAACTCTTCGTTGTAAACCTGCCAACTACGGCCCAGAGCACCCATGATCGTATCAATTTTTTCAGCGTCTGTATGGGCAACAGCTTTACTGCAGAAGAACACCGAAGCGCTTTCGCCCACCGCCGCTCCGAGATTGGGCATCGTGCGCACGATCTTACATCGGCCTAGGTAGTTTTCGAGCCTAGCAACTCGCACACCTGCCATAACCGATACTACGAGCGTATCGGGATCAAGCGCTACCCTGAGCGCTGGGCAAGCAGCCTCCGCATCCTGCGGCTTTACTGCGAGGATCACGACATCATCGGCAGAGAAGCGCGCGTCAACGGGCAGCGCAGCCACCAATCGGCAACCGTACCGCTCGACGCTCTGCTCGTCGCCTTGCACACCACGCTGCACAAGCAAGATGTCAGTGGGCGGCACACCTGCCTGCAACATTCGCTTCACGAGTGCTGCACCCAGGTTTCCAACCCCCACTACGGTAATGCTCATTGGCGACGACCACGCTCGGCATTCTCTACCTCCGCAACGTTGCCTTCCTCAAGGCCCAAGAATCGCAGCATCTGATCCACAAGCACCTTGTAATCGCGTGCATCTGCCATGTTAAGGCGATACTCATTCAAAACCTTAATCTGGACATCTTTATTCCATTGGTCCCAAGCATCCTGAGAAACGGTTTCGTAAATCCGCTTACCAAGCTCTCCACCAAACGGGGGCTTTTCAAGCCCTGGAAGCTCTTTTTTGAATTTTGCGCAGAGTACTGTTCGAGCCATGACACCTTCCTAGTTAATACCTATTCGGACACACGATAATGTCACGGCTTGGGGCGCTAGGTCAAAAGGTGTTAACACCCCTACGGAGATCCGGCACTGCCGTTGCTCCATGTGTTTTTGGACGCCATATTTATCATGCCCTGTTCCGTCAAAAACAAAGCTCTTCGTATCGGAATGTTTTCGTCACATAACAGACCAGGCGAGCCACTTATACAAAGCGCTGCGCCACCCACCGACGATTGCTCCAGAGAGGAACACTAGTAGCACTATATTCTCGAATTTTAAGATTAGCGCCCCTAGCGAAGTAGCAGCAGATCTCTCAGCACTCGCTACCCCTCTCTAACTTCTCTCCTAATCGTGACCTAAGGGTCTAAAGAGATGCTCACTGCTCAAACAAGCCACAGCAAAGCCCCCCCATAGAGAGAAAGCGGAAGCTAGATTGAAGCTCGATTCTCTCGTGGCAAACACTCGAACAGCGCACCACTAGCTACTTTTGCAGCCGGGAACTGTTTCGCCGCAGCTCGCTAGCCTCTACTGAGCCGCGCCGAGCGGATCCTCCCAGCGCACTATTCCGTATCCAGCGCGCTGCTTACTGGCCACTAATACCTCAAGAATGCCGTCTTGGTCGGTATCTGCAACCACAGGACTTCCAAGCACAGCGGCCTGAGTTTTAAAGTTGGGCTTGGTGCAGGGCAGGCTATCGCAGCTACGCTGAGCGCCTGTCTTTCCGTCCATCACCACCACTCCGATTCTGTAGTTCGCTAAAACTTCAGGAGAGCCATCTTGGTCAACATCAGCTATCACTGGCTGTCGCCTGTGATGGCCGCCATACATGTCATAGTACCCAGCAGCAAAGGGAATCGCCCGCCAGAGCACCCGGTTAGCCGCCGGATTCCAGGCAATCATCTGGCTTACGCCATTTCCTCCGGCCTCTGACGCCCCACTCACAGAAGCCACCACATCAAGCGAGCCATCTCCATCAACATCACCAACTGCTGCAGCCGAGGGCGTGCACGCCGAGACACGCAACGTACGCAGCACTCGCCCTGTCTTCGCGCTAACGACCTTGTACCATTTACCAAGCTTTGCTGAGCTGCCCTCTGGAAAATAGCAGCCCGAGCCAATCACGATCTCTTTCCCCGCCGAAGCAGGCAGAAGGTTTTCAATGATAGGCACTGTCTGCAACACCTGATTAAACTCAGTTTTCCAAATGACCAGCTGTGAATTACGAAAGCGAAACAAGGTGCCTGGAGGGACATTTACAGCGGCCTTCAGAGCATAAAGGAAGCCTCCATTAGGCGTTGGCGGATGTATAATTGTATTCCGAGATATGTCGGTGCCGATGATCATCTCTAATTTATCATCGTTATCAATATCAGTGAATGTTGGCGAACCGAGCACCGTATCAGCTGCGTTGTAATACCACCGAACTTTACCGCGTGAACTAAGCAGATACACGTTGCGATCGAGTGCGCCAAAACCTACTTCGAGAGTTCCATCTCCATCAACATCTCCCAGAGTTGGAGTGCCGATTACAGCATGACGGAACGCAAAAAATCTCTTCGTCGTAGACCAGCGCTTGAGGCTGAACGTCCACAGGCGCACACCATCACTAGCTCGATATGCCGCCACACCACCATCACATTCTTTCGAGATGAAGCCGCCGTACCCAACTACGATGTAGGGAACACCATTACCTAACAGCTCGCCGATTACCGTGGATGTCCGGGCGCGATCGCTTGAACTTCCTGCGCTACACGAAGAGCCCGGCAGTGAAATACTCCACAAAAGAGTGCCATCGGCCTGAACAACCGAGAGCTTTCCATCTGTTGAGACAACCGCTACCTCAAGGCCATTAGCTGTATTTCCGTCTAACTCACCAACAGAAGGCGAGATGTGACCAAATCCATTGCCGGGCGTCGGCAATAGGTCTACGGCCTCCACACTATGCACACAGGTAAAGAGAAAACAGAGGTAACCTAGTAACAAAAGGCTTTTTTTCATACTTCTATGGCCATTGCAAAAGCTATACCAGCATAGCATGACAGTGCGTACATCATGCGTGTTGCATATTCTTTCTGACTACTACGAGCCAATAAATACCGAAAGCACAGGACCAACAATTCAGCCCTTTTGATTGGGGAGCGAAGGCTTCCAGATGCTATAAGTAACTAAAACTAATAGAGACACCGACTTTCGTCGCACGTCCTAACGGGCAGCCTCATCTTTTTACAAATCCGTGACAACTGCCTCAACTGCATATGGCAGTTTAACCTCATCACCAACTGGTTGATGGAGGGAACCATGACCACACGAAAGACCGACATTGAACTTGTTAAGGGAATAACTGCTCGCGAAGAGAGCTGCTTTGAAGAGCTCGTTGAACGTTACGGATCGAAGGTTCTAAACCTGGCCTTGCGAATTACTCGCAGCCAGGAGGACGCTGAAGAGATCCTCCAGGATGTGTTTATAACCGTCTTTACCAAAGTCGGCAGCTTCGAATACAAGTCACAATTTTCGAGCTGGTTGTATCGTGTGACGATGAACGCTGCGTTCATGAAGATTCGCGCTCGAAACCGACGACGCACCGTCTCGCTTGAGGATGTAGAGCCTGCTGTGACGCAGAACTGGGTCGGCAATCGAACTGAGATGTATGACGTTGATGTGATGTCCTCACGTCACGAAATCCGCGCAGCCATCGAAGAAGCCATCGACAATTTACCCGAGGACTACAAAGCGATCTTTGTACTGCGGGATATCGACGGACTCTCTAATGAGGCGGTAAGTCAGGTGCTGCAGCTCTCAGTCCCCGCGGTTAAGAGCAGACTCCATCGCTCTCGCTTGATGATGAGAGAGCAGCTAAGGAAGTATTACAACGGATATCGAAATGGAGATGAGTCAACAGAGATTGACGCTTTCCACGTCGTATAACAGATAACAGAAAAAAGTTGCCATTTTTAGGCGGCACCAGAGCTTCCGCAATCAGCACTGGTGCCGCTTTTTTGCGCCCTGTCGGCCAACATGCGGGAGGCTACTTCTGTTGAATGACAAACACTTTTGACGGACCTCTACTGTGGGGGGTATGCTATTCACACGCCCAAAGCGAATCACTTAGCCAACAACAGCAAGTAAATCAGTACAGTTCTCAACAAAATTGTTTATGTCATTCGCTGCTGCTTTCTACAATTTTACAGTCGAGCTCAACAACTCAGACCGCGGGGTATACACGCAGTTTCGAGTTAAAACTGCTCGGCACCCGTATGAGTCTCTGCAGCATCTGTATGCGCGTATGATTGCCTATGCGCACGCCTACCGCGAAGAACAGGTCTTTACGCAGGGGATGTTTGAAATTAAAGAGCCTGCAATCTGGCATCGTGACGTAACTGGTGAAGTGCTCTTGTGGATTGAAGTTGGTCCTGTTGACAAACGTAAGCTAGAGGTAGCTCTGCGAAACTCACCCTTAGCTGAGCATCGGATATATTTCTACTCTCCTGAACATACGCGCGAGTTCTGTCGAATGCTTAAGGGCAGCAAAACAAACTGGGTTAAGAACATCCAATTCTTCGAAATTCCGCAGCTTTTTCTCGATAAACTAGTGCCCCTTGAACGATCGAGCCCACACTGGGCGATGACTTTTGTCGACAATCGACTGTATCTAAACTGTGATGGCCACGAATCTGAATGCGACCTAGCGCCTATTGATATCTGGGCACAGTTCCAAAGCTTTCTTCAAGATGAGGCTACGCACGGCGCAGAAATGTCCTAACCGAGGCAGCCTCACTGTGTATTTCTAGAAACCGTGCGAACGTGCCCACCTTCAAGCAGCTTTGCGTTCCCCTTAGCGGTAAAAGCGGCTCATATTGAGACTTTAGCGCTGCCTGGCTGTCCACTTCTACCCCCACGGTATTTTTTTCTAACCAATTTTTGAGTAAGGGGCGGCTCTCGTCTATACTGTGCGGTGAGCCAATTTGTAAACTCGCTACTCCTTAGTAATAGCTAGATAACTACCCAAAAATGTTTGTCTCTGCGCCAGCAATCAGAAAGATCTATCATAACGAGACCAAAACGCTCGCCAGCATTCAACGGTCAGCCGAACATCTAGGAACCGACCACCAAGCAAGAGCTGAAAAGCTGCTCACCCTCTTTGACGCTAGAGCGCTCTGTGCCGAAACGCCGCTGATGGCGTCAGGATGGGTACGCGATTTAGACGCCGATATAATACCACAAGTTGCGTATCTGCTTACACGCCGCCCAAGCATATCACTCGTTGAGATTGCAGCAGGAACCACCTGGGGGTCCAGAGACTCTGACTTCGGGGTGCCAGGCCTAGCGCGAATACTCAAAGATGCCCTCGGCGCAGTCGTAAAGATCCTGGCTACTGATAGAGCGCAGGGTTTCGACATATTTCTTGTTCTTCCAGATGGGCTCCTCATTCACCATCAGTATCGAGACGATCAACCACCGCTCGCCCTTGGGATATCTCCCTGGCTCAATAGCACTACACTGGCCCCAATACCCCAAGTCATGATTACTCAAAGCCTGCACGTTGATCGCCAGTTCAAAAAATTTCTTGAGAGCTGTGGCAGGCAGTTTAACTTTGATCCAAATAGGTCTGCGCCTCGAATATACATCAGACCCCGGGTTGATCCTGAAGCAGAGCTTCGGCTGTATGGGGTAGAGAGCCTGGGAAGGGTAGATTACACTGCCCTCTCAAGATGCCTGGTATCTGCCGGCCGACCAGAGCGCTTTGATCTTGCCTACGGCCGCCACCTCTGCCCAGTCTTTGGTGAAGATAGGGTCGACTACCTAATAAAGAGCCTGCCAAATCAGCTTGGCGCGGTCGCGGACTCATATTGCGTGCAGTTTGACCGCTGCCTCACACCACAGACAGGGTTCGCAGATATTATCTTCCGTCACCATCCGCACCTCTTTGAAGAAGCAAGCAGAGAGCCGTTCTAAATCTTAGCTCACTAAAGAGCCTAGACCACCTCAATTGAGTGCTTAACTTTAAGCCCTTCAACCAACGCCGCCATGGCACCATCAACTTCATCACTGCGAAGGGTGCGATCCAGCCGCTGAAAATTCATTCGGTACGTAACTCGACGAAACTCTTCTGCACTCTTAGTGAAATCATCAACGATGCTGATTTTTACCAGAGCTTCAAGATTCATCTCTTTCACAAATCGCACCACTCGACCGGCCTGCTCCTTAGAGCCAACCCTAAGGGTCACATCACGCCACACGGCCGGAAAGTCACTAACAGCAGGCGCCTGTGGCCGACTAAGCTGTTTGTAAAGCAATGCCACATCACATTCCGCATACATCACTGCTTCTTTGAGATCGAGCGCTTCACGGATGATTGGATGCACCACCCCAAAATAGCCAACAACCGAGCGTCCAACCTTTACAGAGGCCTGCATTCCAGGGTGCAAATAAGATACTTCGCTCTTACCAACCGAGAGATCACCGCCCACACTCTTTATGATGTTTGCGATTACACCTTTGAACAAACGCGCAGCCTCTTCAAGTGGCTCCTCTTTACGCCAGTCGCTCTCGTGCCAGCGGCCAAAGCTCGCAAGACTGAGCATCTCACGCTCGTAGTCATAGTCGAGCGCCACCGCCGGCTTCGGCTCATCTGAAGGAAGCGGAGTTGGCTTTACGAAGAACCGACACAGCTCATACACCTTTCCAGCCTCTACGCCGCGCCTTTTGTTCATAGCCAGCAATTTCGTGAGGTGCATCACGTTTGTGACCTTCATATGCGAGTTGCTCTGCTCAAGTGAATTTTTAAGAGCGATGTGCTGCGATGCAATACCGGGCTCCAAACTATCAAGCAGCGCAACCTCAGTTGCAGAATAGAACCCCTTCGTAATAACCTCGATGAACCCAGCACCTCGCAGCGCCGGACGAATAACGGCTCCAAGCGTTTCAACTGGATTACGCCCTGGGGCGGTATAATCAAGAGGAGGCAGATCGCCCTTGACTCGATTAAGACCAATCGAGCGGGCGGCCTCTTCGATTATGTCATACGAATCGACCACGTCCCACAGCCGCCACGATGGAACAAGCAGCGAAAACTCACGATCCTTACCAACAGTTACAGCCTCTACACCGAAACCAAGATTCTTTAGCCTGACAACAACCTCAGTCTCTTCAATACGCGGAAGATTCATGTTCTTTCGGATTGTGTTGAGCGAAGCCTTGACCCTGCGCTTCTCAGTTGGTGCATTCTCAAGATACGTCAACCCGAGCGGATGAGCACCCGCCGCATCCTTAACGGTTCCCGCCGAGCCGCTGGCAAGATACACAACGCGCTTAAGCGCGGGGACGAGCGCCTCTGGATCGCTTCCGCGCTCGAATGCATACGATGCATCAGTTGATATCCCCATGGCGCGAGCAGTGACCCGGACGCTGACCGGATCAAACGTCGCTGATTCGATCAGAACCTTGCGTGTCGCGTCAGTAACCATGCTATTAGCACAACCGATAACACCAGCAACGGCTACGATCTTTCGCTTGTCTTTGATAACTACAGCATGGACTGGAACCTGATAGCTTCTTCCATCAAGTGCCTCAATCGTCTCAGTCTGAGTTGTTACATCTATCACCAGCTCACCTTCGATTTTATCGAAGTCAAAAGCATGCATCGGCTGGCCCATCTCAAGCTGCACATAGTTTAAGATATCTACGAGCGGATGATGCTTCCCAGGCTCTTCAATAAACGGGGTAATATCATTCCGAAGCTCCAAATCGGCGGGGATAGTCATCTCAAGCACAGCATATTTCGGACACTTTTCAGTCATACGACGCACGGTGACTGAAGCCTTCTTATCGGGAAGCTGCGCGGCGATAGCGGGCGCCCGCACCTGCGCCAGCGTGCGCGCAGATACCTCTCGAGCGATACCAAGCACCGAGAGGTGGTCGCCTCGATTTGCTAAGGTTTCGATAGTAAAGATAACCCCACGCTCTTTATCTGCTTCTACACCCTTTACCTCCAAACCGATATCATCGAGCAGATGTCGCAGCTCACTGCGGTCAGCACCCTCAAGCGAGCACTCAGGGATCTCTATAAACTTTTCAAGCAAACGAACTGGCAACTTCATACGATCTCCTTCAGCACTCGTAGGTCATTCTCATACAGCGCTCGCAAGTGCGGAAAATTGTACATCTGAGCAGCAAGACGTGACGTGCCCAATCCAAAGGCAAACCCCGACACCTTATCTGGGTCAAATCCGAACTCACGCAACACATTCGCATGAACCATGCCGGCACCGCCCACCGTAGCCCATCCTGCACCACCACAAGCCCCGCATCCAGCTCCTCTGCATACTGAACAATCAATTTGCGGCCCTACACTCGGCTCTGTGTAAGGATAGAACTTCTGAGCAAAGCGCACCTTGCGACGCTTTCCGTAAAGCTCTTTTATGATGTGAGTAATTAATCCGAGCAGGTGAGAGAGCATCAGCCCCTCTTCTATCCAGACCAGCTCATACTGATGAAACATCGCTTGGTGAGAGGCATCTTCAGACTCATTACGATAGGCGCGACCAAATGAGGCGACCTTTATCGGCAGTCGCCCCTGCTCGTAGAGTGCTCGCTGCTGCAGTATGCGAGCCTGCACCGAGGTGGTGTGAGTTCGCAGGACATGCCCCGTTTCTGTATAGAAAGTATCCTGCATATCTCGGGCCGGATGATGCTTTGGAATGTTTAGCGAGTCGAAGCAGTAGTAATCTGTTTCGATCTCAGGACCCATTACACTCTCAAAACCGAAGGGTCGCAAAATTTCAGTGATGCGCTCTTCGACAACAGTAATCGGATGCACTGACCCCAAACCAGCTGTCGCCTCGGGCAGAGAGAAATCGATAAACTGCTCACCAAGCTGCTTCTTGAGTGCTGCGGTTTTGAGCCCGTCTTGGCAGCTCTCGATCGCGCCCTCGACTTCCTCTTTCAAAGAGTTTAAGAGAGACGCAATCGCCGGCTTTTGCTCTGGAGGAACATCTCGTAACCCCTTAAAGAGCTCTTTAATCGCCCCCTCTTTCGAGAGCCAGTCGCGTTTCATAGCCTCAAGATCCGCTGCACACTGAACCGCAGCTATCTGCTGGTTAAAGCGCTCGCGCAGCTCTGTAAGTCGTGCCTCTGAAAGGTCCGCAGTCATTTTGGAAACTTCCCTTTTCGCGATAAACTTTTCGCAATAAACGTAGTGCCGTTGAATTTAGGCTAAAGCTCGCCACGGGTAAAGTCACGGTTAACGCCTTTAAAGAAGCGCAGCAAGCCCCGTCTCTGCTGCGACAACTGATTTTACGCTGCGCTTCGCTAATGGGTCTAAACTACATAAGACAGGCCGCAGCCACACCCCACCAAGCTGCTTTTAAAGAAGCACCAGCACTAACCGTTGCATCTTCACTGGGTGCGGGGTAGAACCCTTTGGAATCTCTTTGTTATTGAAGCACCCCCGCTTTTCTTCATGACCAATCCCAAACCTTCTTCTATTCGATTTGCAGTTTTTTTAATCGTCCTCCTCGATGTTATGGGGCTAGGTCTGATTATCCCTTCGATGCCGTTCCTGGGTACCCATTTTGGGGCAGAGCCGATGACCGTAACCCTACTTGGGACGACGTACGCAGGCTTTCAGTTCCTGCTGACCCCCGTGTGGGGCGCGCTTTCAGACCGTTTTGGAAGGAAGCCGGTGCTTGTGGCAACACTTGCCGTCACCACCTTGGGGCACCTAGCATTTGCCTCGGCCTTTTCATTGTGGGGCCTCTTTGCCGCACGGGCATTGGCCGGCAGCGGAGCCGGAAACATAGCTACAGCACAGGCTGTCCTAGCTGATACACACCCCCTTGACGAACGCAGTCGTGCTATGGCGATTATCGGGGCTGCTTTTGGCCTCGGATTCATTTTTGGGCCACTAATCGGCGGGGTGCTGTTTGTGCACGTGCACCACGCCGCTCCTGCCCTATTTGCGGCCGCTCTTGCCGCCATTAATTTATTCCTGGTGATAAAAGATGTGCCCGAAACGAGATCCTTCTCTGCATCTTCGCAGAAGCATCGGGTCGCCCTCGCAGACTTTCTCTCGTTGGAGCCCCTATTACGAAACTTAGTCTTCACTACCCTACTTACGATCACAGCCTTTGCTCTAATGGAGCAGAGCATCGGCCTCTACATTCAGCGCACTTGGTCTCAAGCAACGGGCATACAGGGGATGAATGAAGGCACGACTCTTACGACTCGCTTCCTCGTTGTTGTTGGAATCTCGGCTATCTTTGTTCAGGGATATCTGGTGCGTCGTTGGCTGAAAAATAGCAGCGAAGTAAAGATCTTTAAAATAGGACTGTGCATGCTCGCTGTAAGCCTTGCGCTCATTCCTGTGCTCGGCTGGCTTGGTAATTACACAGCATTTCTTTCACTAGGAGCACTGCTTGCGCTTGGCAGTGGGATGTTTAATCCGTCGATTGCAGGGCTCGTCTCACAGTCGTGTAACGAAGATCGTCAAGGCTTTGGCTTAGCGGTCAATCAATCTTCAGCAGCGCTTGGCAGGATTATTGGCCCAACAGCCGCTGGAGCGCTCTTTCAGTTTACCCCATCAGCTCCGTTTCTTACCGGCTCAGCGCTGGTGCTAACTGCACTGCTGTTCTCGGCTCGAATACGGA
>JBIKWG010000196.1:0-5686 GCA_044356425.1 Bdellovibrionota bacterium | reverse complement strand
TGTAATTTTTAATCCGTCAAACGACGACGTGGCGTTAGAAGAGCAGTCCCAACGGTGCCGGGCTCTGCTGGCCAAGCTTGGCGAGCGTTTGGTTGAAGTCGAGCGAGTTGATCTCGCATTCTCTAAGGTCGGAGTTGTCTCGTTTAAGATGGCAGTCCCCGAAAAAAAGGCCGAAGGTAAGGGGTCTGGGCGCGCCAGCCACTAGTCGGTCTAGCTTTGAGGTGGTCGGTACAGACGGCTATTACTTTAAATCGCTTAAAACCACTTGCGATATACCCAAACTCTGTTACTCTCCACCGGTCTGTATTTTGTGATTACCAACTCATGGCAAATCCGACTACTCTAATCGCCGGCCTAGATATAGGAACCTCTAGCATTAAGATCGTTGTAGGCGAGCGCAAAGCCGATGGTATGCTTGATATCATCGGAGTGGGGTCGAGTCCCTCGCGTGGTTTGCGAAAAGGGGTTGTCGTTAATATCGAAGGCACGGTTTCTGCCATCGGCAAAGCGATAGCTCAAGCCGAAACAATGGCAGGGTGTGAGATCAGTAATGTTTTCGCCACGATTTCTGGAAGCCATCTTCGCTCGCAAAACAGCCATGGAATCGTTGGAATTAAGAATAAAGAGGTTGCCCCGCTCGATATTGATCGGGTGATTGAGGCGGCAAAAGCTGTGGCTGTGCCCCTTGACCGCGAGGTTCTGCACGTGGTGCCGCAGGAGTTCGTTATCGACGAACAGGATGGGGTTCGCGATCCAATCGGTATATCAGGAACCCGCCTCGAGGCGCGTGTTCACATTATTACTGGCGCGATTGCAAGTGCTCAAAACATCGTTAAGTGTTGCAACCGATGCGGACTCGTTGTGCAGGATATCGTTGCCGCACCTCTAGCAGCAGGAGCCGCTGTGCTCTCTCAAGAAGAGCAGGAACTCGGGGTGTGTCTGGTGGATATCGGAGCTGGCACAAGCAGCATCGCGGTCTACCACAACGGCGCCATTAAATTTACTTCTGTGCTCGCTGTCGGCGGAAATCACATCACAAACGACATAGCTGCCGGCCTGCGCACACCGCTTGCAGCAGCAGAGAAGATCAAGTGTGATTACGGCACCGCGGTTGTATCTGGGGTGAGCAAGGACGACACCCTTGAGGTGCCTTCCGTTGGCGGTCGCGCCGCACGGGTGCTCTCTCGGCTGGTGCTGGCAGAGATTATTGAGCCGAGGGTCACAGAGATATTCGCCCTAATTCAACGTGAGATAATAAAAGCGGGTGTTGAGGATATCCTCACCAGTGGTGTTGTAATCACGGGTGGCGGTGCGCGTTTGGCTGGTGTTTCAACTGTTGCAGAGCAGGTTTTCAATCTGCCGGTTCGCATAGCAGCTCCTGTTGGGGTTGGCGGTTTGACAGATCTCGTTAAAGGGTTTGAATATTCGGCAGCGGTTGGTTTGGTGTTGCACGGCGCAAACTATACTGGCAGTCGTCGCGATGCGGCTAAGAGTGCTCCCCTAAAACAGGCTGTAAGACGGGTAGTTGGTTGGTTTACCGAGCACTTTTAGGGTCTTTTTGACTGGCTAATCGGATTTTACATTCGGAAATGAAAACCCGTTTGGTAAGTCTTTACTTTTGGCGCTAAAGGGCAATAATGCGTTTTGGATGGTTGGCGTAAGTTTGGTTGTATCAAGGTTGGGGTGATAGATGAGTGATACAACCTCGGTGATCGAGCAGCTACGATTTGATTTTGAAGGAAGTACTGAAGGAGCGATGAGCATGAGCGACGGGAAGAAGGATGTCATGAAGCAGATTCACGATGGTAGCAGCGCGAACATTAAGGTGTTCGGCATCGGCGGTGGTGGATTAAACGCCGTCAACAACATGATTCGAAGCGGTCTTAACGGCGTAGAGTTCTACGCAGCCAATACAGATGCACAAGCGCTGACCTCCGCGCTTCCAAACAATAAGATCCGTCTCGGTGACGATGTAACCAAGGGACTCGGCGCTGGCGCTGATCCGGAGGTTGGTCGTGCGGCAGCTCGTGAGAGTGTTGAAGGGATCCGTCAGGCGCTTCAAGGCGCAGATATGGTTTTCATCACAGCAGGAATGGGGGGCGGAACTGGCACCTTCGGCGCTTCAGTAGTTGCTGAAGTTGCAAAGAGCCTCGGATGTCTCACGGTAGGCGTGGTTACTAAGCCGTTCCTCTTTGAAGGCAAGCGCCGTATGCGCAACGCCGAGAAAGGAATTGAGGAGCTGCGCAAGCACGCTGATACGCTGATCACTATTCCTAACCAGCGGCTGCTCTCGATTGCCGGCCGTAACACATCGCTGCTCGATACCTTCCGCAAGGCTGACGATGTTCTCTACCAAGCCGTTAAGGGAATTAGCGACCTGATTATCTGTGAGGGATTGGTAAACGTAGACTTTGCAGACGTACGCGCTGTGATGTCTGAGATGGGCATGGCGATGATGGGTACAGGAGAGTCGAGTGGCGACAACCGCGCACTTGAAGCTGCTGAGAAAGCTATCTCGTCACCGCTTCTTGAGGATATCTCGATTCACGGAGCACGTGGTGTGCTTATCAACGTTACTGCTTCTCCGGATGTTACTCTGCAAGAAGTTAACGAGGCTGCTGAGCTTATTCATTCTGAAGCCCACGAGGATGCGAACATCATCTGGGGTATGGTTATCGATCCAAACCTTGAAGATAAAGTTCGTGTAACTGTTATCGCGACAGGTTTTGGTGACAAGGTCACTGATGATACCACCGTAACGGTTTCGCCTGTAACAACAGCAGCCCACGCTGGTGCTACTCTTCAAACAGGATCTCTTGACGTTCCTTCCTTTGCCCGTAAGCAGGCACAGGTTGGAGCATCTGAAGTCATTAAGCTTAAGAAGCTTTCAGTGCTTTCAACATCAGAAGATGAAGAGAAGTTTGAGATTCCAACCTTCTTACGCAAGTAAGTTAGGATAGATTAGCAGACGGGCTAGAACCGAATGGGGGGGGCGCCAGGTGAAAGCTTGGCGCTCTTCTTTTTTTGTAAGCCTTTTGTTGGGACAGCCCTTTTTTAACGAGTTAAGGGGGCAGAAAACCAAACTGCTTTACCGCAGTATTGGTACAAATGTATTGAGGGGCTCTGTAAGGTTGATGCAGACGTTGTTGCGAGACGCCTTGCCCCAAGATATCGCTAGCTGGATCTGCTCACCGTTATGAGTTGAACTGAAGGTGCAGTGAGGCAGAAGAGAAGAGCCTTCGTTCCAGCCAGTCAATCGGATGGGGCTGATAGTTAGTGCTGGTTGCCCTCCATCGCGTCGCTCGAAAAGCTGTTTAAAAACGGTAGGGATGTGCACTACGTTCTGAGTAAAACGCTGGGCTTTGCAGGCATTGAGCTGTGAGCCAGGTGTCTCAACGATCGCTAGGTTGTGTTTCAACACTGGACCACGGCCTTCGCTATACTGACGCAGCTTCTGCGCCTCACTTCGCAGGATCTCCCCCACGGCACCTTTTTCGCAAAATAGACCAGCCAATATTAACACCTGTAGTCGACCGTCAGCTAGCTGCGCTGTGTAGCACGCTAGCAGGTCAATGTTGGTGCTGTAGCTCACCGGAAAAAGAGGATCGCGGCTGTTTGCAAAAAAGTGCGCTGTATGAATTGTGCCGGGGGTCGGTTTCAACCCTAGCGTGGGCGGATGAGCTAGCTGTGCTAGCGCTGAAAGAGCGTCAACAACGGACGTTGCTGGGCGATTAATGTGATAGGTGGTTCCATGCTGTTGAAGCGCCCTGTTAAGCTGCGGTCCGTGATTAAACATGACTCTTGCGCAAAAGATGCGCTCCTTTGTTCGTTAGATGCCTTTTTCGCTAGAGCTCAAAGATGTTCCAGGGGTATCCCTCCAAAACACCAGCTGCTCAGTGAACTGATTAAACGATCTAACTTGTTTCGGTTGATTGTCAAATGCAATTTGGCCGCCAGTTAGACTATCTGCGTCACAAAGAAACAGATTGAGCCACTTTAGGATAAAATAATTAACAGCGCCGAGATTATCGCAAAGCCTTGAGCCCAATAGTACGCTCTAGGGTGGCTGCATTTGCAAAGGTTGCCAGTGCTGCAGAAATCATATCATCGATTAGCTGAGTATAGAGCACGCGAGGCTTCGACTTGACCCAGAGGTAGAAGGAGCACGACCCCGGAAACGCATTTAGCTCATTAAAGAAAACACGACCACTCTCGGTATCAACGATGAAATCGAGCCGCGCAACGCCAGAGCAGCCAAGCAGTGAGAAGGCTCTCTTGCCAAGTTCGATGACCTGACTGCGAAGCTCTGGCGCTAGGTCTTGTGGATCAATAACCCGGGTAAGGCTCGCCATGCCCTGCGATGGGCCGCTCTTCTTGCCCCCCTCGCGCAGGTATTTCTCTTCGTACGATAGAACTCCAGACTGAGAAACCGGAATCTCGACGACAGATGCTTCAACTTCAGAGTTATGAGCTCTAACCGACACATTGATCTCCATGATCTTGGTAACGCACGGCTCGATGAGGGCTGCAGTGTCAAAGCGAAAGACCTTTGCGAGTGCCGCCGGAAGGTCCTCTTCTGATTCAACCTTAGAGACTCCGATACTAGAGCCGAGGTTGCAAGGTTTTACAAAGAGGGGGTAGCTATCGAAGCCCTCCTGCGTCCCGACCCATGATGTTACTTCGCTAATTCCAGCGCGCGCATCGTCGCGCAGAACAACAAGCGCCGGCAGCACCGGAATATTGTGGGCTCCGAGGTACGTCTTGCAGAGATACTTGTTCATGGTGATGGCCGATGCGGGCACATTGCTTCCGGTATAGGGTACATTGGCTAGCTCAAAGAGCCCCTGAATGCAGCCATCTTCTCCGTACTGTCCGTGAAATACCGGCAGATACAGGTCAACAGGGATAACCTCACCGAGTGGTCCGTTGACTGCTTCTTTAAGCGAGAGTCGCTTGCCGACTTTAACTAGCCCACCAACACCGGGTCGAGGCAAGAGCGTTACCTCTTGCAGCGCTTCGAGGCTTGCCGGAACATTCTTGTAAAAGGATCGCTCGAGAAGTTCGTCACCAGTATACCAGAGCCCATTGGGCGCTATGTAAACAGGGGCCACCTCGTAGCGTGATGGGTCGATAGCAAGCATTAATTGCAGCGCTGATATGACCGATATCTCATGCTCAACCGAGCGACCACCGAATAGAACCGCAACTTTAATTTTAGAAGAAGTTGTCACTAGAACCTCACACTGTTCTCATGCAGATCGGGCAGATCGTTTTCAATTAGGATGAGATCGCCTGCACACTGCTCTTTACGCAGAAGCTCGAATGCGTCATCACGGCTTGATACGATGCGACGCTTAGCGAGTTCAAATTGCGCATCATCGAGCCCAGCTATGAGGGCATCGCGGTTTATCTTTCCGACAACGATTACGATGTCACAAACCTCGGCTGCTAGGGCAGCCAGTCGGCGGTTCTCTTCGTACTGCAGGTCGCCCAATTCGATCATGCCAGGAGTGATCAGGATGCGGCGCTGAGCCTCAAGGCCCCCCAGCACTTCAAGAGCCGAGGCGAACCCGGTCGGGTTTGAGTTGTAAGCATCGCGTAAAAACGAAACGCTTCCGCTCTTATCGAGCACGAGGCGGTTGTCAACTGGCTGCATTGAGGCGATTACCGCCGTAGCATAGGTCGG
>JBIKWG010000195.1:0-5714 GCA_044356425.1 Bdellovibrionota bacterium | reverse complement strand
CGAAGCCCACTCAAAAGATTCTGAAGAAAGGTCAAAATCCGGTTGCCAACAAATTTATACAGCGGCATCCCGCCCCGTAAAGCGTCCAAGGGGCGCGACATGCGAGATCCAAACACCATCTCCGCCTGATCTTTAATAAGGGGATTAAGCAGATCAGCCAACACCTCGGGAGCATACTGCCCATCACCATGAACAAGAGCAACGATATCAAAGCCACGCTCTATCGCGTAACGATATCCAACCTTCTGATTACCCCCGTACCCCTGGTTCTTATCGTTGCGATGAACCGTAAGCTTCTCGAGCCCCGCCTCGGCCTTATACCCCAGCGCAGCATAGTACGAGTTGTCCTGACTGCAGTCGTCAATTACAAAGATCTCTTCCACCATCTCGTATACATCTGGAGGAATGCGCGCCAGAGTAGCCCTCAGATGGTTGACGGCGTTGTAGGCAATTATAAAGATTCCGATACGCGGTTGCGTCATGCAATCAATGTTCCAACGAGGTCATATCCTGACACCTCGGTAATCTTAACTCTCCCGAGCCGCCCTGCAGCAACATCAGCTAGACCATCACTAACATCATTTATGAGCACCGCACCATCCACTTCGGGTGCTTGAAACCGAGTGCGAGCTGTCCAAAGCATGTCAGTCTCTTCGTGCGGACCTTCCACGAGAACCTCAAGCTCCTGCCCGATGTACTCAGCGTTACGGGCGACACGAACTTTTTGCTGCGCCAACATAACCCGGTCTCGCCGCGAGCGCTTCTCTTTCTCTGAAACCTGCCCAGCTAGATCAGCAGCAGGAGTTCCGGGCTCTGGCGAATAGGTAAATACCCCTACGCTCTCAAAATGCCCCTCTGCCACGAACTGCTCCAGCTGCTTAATATCGTCCTCTGTCTCGCCCGGAAACCCGACGATAAAGGTAGTTCGAAGCTTTATCGACGGTGCCTTACTTCGCACATATTCAACAAATCGACGGGAGCCGTACCTGCCAATCGGGCGCTTCATGTTTTTTAACACATCCTCACTAGCATGCTGCAGTGGCACATCAAGGTAGTTGCAAACGGAAGATAGCTGTTCGATTGCTCTCAGCAGCTCATCATCAACTCCAACTGGATATGCATACAGAAGGCGGATCCACGGCATAGCTTTGGTCTGGTCGAGCGTTTGCAAAAGCTCCGTGAGGTTTCCACCTTTGGTGTCACTGCCGTACGCCGTCAGGTCTTGCGCCACAAGATTGATCTCTTTAACTCCCTGTAGCCCGAGCGCTGTTACCTCGCGCACAACCGATTCAATCGAACGGCTACGCATCTCACCCCTAATCTGTGGAATAATACAGAACGCACAGGGACGATTACACCCTTCAGACACCTTTACGTACGCCATATGAGGTCGCGATGCGAGGTGACGGGGCATCGTGTCGTCATATATGAAATAGGGTCGCGCACCCTCATGTAGAATATCGCGCAATTCGCCATCACTGCCGCCGATAGCAGCCTCACCTACGCTCAAGAGCCCATCCAGCGATATGAATGAGTCGACCTCCGGTAGCGCTTTGCGAATATCTCCCTTGTAGCGCTCGACCATACAGCCAGCGACAAGCAGCCGACGAAGGCTTCCAGACTTCTTAAGCTCAGAGAGTTCAAGCACACAATCGACGCTCTCTTTAACGGCGCTCTCCAAAAATCCGCAGGTGTTTACCACGGCTACATCTGCGCGACTGAGTTCGTTTACAATCTCAAAGCCCGTGTTCCGCAACACGCCGATCATGACCTCTGAATCAACTTGATTCTTGGCACAGCCAAGGGTCACAACTGCTGCGCGCCCTGCAAATGCAGTTTTACCGTCAAGCGGCTGCGGCTCTGTGATATTTACCGCAACCGAACAGCTCGGAGCAGCAGTTCCGTCATTAAGGGGCAGGATTGATAGTGCTGATTTCATAAGTATAACTACGGCTCTCGTTGGATTCGTCTATCCACTACATCTACACCGTTTGGGTACTCTAAAACAAATGTGCTCGAAGAAAACAATGCGCCCTGGGTGCTCACATTACTGAATACAATAGCTGTCACATTCCCGCCTAAGGAGGTGATTTTAGCCCCTTTTGGAAGATTTGTACGCTCATCAACTAGCAATAAAAAGCCCTCAAGCCCCTCAGACGCCCCACTCTTTTTTCCAGACTCTCGCGGTTGTAGGCGCAGCACGACACCGTCACGCGTGCGACAGGCCCCACGGTACTCAAAATCCTTACTGAGGCTACCCACACCCATCATAAATGAGACCGGCAGCGCAGAGAGCAAGACCTGTTCGATGTTATCAACCAGAACCTGCTGCTTGTCTGGCTGATACAGCCACAGCTCTTTACCCTTAATAATCACCGTCTGAGGCTGCGGCGTCGTATACACCCAACGCATCTTTCCCGGTTTTCCAAACCAGACTTCGCCAGCTGATGATTCACTCTGCTCAAGAGCTGCTACAAAAGAATCTTGACGGAATGTGCCGTGCATAAACTCAAGCGAGGCGTACTGCCTCTGAACCCGCTCCAGCAGCGCCTTGCCCTGCGCAGCAGAAAGCTGCGCAGCAGCAACCTCTTGGCCCGCCCCACACTCAAACGCCTCTACCTGCGCATGCGCCGAAAACATTAACGACACCACCACCATCACCGTCATAATGACTTTTTGAGTGAGCCATGTAGCTGGACCGGAAAGGGCTACGAATTTCTCAAAATAATACTGCGCGACTTGATGGGCTATTTGACCTACAGGGCTTGAAACGGCTGCTGGGGTATCGGCCTCTAAAGCTGAACGACCACAGTTCGCACCACCGATCGCAGAGCACCTCGAAAACCACCTTCTAAGCGGGAGAAGCCCCTGCACCTCTTCCCTAGCTCGACTTCTATCCATCATATAAAGCCCATCTTTCTGAGTAGTTATCCTTTAAACAGAGATTCGTCTTAACACACCCGACGCATCATCAGCAAAAAGCAAAATAATTTTTCACCATAGAATTAAGCAACAGAATCGAAGCTCTTAACTATAACCCTTGAGAATAGATTAACGAGCAGGGGCCGCCCTGCATTAAGAAAGGTTGTAACATGAATCGCATCTCACTAGCACTGGTTGGTGCTCTGCTACTCTCTATTTTTGTCTCACTTCCAGCTTTTGCACAGACGGGGGCAGTGCTTGACATCCTTACAAACAAGCCGACCGACGGCTGGCTCTTATTTCAATTAGAAGATGACCAGCTGGGCAGCGCCGTCCTACAGCGCAGCGCAAAAGGAATGGCTGCTACCTTTAGAGTGTCTCAAAACGGCACAGTCGTTCGGGAGTACATACTGGGTTACCCCTTCAAAGGGCGTAAAGCTGACCTCAAAAACACTGATTTTCAACTGCTTTCAAATTGCGTAAGTCAGTTTAATGCAGCCATGACCAGTCCCAAGGGTGGCGCCTTCTACATTAACGTAAGTAGCAATGAGAATGTCGGAGTGCTGTGCTATGCCCAGCACAAGAGTGCCACATAAAAACTACGGTATAGAGAGCCAGCCTGCAACGCTTGGCTGTCAAAAGGCTCTCTCTCTCTCTGTCTATCTCTCTCTATACTTTACTGCACCCAAAAGAGACGCAGGGTGCGGCAAATTATGGGCTAAGAAGATAGTTACTTCACTGTTGCGCACCGATAGCGCGCGCCACAAAAAGGCCCTATTCGTTACGCGACTGGGCCCGACGCGATGCTTGCAGAAGATCGACGATTGAGGCTGCAACCTCAGTAACTGGAACAACAGAAGAGGCAAGCCCTGCGCGCACTACCGCGCCTGGCATCCCCCAGACAACGCTACTCGACTCATCTTGAGCGATTATCGAACCTCCAGCCTGCTTAATTGACTGGCTCCCCTTTAGACCATCCTGCCCCATACCGGTCAGAATCACTGCTAACGCGCGGTTACCGTACAGCTCTGCTACCGAGCGAAAGAGCACATCTACTGCAGGCCTAACCGAGTTCTCAGGCGGATTCTCATTAAGAGCAACTACCACACGGCTGCCCTGCCTTTGCAGCTCCATATGGTAACCACCTGGAGCAACATACACTGTATTCGGGTGCAGTACGTCACCAGCCTGCGCTTCTAGCACCGTAAGAGAGGACACTCCGTTTAACCGTTCGGCAAAGATCTTAGTAAAGCTAGGAGGCATGTGCTGCACCAAAACTATAGGCACACCGATCTCGGCTGGCATGCGGGAGAGCACCTCTAAAACTGCGCTCGGTCCGCCTGTTGAAACACCCGCGGCGACGATCTCCACTGCCGCAGGTGCGGCCTGCAGTGCAGAGCCTGAGCCCTCTACCTTTGCAACTAATGACGGTGAGGGGCGTCGCCCGACTCTGCGCTCGGTGGATACAAGTGCTTTAATCTTGCCCAAGAGCTCGCTTGCCACAACCTCGCGCAGCTTGGCCGCTCCCCCACTCTGTACTGTTGGTTTGGCGACATAGTCGGAAGCACCCAATGCAAGCGCATCAAGTGTATGCTTTGCGCCCTGTTCGGTGAGTGAGCTCAACATGATTATCGGTAGATGCTGAAAACCAGCGCGAACTAACGGCACGGTTTGCAGCCCATCGAGTTCCGGCATCTCGATGTCGAGCGTCATAATATCAGGCTGCAGATTCGGCAGCATCTCGAGCGCAATCCGACCGTTGGCAGCAGTGCCCGCGACCTCAAGCAACGGATCAGTCAAAAGAGCTTCAGCGATAATCCGACGCATAGTCGCGGAATCATCAACTATTAGAACGCGAATCTTTTCCATAGAGGGGCAAAATCGGTGGCCGGTGGCTTGCGCGCGTCGCACGCTGTTGTTGCGAAAGCTGCCATGACCGCATCTACTAGGATGTTAGCGCGCCCAGTGTCGATGCAGCGTGGAGATGCGCAGAGCGCACATGCCAGCTGAAGATACCCTCTAGCGATACATGGTGCCGCCGAGCACTTTCAACATATTGATTACACTGTTACATATGATGCTTCTCCAACTGCTTGCTTCCCGGCAGCGACAAGAATCAGAAAGGTCTTAATGCACTTTTTGGCCGCTTCCCTAGTTTACTGAAGATGGAATATTAGGCACTATGCAAGTGCAATTATACTGTACATAACTGATTGAAATGAATTCAAAAAATTGTTTTCGCAAGGTTGAGGCGCGTCCTAATTTACCGATGTTAGAGCGCGGGGTTGTTGAACGTTGGAAAAGCGAGAAGACGTTTGAACGCTCGATTGAGATGAACAACGACAAACCAGAGTTCATCTTCTATGATGGTCCGCCATTTGCCACGGGGAGCCCACATTTCGGCACGATGTTTATCTCGGCCTTAAAAGATGTAGTCGGTCGCTACAAAACGATGCGCGGCTACAAGGTTCCCCGCATGTGGGGGTGGGATTGTCACGGTCTTCCCACTGAGAAGGTGGTTGAGGCAAAGCTTGGCATCAAAGATAAAAGCGAGATTGAGAACAAGATTGGCGTAGCCGCATTTAACGCAGAATGCCGCGCCGTGGTTAATGAGTTCGACACGAATTGGCGCAAATACATCGACAGAATAGGTCGGTGGGTTGACATGGAACGCCCCTACCGAACGAACGATCGATCGTTTATGGAGTCAACCATCTGGGCTTTTGCAGAGATTCACAAGAAAGGGCTGATATACAAGGATTATCGCGTTTCGCCATACTGCTATCGCTGCG
>JBIKWG010000194.1:0-5718 GCA_044356425.1 Bdellovibrionota bacterium | reverse complement strand
GCTTGTCTAAGAGCGAGAGAAACAGCCGCAACCGAACCTCTGCTAGAGCTGCTGTTTGCTGCGTATTTCCCTCTCGGTCTTTGAGGTTTTCATAGTGAGAGATGAGAAGTTCTCTATACTCCTGCGCAGAATCAATCTGGTTTTCGTAAGTTCCTTTCATAACACCCCACCTCAAAAAGTTACTTTAGGCAGCTTAAAGTAAACCGCTTAGGCCAGTTATGAGGGCGAACAGGTGGCCGGTGTGAGAAGCTGTTATTTTCACCCACCTAGGCCGCTCTTAGAAGCAGTTGCGACCTTAAAATACATTGGCGAGCTTGCAATCCCGCCGCTTGATATCTTCCGTTATATCGCTAGTAAACGTTCACCGATAGGAACTCATCCTCGGTCTCTACCCCGAAACTATTGACGATACTACTGTAGGCGGAAGGGCAATCGCGCTGAGCCGTCTACTTCTTGGGCCAATAACCAACTATGAGACCCGCCCAACTGCTGAGATACAGAACTGAATTAGTTTACCTGACGACTTAAGGTGCCCTACTCACTCTTGCGCTTTTGTGGTGTAGCTATAAACATCAAAGCCTGCGTGAGCTGCTCTGCACGGAAATCACCGCTGACTGGCTCTAAGCCAGCGACATGATCAGTGATACTTAAGTTGCCGCCTACGCGCACTGGGCGCGTCTTAATATTTAATGGGTCACCCCTAAAATCTTTACATACCTGCGCAGCAAAAACGAGCAAGGCCTCTGTCGGATCAGCAAAAGCTAAACCATGCGTCTTGAGTGTTGACTCTTGGTCTTGCCGACTCTTTAGCCCAAGAGTATTGGCAAATATGCCAGCCTCTTTTGGAAAATGATCAGACACCAACCTGCTAATTTCATATGTTCGTGGCTTAGAAAGATCGATGTTTCGGCTTTCTGCATACCCGGCAAACTGACTAAAGTATTTCGGATTAATCGCCGTCTGACGCGCCGACTTTAGCTCTGGATACTGATTCCCGAAATAAACGTCCAGAGCGCGCATTGCATCAACATCACTCACACCGGCTGGTATCGCAATAGAGGCGTCTGGCCAATTCACTTTGAGCGACGTCACTATTTCTGTGCCTACCGCCTGCATTTTATCTGCCGTAAGCGTTGACTTAGCAGTCGGTTTTACAACTTCTGTGCCTATGCCCGGCGCTTTCTCTGGCGTGAGCACTTCCTGAACAGGCGCCTTTACAACTTCTGCAGCAGGCGGACCCGCAGGTTTACCGGCGCTTGGATCGACACCCTTAGCCGTTTCGGGTTTAGGTCCTGAGAAGCTGAAAAAATGCCAGGCAGTCCCTATGGCAACTGCCCCAGCAAATACCTTAGGAAGAAATCTTTTCAATCTCTCAGGCTTAACTGCCTCTTCCTGCTTCTGCAAAGCAAGCTCTCGCTCGTACGCCCTATTTTCCGCAGCAAATCGGTCATATACTGCCGTATCAACGAGATAGCATCTTTCAACCGGTGAGAACTGAAGACCTTCCAGCGGGATCAGCCGCGCGTTTTTATTTGCCGCGATAGCAAGATCCTCGCTCTCTGGTGTAACCCTTAGATCATTGGCCAAAATATGAGGCTTGCCGCCGATATCTTGCACTGCCTGTACCTGTATGCGCTTTGCACCACCCTGTTGGCCCTCAATATCGACGACTTTGCCTACCAGATCCTGATAGCTTGTTATTGCCGCTAAGTCTGTAACCGTCTCGAGAGGCGTATAGTTGGGCAATGGTGGCGGTGTTAAATTTCTCTGGGTTCTCTGGTCTCTCATAATTTATCCTGGGTTGTGACCACTCTAAGGCGTCTGCCTACACCGAAACAGATCCGAGCTGCTCCAGCAGAACTCTCTTGCAAAGCACTCCACGTTAACGCCGATTTTAAGCCATCCATAGGGAGTAGACTAAATGTAGTGCCATATTAATTTTTACAACCGAACCGAAAAAATCTGGCAGAGCGCCAGCGCGGTTATAACTCGCCTCGATTCCGGCAAGCGCTGGCTTGAGTCGCTGATCAAAGAGTCCATCTTTCAGCGGCTCTGCAATATCATCTGCTCCGCGGCCACTGCGCTTCTTCTCTTCCAACTTTTCATACGCATACTTACCCGCACTTAGTATATCGTCCTTGCTCTTCTTAAGGGTGCTCGCGTGGTTGTCTAGAAGTATATCCGTTCGATCCTTCCATAACATGAGTGGATTCCACGCCTCTACCATATGGTAGAGTGAAGCTGTCCACGCTAAAGCATTCGCCATATTGGTGGCTGACATCGCCTTATTGTAGGTCTCAATTACTGAACCCTTAAATTCTGCCTGCAGCTGCTTGTTAGATCGCGCCCACACCCATACACCACCTACTGCGATCGCTGCAGATGCCACTGCTGACCACTGGCCTGCTGATGAAACTAGATTCGAAAAGGCAAAAAAAGCAGAGCCCCCAACCGTCATGGCTGTAACTGCAGCCATATCTCTTATGTGCCGCGGACGGGTGTTTTCGAAGGGTTCAAGGGGATTTCTTGGATTAAGGGCATCCGGACTATCTTTGACATCTCTGTTTGGAAGAAGGTCGTTTAGGCTTTTGAGCATTGCCGCCGCAACCTCTTTGGAGGCCATCTGACTGGAATTACCTGGCTTCGCTACCACCGCTAGCTTGATCCAATCTGGCTTATTATCATTTATCATAAAGCTTCGCCGGTCACGCGGAGGAGGAGGTATCGAGGGCTGCTGCTGCGCTGTTGGCGTTGGTGTTGGTGTTGGTGTTGGTGTTGGCGCTCCTGAAGGCACCGCAACAAATGCTGTGTTTAACGGATTGCTCGAACTTGTCTGAGCGCCCTGTAATGGGGGTGTGACCACTTGAGCCGTGCCTAACGCTCCAGGCGGAGGAGGGAGGATCGAGGGCGGCTGCTGCGTTGTTGTTGTTGTTGTTGCTGCTGGTGCTGGTGTTGGCGCTCCTGAAGGCCCCGCAACAAATGCTGTGTTTAACGGATTGCTCGAACTTGTCTGAGCGCCCTGTAATGGGGGTGTGACCACTTGAGCCGTGCCTAACGCTCCAGGTCCATTACCGCTATTATGGTTCACCGGATCCATATCACAACCCCTAACAATCTAACCACTCTCTTCAAATAGCTCACCTTCGCCAACGCTTCTAGATCATCGTGCTTGTAGCTATGCCGCAGACATCAGCTACAGTGGGCTACTGTTTTGGTGGCTTAATTTTTTTTGCCTCATCGCCTACAAAATTAGTTATCTCTTCCTTCAAAGCGTCGCCCATGCCATTCGCCTTGGCTGTTTGGTAGTATTGCGACACAGACTCATTCTGCAATTTAGTCTGTGCGGTCAACGCCTCCGCCCCATTATTCGACTGCCATGCCGATATCTGTGATTTAGCCGAGCCAAAAAACCCGTTGGAGTCGCTTGGGTTGGCATAGTTTGCAGCACCGCTAATATTTCTCGTTGTATCAAATTCCCCACCCCAACTTCCACTTGAGCCCTTACGCTCGCCAGTATTGAGGTATCCAGACATCGCCATGCCTGTCAGATCTGTTGGCTTGTGCTGGGCAGAGAGGCTGCCTGTATTCATCCCCGCTATACCGGCTTGCGCTGAAGCGTGAGAAGCAAAGGCATTTCGCGCCTCCCATTCAGCCATCTTGGCTTCATACTCAGCGCCAGCACGCTGGTTCTGCCCGTACGTACTGTAGGCTCGACCTTCAAGCCGTGCCTGGGCGGCTTCGCCTTCAAGCTTAGCTCCTCCCTGAACTGACTCAGCATTCTTAGCCATGGCGTCCTGAGCTAGCTTACCGCCCGCATAATCAATATCAGCACCAATCGCTCGGCCGCCGGCGTAGAACCCATCTTTCACGGCATCTAGTGCGCCATCGCCGCTACCGCCGCCATCGCCTCTACCGCCGCCCCCTCGCTTAGTCGGATCCATTCCCGCTACTCCGCGAGCGAAATCCTGAGCTCCAGGATCGAACTTTGCTCCTAGCTGAGCACCTGCTGCCACAGCCCCCAGCACACTCTTTCCAACACCTACAGCTCTATCAAAACTCTTAGAATTTAGGTCAGCAATACTAGCCTTGTTGGAAAGCCCCTTCTGCTCCAGACCAGCCATGTCGGATTTCAGGCCCGCATCAAGCTCACCCTTCTGAGAGTCAAACACTCCCTGCGCCAGGCTCTTTCCGCCACCTTCAGCAGCTCTCATCGCTTTTGCGTATGAGGCCTGTGATAACGAGCCCGCATTAGTCAGCGCCCTGTTTGTAGCCTCGTGCTGATAACCCATCTTGGCAGCAGTTCCCGCTTCACCGGCAACGCTATTGAACATACTACCAGCCATACTTCCGGCACCTGATTTCGCTCCGAGCACAAGCTGCCCTGTGACCGCTGGAACCGCCATATAGAGCGCGGCCATAATGTAGATGTAGTAGCCGTTTGATAAATCGAGGTCAGCACTCGATCCAATCAGAAGCAACCGATCAAACAGGAACATTGAGGTGTCCATCGCCTGATCAATACCTGGCACACTACAGGTATCCGCGTTAAGCGTGTTCTCACCCAACGAGCACACCTGGGGAATTGCACATAGGCTTTCAAGGGAGCTGTTTTGAAGGTTTGCTCCGTCTGGACAGTTTACGCCGATTCCTCCAGCTACATGAGCCGTATCCATCACAAGGCTTGCGATCCGAGCGGTTGCCCCCTGATTGCCCAGCATCGCCCACACGCTGCGCTCAAGCACTTGAACGAAGGCGAATCCGACATCCCACAACTTTAGCCACGCAAAGAACGAAATCCAGGTAAAGAAGGTCTTGTGATGACCAGGTAGCACCATCATCATCGCTGCAAACGGGTACGCCATAATAACAAAGTACAGCAAGATGCCCTGAAGGTACGGCATCAACACAGCCCAGTTATAGAGCTCGGCTGACTTTGATTTTGATCCCATAGTGCGAACATTAGCATCACCATTGATGCGAGCCTGATCAGACGGGGCAAAGCGCTGATCAAAGGTCGTTACCTGTGGAGCGAACATCATCTCGTTGCGCACGATATAGGTCAAAATAAGGTGCTTAACGAAAGCGTTTAACTCATCGTAGTCCGCCCAGTCAGCATCCTCTCTGCGTCGAATATTCCAGCCATAGAAAAGGCTCTTCAGAAACTGATCACGAGTTAATCCGTTCGGTGCTGCCCGGATGAGCTGCCAATACGCATGGCCGGCTTCCCAACGGAACGCCTGCACCAGGGTGTAGAGATATTCAGAGCATACGACTGTTTGACCACGCCCCGACCTGAGAGGAAGATTCTGCTGCTGATCAGACGCAAAAAATGTCGCTGAAAAAGCACCGAAGGATCCGATTGTCGATGGCTCCTGAAAGAGACGCAGAAGTGTTCGCGTTGTTGGAATAGAGGTGTTTGAGAGCCCCTGTATGGCATCTGTATAATCGCCCTTGCCATAGCCACCATGGCTGAAATCGGGTGCATTTTTCACCTTCATTACTGTCGGTGGCAGGTTGATGCCCTTTGACTGCGCTGCAGCGATGTACATTCCTGAGTCGATACTCTTTTTAAACTGATCACCGCACTCTGAACCAAGAAACGTTACCAGGGCATCGCGAATGTTTGCATTTCGAGCAGACGCTCCAACTATATTCTCAAGCATGCCCCACTTAAGGTTAGAAAGCAGGTGCCAAGGCCCTTCAACAGATCCAGTCTGT
>JBIKWG010000193.1:0-5721 GCA_044356425.1 Bdellovibrionota bacterium | reverse complement strand
GCCCGAACTGTAGCCTGACTCTACAATTATCCCGATAGACGCTAGGGACCCCAACCAACGCTTCGCCGAGGCTGTGGGCCTCTAAGCTGATCGGGCTATTCGCCTTGGGCTCGTGCGCCTCTGAAAAAGACTGTCGTTCGAAAAGGATCAAGATGCTTGCTCTTCCTCTCAAGTCACCTACTGCGTTCGCCGCACTCATAGCAGCAACGCTTACTATCGCTGCCTGTGGCCCTGGCCACGATGGAGCTACTGCAGGAACTGTCACCGGTGCCGCCGTTGGCGCAGGCGCTGGCACAGCGATTGGCAACGCCTCTGGTAACACCGGCACCGGAGCTGCTATCGGAACCATTACTGGAGCTGCAATTGGGGCAGCTTTAGGAGATACCGCTGACCAATCTTCTTCGCGCACCAAGGAGATGGACGAATTTATGATTCGCCAAGAGCAAGAGAAAGCGAAACAAGATAAAGAGATTGAAGACCTCAAGCGACAGCAATTTCAAGACGGATATTACAAATACCGCTACCAAGGTGGCGCGCAATAATCCCTCATGACTAACGTTACTCTCTCTCGGAGCTCTGCCATGTTACATACTCAGTCTCGCATCCTGGCTTTCCTTACCAGCGCTAGCCTTTTAGTTTCCGTTGGCTGCACCAAACCCAAAGAAACTACAGCAGTGGGTTCTGCTGCCGGCACGGCACTCGGCGCCGGCCTTGGCGCGATAATCGGCAACCAAACAGGAAATGCCGGAAGCGGAGTTGCTATTGGAGCCGTAGCAGGAGCAGCAACTGGAGCGCTTGTTGCAAATGCGCTGCAAGCTCAACAAGAATCTGTCCGCTCCCAGGACGAAGCTATTGAGCGCCAAGAGAGGCTGCTGCAAGCCCAGCGGTCAGAGCTAAATGAGCTGCGCACCATGAATTCTGATGTTGTTGAAAAGAAGCGCATCGCCCTTCAGAAGCGTGGGCCAAATCCGATGGCCACATATCGTACAGCATCAGCTCGGTCGACTGAGTGGCTTCCTACAACCACTGACAACACGATGCGAGCCAGAATGAATCCTACTTTAGACAGTGGAAAACCTTCGCGAACTTCAGCTCTCTCGGCTAAAACCACATCGGTTAAAACACAGTCAAATCGCGGCGCCGCTGCGCTTCCATCAAAAAGCGTAGCTCCGAGTATTGCTCCCAAGCTCGTCAATGATGAAGCTTCGTCAGACAGCGATGGCTCGGATGCAGTTACGGCAGAGAAACTTGCGGGCTTAGCGACCGAGAGCGACTCTGAAGCCTGCCACGATGCAAGCAAAGAGCAGCGCGCGGCGACCAAGGCTACTGATTCATCGGACAAGCTCTTTCATCTGCGAAAGGCTCTTCGCCTGTGCCCTGCAAATGCCGAACTACACCACGCATTAGGCAAGGTTTACGCCTCTATGAATCGGACAACCGACGCCAAGCAGGCGTTCGCAGAGGCCTTAAAGGCCGATCCAACTTTTGGCGCTGCAAAAAGCTCGTTAAACAATCTAACCGAGCAGTCTGAGGGGCGATTCTAGAGCTGCCGTCACCTTGGTCCAACCAGAGGATATGCACATGAGAGTAATTCTGCCCTTTCTTTTGATCTTCTGCACTGCCTGCCAGGATCTAAACCTTAACGCCACTCAATCGGGCGCACTTGGCGGTGCCGCTGCCGGTGCTGGCCTGGGCGCAATTATCGGCAATCAAACCGGAAGCGCCGGTGCAGGCGTTGCAATCGGCTCTGCAGTAGGAGCCCTTAGTGGCGCCTTGGTAGGCAGGCAGATCGATAAACAAGACCAGGCTCTTGATGCTCGTCAGCAACGGATTGACGAACAAGAACGAGTTATTCAAGAGAACCGTCGCATGATCGAGGAGCTGCGACGCGACGGCGTAGACGCGCGCAATACCGATCGCGGTGTTGTTGTTAACCTCCCTGACGTCTTATTTGAGTTTGGTCAATCTCGGCTCACTCGCGAAGCACTCTCTACCATTGGAGAGATCGCAGATGCTGTTGCAAAATCACCATCGCGGCGCATATCGGTCGAAGGACACACCGACGCAGTCGGGTCTATCGACTATAACTACCGACTTTCGGATGCGCGTGCACTCGCAGTTGCTCGGGAGCTTGAGAGAAACAAGGTATCCGCGCGCCGAATCTCAACCAAAGCTCTTGGAGAAACTGAACCCATTGCTTCCAACCGCACCGAACAGGGCCGCAGTCGCAACCGTCGTGTAGAGGTTGTTATTGAGAACCCACGTTAAAGGCAGCCCGCGTATATCAATTAAAACGTAAGAGGAAATCTGCCACGTCCCACATGACTGGACACTCATCGAGTGCCCCGAGCTCTTTGGCTATAACTTCTGCATTCTGAAAGAGCGCGTGAAGCCTGCGCTGATATAATAGCTCTGATTGAAAGTCTCCGCGAAGGTGCGCATCGGTTACTGCCTCAATTACTATGTGCGCGGACTCGGGGAAGATCTCACTTGCGCGCTTCAAAACAGCCAGATTGTGCTCGGATTGTGGCCACCGGCGCACAAACGCGCGCACTGCCCGAACAAACTCTGGCCGAGCTAAAAAACGCTCATCTTCTGATATACTAGGTGCGAAAGCGTCAAGCGCACCAAGCAGACTCTCTGCCTGCTCTGCAACGCTGCCAATTTCTGAAGCGATGAGAGCGACCGTATAGCACAACGGGAAGAGCTGCCGCGCCTCAGCCGCAATAGCCTGCGCTTCTGGTAGCTGAACAGCTGCACTAAAGCGCAATAGAGCCTTCCAGGCCGGAAGAAAATCAGGGGTACGCTTAACACACTCACGAATGATTCGCTGTGCTTCATCTCTATCCCCAGCCTGAAAGCAGCTGCGCCCAAGTTCAAGTTCAGCACGACTACCCCATGTCTTCAAAGCTATCGCACTCTCAAGATGGCTCTTGGCTGCCGCTGGAAGTCGCCCATCATTTAACTTCTGTCCAATAACTTCGTGCGCTGCCCAATAGTGCGGCTCAGCTTGCACCAGCGATGCCAGGGCTCTAACACTATCCGCTGGCTTTGCTATTTTAAGCGTATTCAATAGAAAGTCTTCTGTCTTTCCTGGTCGTAGCTGCAGATAGCGACCTTCAGCATGGGCGGCCATTGCGATGTGTGCACCAACTGTTGGCAATTTATCGAAAAAATATCCGCCTCCCGGCATCGGCTGTATCCCAGCCTTTATCAGCAGACCTCGGTACCATTCCAAGCGCTTGCCAATATGGCTTTCAATTCGACGCTCTGAAGACACCGCCTGATGCGCCTGCTGCCGCATACGCATTACTGCGGTTGAATCCTCACGCAGCCTATCCAGATGGGGCAACATCGCGTCAAACGACTCGGCTATCACGCCGGTTTCACCATCAACAACAGATCCGCGATAGGGCTCGACATCGGAATAGATGCCGACAACACCGTGCGATGCATATTCAATGTATTTTACATCAGACCGACCACGATTGTAATCAGAGGGTAAAAGCGGCGCCAATCCAACATCCAGATTGCCCAAAAACGCATAATAATCGTCGATCGATCCGAATGGCGTAAATCGATATCGCTCAGCCGGTAGTCGGATAAAATCTTTTACGACTTCGTTGCACATTACGGCAACGTGCACGTCTTGATGCTGCTCTAGCCATGGCCGCAATACGGCTGACATTGCATACCAATCTGCAAAGTGACCAGGAGAGCCAGCCCAACCGATAGTAAATGGGCGGGTGCCTTTTTCTTGCAGTGTCGGGATCGTTGCAAGCTGATTTTCAAATACAACAACCTCTCTGGCGCCACATTCACGCCAGCGATCCGCCAGCCAATGCGAGCTGGTCTGCACTGCATCGGCAGCGCACAACAAACGCCGATAAAGCTCGCGCATCTCACGATCCTGCCATGCATCCGCTATGGGATTCCACGGTTGAATATCAAAGAAAAAATCGTTGGCCTCAAAAATGGTAACTTTTCCCGCTGCTCGTCGATGAGCACACAGCCCTAAGAGATCCCAATCTGATACGAACTGTAATACCAGCACATCAGCACGTTCCACAACGTCGGGTAAGTGTCGATGATACGGGTGACAGTCAATGACAGTGACATCGTCAAGAGAGGCTAGGTATCGACTTGGCGAATGCACACGATAGTGGGCATCGCCGTCGACTCCAAAATCGCACACCTGGACGATAAACATAGCAAACTGTGGTCGCAGCTATAGCTATTAACTAGCCACGGCTTCTTTATGATACACCTTAATAGGTGCTTGGCTGTCGTTAATCACCTCTGGGGTGATAATGACTTCCTTAACACTGGTATTGCTCGGAATGTCATACATCACATCCAGCATTGAAGTCTCGATAATCGATCGCAAGCCGCGAGCACCAGTTCTGCGCTCAAGCGCTTTTTGCGCTATTGCCTCAAGTGCCTCAGTTGTAAACGTCAGATCAACTCCTTCCATCGAAAGCAAGGTCTGATACTGCTTAATCAGAGCATTTCTCGGCTTGGTGAGAATCTCAATGAGCGCTGGCTTGTCCAAAGGATCGAGACACGAGATCACCGGCAGTCGCCCGATAAACTCTGGAATCATGCCGAATCTGAGAAGGTCATCCGTTTCAAGCGACCTCAGTGGGTTATTCTTCGCTTCCACTATTGGCTGAACCGCCGACCCGAATCCTAGGCTCTTCTTACCCGTTCGCTGCCCGATAATGCGCTCTACGCCGTCGAATGCACCACCGACAATGAACAGAATATTGCTCGTATCTACTTGAATGAAATCCTGCTGCGGATGCTTACGGCCACCTTTTGGAGGAACATTTGCTTTTGTCCCCTCGATGATTTTCAACAACGCCTGCTGCACTCCCTCACCAGAAACATCGCGCGTTACTGACGGAGTATCACTCTTTCGCGCAATCTTATCGATCTCATCGATATAAACGATTCCACGCTGTGTCTTCTCTATGTCGTAATCTGCAGCCTGCAAAAGATTTACGATGATGTTCTCAACGTCTTCTCCAACATAACCTGCCTCGGTCAAGCTTGTTGCATCAGCTATGGTAAACGGAACATCAAGAACGCGAGCAAGGGTCTGCGCAAGCAGAGTTTTGCCCGACCCTGTTGGCCCGATCAGAAGAATGTTCGACTTCTGAAGCTCAACAGCACTCTTTGTTGTCTGGTTATTCTGGATTCGTTTGTAGTGATTATGGACGGCAACGGACAGCACCTTCTTTGCGTGATCCTGACCGATGATATAGTCATCCAAAGATGCCTTGATGTCCTTAGGAGTTGGAACCGCCAATCGCTTGCCGTGCGATACCGCTTCGTCAAGTTCTTCGGTCAGGATATCGTTACACAACTCGACACACTCGTCGCAGATGTATACCGAAGGACCTGCCACCAGCTTACGCACTTCGTCCTGAGTTTTACCGCAGAACGAGCAAATTAGGTTTCCACCGCTTTTTCCAGAATCCTTGGCCATGGTCGTATCCCCCAAAAAACCTTAAGGAAAATCCCCTACTCATTGAGATGCTCAAACCACCCAAGAAGATTGCATCTTCTTTAGTTCGGGGATGCTTTTGGAAAGCCTAAAAGCATGTAGAGGAAACCATGATGGTTAAGCCCTTATAGAGGACTATCGACCGTTATTGCTAAGATCTTAAATGAAAAGAGCGCCTCAGCGAATATCGGCCGTTGGCCGAAAAAACTTGA
>JBIKWG010000191.1:0-5732 GCA_044356425.1 Bdellovibrionota bacterium | reverse complement strand
ATCCTTTTCGCCCCAAATCAGCAGTGTTGGCGCTTTAATTGACCGTGCCTCAGCTGTCAGGTCTTCATTAACGACCTTTACCAGAGTCTTTCGCAGATTGCCGGCAGCTTGGTAGTCTTGTGAGCCGAAGCGCGGAGCGAGGTAGTGCGCAAAGAAGCGGGTGCCGACCAGAGAATCAACACGCTTGGCGAGCTTCACAAGCGTTCTAACAACCGTTGAGTAAACCTGCTGCTGCACAGTGCGTTTGAAGGGCACTCCGGGTGCTCCGATTAGAACCGCCGCCTGCACTAGGTCTGGCGCAAGCGCAGCCAGCCTGACAGAGATCCGCCCACCAAGGGAGTGCCCAACTAAGAAGCACCTTGATATCGACAGCGATTCAAGCACCTCTTTGACGCGCGCGGCATACTGCAGCGTGTCCCAACCGCCCCCCTCATTTGTGGCCGTCAGGGGTAGCCCCGATTTGCCGAATCCTGGCAGGTCAATGAGCACTACGCGACAGCGTTGTGCTAGCAGTTCGGCCATAGGACGCAGCGCCTCAAGTGACTGTTGCCACCCGTGCAAGAATACTACGACTGGCTCAGCGGCGCCAAAAGATGCGTAGTTTACGAAATCTGGCGCAGCGGAATCACCGTGCGAGTGTAACGTCTCTGCCGATTGTAGTAGACCTTCAGCTTGCATGCCCCCGATAGTCTCGCATCAGCACGCGAGAGACAAGGGGAAGAGCGCCGGAAGTGCACGGTGTAGCGCTGTTGGTCAACGTCTGCATAGTGTCAGCTCAGCTTCCGTGTAAAGGGATCGTTGTGCAGGTTTTGCCCCGCATCCGCCACGTATCTAAGTAACAAGCGGAGCTTGATGTGTCGAGCGGCTACGCGGGCAATCGATGCGGCTTTCTGAGGGGGCCGCGGCTCTTTAGCGCAGCGTGGTAACACACCCTGTGAGTGACTCGCAGAGGGCGCAGTAGCTGGGCAAATGAGCAGCTTGATAAATTAGCAACTGGCTAGAATTTTCGGAATAAAACATAATTCCTTCATGGATTACGCTTCAACGTTTTCAGCAAGTCGGTTAAATCAGCTTCGTGCTCCATCTCCGGTCGATTATGTGCTCGTCTCGGCCGTAATGTTGCTGGTGGGGTTTGGGCTGGTGATGGTCTATTCGACAACGGGCATCATCTCACAAGAGAAGCTTGGTGATTCACTTTTTTACGCGAAGCGGCAGGGGCTTTCAGCTCTGCTTGGGCTGATTGTTATGGGTATCGCCACGCGCTTTCCTATAGGGCTGCTGAAGAAGGTCTCGCCCTACCTGTTGGTTCTCTCGCTTTTTTTATTGCTGCTTCCGCTGACGCCAGGAATAGCTGATCGTGCTGGTGGGGCCTCTCGCTGGGTAAAGTTTGGTCCGGTGCGGTTTCAGCCAGCGGAGTTTGTTAAGGTGCTGATGGTAGTTTTTATGGCCGGGTTTTTCTCGCGTCAGGAACACCGCGTGCGCAGCTTTATTCACGGCATCGTAAAACCATTCACCATGGTCGGTATGGTGGCTGCGCTGTTATTGCTGCAGCCGGATTTCGGTTCGTCGGCAGTTATCGTTACCGTTACCTTAGCTATGGCGTTGGCGTGTGGGGTGCGGCTGTCTCACCTTGCACTGTGCTCGGTGGTGGTGGCGGTTGCGGCAGCTATATTGGTGTGGATCTCCCCCTACCGTATGATGCGGGTTGTGAGCTTTCTTTCGCCCTTCTCTGACGTATCAGGAAAGGGGTATCAACTCATACAGAGCTTAATAGCGGTTGGCACAGGTCAACTTACGGGGGTGGGGCTTGGTGGCAGCCAACAGAAGCTTTTCTTTCTGCCTGCCGCACATACTGATTTTATCTTTGCTGTTATCTCAGAGGAGCTCGGTTTTGTGGGCGGGGTGATGGTTATCCTCGGGTTTCTCATCGTGTTGTGGCGTGGTTTGTTGCTCGCTAAGGCCGTCCGGCACGATTCATTCCTATTTGCGATGGCTGTTGGGCTTACTATGATCATCGTCGCGCCTGCATTACTCAACGTAGGCGTCGTGATCGGCCTTCTTCCCACAAAGGGAATGGTGTTGCCTCTGGTCGGGTACGGGGGCTCGAGTCTCATGGCGTGCATGGCCGTCGTTGGGCTGCTGCTTGGTGTAAAGCGGGCGGGCGACCGGGGTTCATCTGCGGTCGGTTAGTGGTGTCTTCGTGTGGCGGTATGAGTGAAGTAGGGGTTGTCAGTAAGACGCTAGAGCAAGAGGGTGAACCTGCAGGTAGGGGTGCTCCGCTGCGTGTGCTCGTTGCCGCCTCTGGCAGCGGTGGACACATTATCCCTGCGCTACACATCGTTCGCGCAGTTCGAGCGCTTGATCCGCTTTCGGTTGTTGAGTTCATTGGCTCGGGACGGCCGCTTGAAGAGAAGTTGATAATCGGAAACGGCTTTAGTCGCCACGTGGTGCGTCTCTCTGGGGTGAAAAATCGCGGTCTTAAGGGAATCGTTGGATTCGCCTATCGGGTGCCGAGAGCTTTGCTGCAAGTAGTTGGGATTCTGCGTAAGCTGAAGCCCGATGTGGTGGTGGGTGTTGGCGGCTACGCTTCGGTGTTGCCTGTTGTAATGGCCCGCGTGCTGGGCATCCCGACCTGGATCCATGAGGCTGAGCTGCATCCCGGGTTAGCTAATCGGGTCTTGGGATACTTTGCTGATCGGGTCTCTGTTGGATCTCCTGAGACAAAGGTTCGGGGGCGGGCACAGGTGGTGGTAACAGGCCATCCTGTTCGGCCCGAGCTTGCTCATGTCGATGCCACAACGGTGCGAGGCGATGCCCCCAAGCGGCTGCTAGTGCTCGGAGGTTCGCAGGGTGCGCGCGGCATAGACCAGGCAGTGCCAACGATTGCTCCGATCGCCGCATTGCGAGGATTGCAGGTTGTGCATCAGTGCCGACCAGAGCATCTCGACCTCGTCACCAACTCTTACCGCGCTGAGGGGGTCTCGGCGCACGTGGTGCCGTTTATCGATGATATGGCCGGCGCCTACGATTGGGCGGATGTGATCGTGAGTCGCTCGGGGGCAAGCTCAGTTGCTGAGATTAGCTGCGTGAATCGGCCTACTGTTTTTGTTCCTTATCCTTTTCAGCAGGGCACTCATCAGTCAGATAACGCAATGGTTTTGGTGCAGCAAGGAAAGGCTGTGCTCATTGAGGAATCCCAGCCAAACTTTCCAACTCGATTGCGCGAGACCCTAGAGGGAGTTCTCGATAGAGAGCGGTTTATCGCAATGAAGCAGGCGCCTTTTGAGGCGCGCGGCCTGCATGCAGCGCAGCAGATAGCAGCTGGAATTAGCTCTCTGAGGCGGCCTGCAACCCGGTCTTGAACCATTTGCACCCCGTGAGTCATCGAAAGTTAGAGGGCGTTGCGGCTGCTGGCCATTATGTGAAGTTGGGCGAGGGCAGCTAGCGCCATCGGACAGTGCAACCTTGTTAGGGGGCGGGGGGTATGACCTTTACGAGCAGAGAGCAGGCAGGTGGGGCATCGATTAGCATCTGGTTCAACCCTCGAGCGCTAGCGCAGCCGTATAACCGGCAAGGGCTCTTTGAGCTATCGAGCCGCTCGCCGAAGCACCTAGCTGGCATACTTCAGGCACGCTATGGCCTTAGCTCATTATCTGAGCGACTCGCGGCGTTCCGCAGCGACCCCGGAGTTGAGGTTCATCCAGATCGGACAGCGGTATCGGCCGATGGCTTTGACCGTTGCGCCACTAGAGCCCCAAAGGCCCCAGTTACGCAGGGTTGGCTGTTAATAGAGCGACACCGAGATGGCGGGGGGCCCGAGGTCTACATGCGTATCCGATCTTTCAACAGTCAGCAGGGCGCTATGGCTGAATTCACGGCACGAATAGAGCTCTGTGCGGTTGGCTCGCTAGCTGTAGCTGAAAGGACAACCCAATCCGCCGACTTAGAGCTTCACTTTGAGGGGCCAGATCGGGTGGTTTCACTTGTTTGCGTCTAGCAAGGCGCATAGACCGGCGCATAAAATAGCCCGAAAACCAGAGCTGGCCAGGCGCTCTACCACAGATGACGGGCTCTTTTTTTCGTAGTATACCTGTCTGCGTAGTGGCTTTTCACTTAGTGGTCAATTACTCAATAGGTTTATTGCATGTCTTCATCTTCGCCCTCGTCTTGTTGCTTGAGCTCTGCTCAACCGGTCTCGTTAAAGAGTGTATACCGCACCCATACCTGCAATGAATTACGCAGCAGTGATGCCGGCTCAACGGTCACGCTTTCTGGCTGGGTTTTGCGCAAGCGTGATCACGGCGGTGTTGTGTTTGTTGATCTGCGCGACAACTACGGGCAGACCCAGGTCGTATTCAACGGGCCAGGACTTGAAGAGATTCAAGGGGTGCGTGTCGAGTCGGTTATTACCGTCACCGGTGCAGTAAAGCAGCGGGATGCTGCCATGATAAATCAAAAGGTTGAGACGGGTGAAATAGAGGTCCATGTTGCCGAGCTAGCCGTACAAAGCACAGCAGATGTTTTGCCGTTTCAGGTGCATGAAGATGATAAGGCCCCAGAGCCAACTCGGCTAACCTACCGCTTCCTTGATCTGCGGCGCGAGAAGGTGCACGAGAATATCCTGCTTCGTTCACGGGTTATTCGAAAGATTCGAGAGCTGATGCACGACATGGGGTTTAATGAGTTTCAGACCCCGATCTTAACCAGCAGCTCTCCCGAAGGAGCGCGTGATTTTTTGGTGCCTTCGAGGTTTCATCCAGGAAAGTTCTTTGCTCTGCCGCAAGCCCCGCAGCAGTTCAAGCAGCTCTTGATGGTTAGCGGATTTGATCGCTACTTCCAGATTGCGCCTTGTTTTAGAGATGAAGATCCTCGGGCAGACCGCTCGCCGGGCGAGTTCTACCAGTGTGATATCGAGATGAGCTTCGTTGAGCAGGAGGATGTCTTCCAGGTTGGTGAGAAGCTGCTGTCAGAGCTCTTTCAAACCTTTGCCAAAGAGCCAGTGACTCCCGCGCCGTTTATGCGGATCAAGTATGACGATTCCTTGAGTCAGTTTGGCTCTGATAAGCCCGACCTGCGCAATCCGTTGCGTATCAAGGATGTTTCAGAGGCGTTTCTCGGAACTGAGTTTCAAGTTTTTAAGAATGTGCTGGCAGACAAGGGCAGCATTCATGCTATCGCGCTGCCACCGATGGAGGCTCCACCGCGCAAGTACTTCGATGACACTATTGAGCTCTTCAAGAAGTGGAGTGGTCAGGGGCTGGCCTATATCATCGTTGAAGCGGCTGGTTGGCGCGGGTCGATCGCTAAGTTTTTTGGCGAAGCAGAGCAAGAGAAGCTCAGCGCGCTCCTGAATCTTACCCCAGGACAGGTTGTTTTCTTCGGCGCAGGTAAGGCAAAGCAGCTCCTCCCGCACCTCGGACGGCTGCGCAACAAGCTCGGCGATGATTACAAACTTCTATGCGGTGGGTATCACTTCTGTTGGGTATACGACTATCCGATGTATGAGTGGGACGAAGATGCTCGTCAAATAGTGTTCAGTCACAATCCGTTCTCAATGCCCCAGGGTGGAATGAAGGCGCTTGTGGAGCATGACCCCTATGACATTAGAGCTTACCAGTATGACATTGTCTGCAACGGGTATGAGCTCTCCAGTGGTGCCATCCGAAATCATCAGCCAGATATTATGTACAAGGCCTTTGAGATAGCTGGCTATTCAAAGAGCGATGTAGATG
>JBIKWG010000192.1:0-5732 GCA_044356425.1 Bdellovibrionota bacterium | reverse complement strand
TCGGGTACGTTCACGTTCACGTTTATGAGCACGTTCACGCGAAAATACGTGATTTATCACTAAAAACAATGGGGTATGACCCATCAGCAGTCATCGGCACCCACTCGATTCCACGATGAGCCAGTTTTCTTTCTACGAACTCGATTTTTGAGAGAAGCAAGCGCTAACGCCGCCACTGCCAAAGTGCGCTGCCAGGCGGCAGGCGTCTGCGGATATCGTTTTATGCTACTCCGCGAGCGGGCTCGTTATTATCAGCACTATTACAGAATAGGACTTAGGGGTATCTGTACAATTACTAACAGACCAGGATGATCAATCAGTGGAAGGCTTAAAGTCTGGGAGACTACTCATAGCTTGCGTAGCGGCTGAGTCTACGAGAAGAGCGGCTAGGTTGCGCGGAACCAGAAATGAATACTGTCTAGAGCGGATCTGCACTGCCCCACCAACGCCATGTACACCGCTTTACAAGCCAGATACAAACAGCTACCAGAATTATTGAGCCGATATCGTCTAAGAGATAGTGCCATCCCAGGTAAATAGTGCTGTGTGTTATAAGCAGAAGAAAGAGCCAGCTAGCTGCCGCAAGAATCCAATGAACATGGCGCAAATAAATACTGCCCAACACAACAACCGCTACATGGAGGCTCGGAAAGCCAGAGATCATGAAGATAGCTTCCTTACTTCCCGGATTCCTAAGCAAAAACTCGCGCATTGACCACAGCTCTTGCTGGAGATTACCGATCTCACTATCGCGCATATACTCAAAAAGATCAGGCTGTGCGTATACCGGCCCAAGCGTTGGCACCGCATATATCCATAATATGCCGACAAGGAAGAGCGCTACAAAGGCACAGAGATATTCGTGCGCAATTCGTCGTGGAGCTACAGCAATAAAGGTAAACGCCGTAAGCGACATGTAAGGATAGTACCAGCTGTAATGCTTGCCTATGTGAGAAGAAAGACCCGTGCCGATCAGATTCGTTAAGCGCTCTGAGCAGATTACTCCACCACAAAACACCTTGTCAGCCGCAATAAAAAAGTCATCAAACAGCGCTCCATTGACATAGGGAATAAGGTTTTTAAGGAGCGCGAATTCAACAAACATCAGCAGAATAGCGTGGAAGAACCGAACATCTTGAAAGAGGTGGTTAATGAGAAAGCGATTTGAGATCTGCGCCCAGAAAACTCTCCACGGCGCGCTTAGGATTCTTTGCTCGCTATGTCGCGCAAAGTTCACCGCGCGCATGCATACGAACACGACCAATACGACTGCATACAGGTCAAGACAGGTCAGAAACTGCTTTAAATAAAAGAGCAGCGGCCCGCCACGTGCGCCCTTACCTGGTTGACCCGGCATCTCTAGACCGAAGTACCCGTAGAGCCCCCAGGTAAGGAGTCCAAAAAAAATCAAAAGCCATTCAACTGGCATCAATATAGTAAGGAGGCGCCTCATAGCTTGTATATCGGCGGTCTAGGTAAGCAGCCGCACATCACAGTGCATTACGAAAAAAACATACGGGTAAATGAGGCTTCTGTGCAAGCAAGCCTCAAAGCAATGGACATAACCCATTGAATACACCCTAGATATGCTTTTAAAGTCAGAAACAACCTGGGCCAGCTATTTTAAAAAACGATTTTGAAATACGCCCAAAGTGGCTGTATACTGATGAGATGAGAGCTCTTTTACAGAGTTCTACGCTTCGTAAGCTGCCTAACGGGCATCTTACGAAGTGAGACGTTCTGTTGAACGATGGTTACAAAGGTTCTCTCTTAGGTTTGGCGCTGCTTTAGTTTTTACTAAACACGCCCAGTTTTGATCACTGGTCGCATAAGACTCCTAAAATAGCTTCGGCTTGAGGAGTTTTAGAAGTCTTATGCGTATCAACTCTGTTTTTTGTTTTTTGGCCTTTTTTATTTTTGGTTTCCCTCAACTTAACGTCTCTACTTCACACTCTATTATCTTCGCTCCGCCATTCTTTACTTCAGTTTTTCCAACTTCAGCTGAATAATTAACACACTCTCCAAGAACTCTTCACTACGCTTGAGTTAAGTACAACACTAGTGCAGCTAAGCCTAAACGATAGTACGCAAACGGACGGAGACTTACGTGGCTTACTAATCCGATGAACCACTTCACGGCGATCAGCGCCGTTATAAAGGAAACAACAAATCCGATACCAACAAGTTTTAGATCGTCATATGTAAAGGTTGCTGATGCCTCAAAAAGGTCGTGCAGCGCTGCTGCTGCAAGCACTGGCACCGCAGCAAGAAACGAAAACTCTGCCGCTGATCGTCGGCTTAGCCCCATTACCATTCCCCCAATAATTGCAGCTCCTGAACGCGACATCCCTGGCCACAGCGCGAAGCACTGAAAAAGCCCGATCGCGACCGCCTGCTTCCATGTCAGCTCTTCTAGGTGCTGACCTTCATCGGTGTGCCGACTGCGCTCGACCAACAGAATAACTACAGCACCACAGGCAAGCGCCGCGGCTACCGGCAGAGGAGAAAACAGATGCTCCTTTATAGCCCTGCCGCATAGCGCTCCAATCAGAAGGGCCGGCGCAGAGACCAGACCCAGTTTAACGATTCCAGAGACACCAAAAATGCCATCCTGGAACCAGGATCTCTTTGAGATCATACCCGCTCTCAAACCACTGAAGAGCGAAAGGAACCGCTCCCGGTACAGAACCATAACGCTCAAAATAGCGCCCAATTGAATCACTACCTCGAACGTTTTAGCTCTATCCCCGGTAAAGCTTAATGCCTCTCCAGTAAGCACCAGATGCCCGGTGCTCGATATCGGCAGATATTCAGTTAAGCCCTCGACTACCCCTAAGATAATTGCGATCACAGTTTCCGACACAGACACAGCTCCTCTCGCGCACCCTAAACAGCGCAGTTACATCGGATCTTATTGTAACTAGCCCCTCGGTGCTACGTATATGGGGAAAAGTATCCAGCAGCGGCTACTCGTGCCCTTGGCTACACAGGCTAGCGAGATGCGCTACATCATCCCGCATAAGCTCAATTACTGTCCCAGGTTTTACTGACAGCACAAACCGACCTAAACTAAGCACCCGGCGGATTAACTCGGGCGACGGTATCCCAGGAAAACTTCGAACAAGAATGTCTCCATCCCATTTATCCTCCTGCTCAACGTGCCAGGTTTGAGCGGCGTAGTAACGCGACGCTGGCGCCGCGATAGATATTTCAATCGGCTCTGGTTTTGAACCTGACCACACTCCAAAACCCTCCAGCCAGTGATGTTTGCCGTGAACTTCTGCTTTTTCGTCTTCTGGAGGCACAGGCACCTCATCAATGTCCCTAATATCTTTAAGGAACGAAACATTCAGCACTAGCGCCCGATTACGCGAGTCCCGCACCATGGCATAAAGGATGCCGTCAGAGAAATGAAGACGCTCAAACACCCCTGCATACGGCTTTTCATCCTCATGCCGCCACGGGCTGCGGTATCGAAACGAAACGGGTTGCCCCCGATGACAAAGTGAAAGCAACGAAATCAGATCGATATCCGCCAGCTTTGCAATCGACGTAGTTTCCGAGGAAAATCTATTTCGAAGATGTTCAAGATCGTGGGAGATATCGGAGCGTCCGCTGGTTACCTGAGCCCATAAGGATGCAATCGCCCCATGCAACCCACTATCATCAACCATTGACGCCAGCTCACTGGCCAAAATCAACGCAACCAACTCGTCTCGTCCCGGCGGCAAGGTCGCAAATGAGAAGCCAGGATTAGTCAAATAATAGCCGCGCCGAGATTCGTCGTATTCAATCGGCACTCCAAACTCATAACGCAAACGATCAATAGTTCGCATAGCAGTGCTGCGGGAACAGCCACATGCCTCTGCCAGCGTGTATGCATTCGGATAATTGTTGCCTTGAAGCTCTGCTTGTAGCTTCAAAGCACGCTTCAAAAATGTGGATGTATCCATACTTCTCCGCCGACTGGAAAACTTTCGAGGTAACCTTTGTTGGCGATTATGCGGCATGGATGAACTACTGAGCCAGAGACAATCTTACCCCCCTGTCTTAGTACGCATGAAGTTGAGGCAGCAAGGACGTGTACCACCCGCTGAAGCAGGAACCCCTCGTGGCGGCATACAGCGGCCTCACTGCAAACCTATGGGCCAGCCGACCCGTAGCAGCTACTGATACACCCACTTGCATTTTCCATGCAGACAAAAACAACTAGGCGCGCAAGCAGAAGCCGCAAAAACTGACATAGGGTCGCTTGACCGAACAAACCACGCCACGCCCGGCCGGCGCTACACTAAAGCGGGCTCTTAGAACAGCTGTCGATGATGCTATGCTCGATTTGAGACTCAAGCCGAAACTCAAGACCCCGGCCCTAGCTGAACCCGTAGCTAGCTTACAAAGGTCACACGACGCTCGATGCTGGATGGAGGTCTTCCACTCGGTCCCGCGCCTCTGCGACGCCCTCGCGGTGTGCACAGTGAGCACAACAGAAGAAGCGCCCTTCGCTTTCCACCCCGTGACCAATAATACGACAACCGCACGCCAGGCAGGTCGGTGAGAGCGCTTGGATAGCACACTCAAAGCAATCGAAGGTATACGACTTACCCTCAAGAAGCACCTCAAAACTCTTATCGTAGGTATTATGGCAAACTATACAGGTGCCCATAGAATTCTCTTGCTGCTCACGCCAACGAAAAGCACACACTAGCTTCAGTCGGTATCGATTCGTATGCACAGCGTTAGGGTGCACACGTGCGTGCCGTTTCTAGTAAAATCGAAAAGCAGCCTGGGGTGCTGGGGATCGGGTCAAGTTTTCAAGTTAATCACCGCGTAGGTTCGGGAACAGCTAAGAGCTGGTTTTATGTATGGAACGTCGGGATATGTAGGTATGACATATTCTGTTAGCACGTCTTTTTTCAACTCCCTCTGGACCTGACCTTATTTCCTTGCCCTTACCTTATTCACTGCCCCACCTGGTTTGCACATAAAAATTTCGCTCCGAATGCTCATACTAATCCGGTGGCGCATCCGTTATGTCTAACATAAAATCAACTCTACCCGATGCTTTAGTAACTCTGACGTTGCGTGCTGGCAGGATCAGGAATGACACACACAGCAACATTGAAAACCACCTGAGGATTGACCATGAAAAAGCTATTACTCGTTCTGCTCTTTATTCTTATATGCGCCCCAGCAGCGTTCGCTGGACCGCGCTACAAAGCCGCCCTGAGCGCTGCTAAAGTCGCGGCAAAAAAACAAGAAGACTTCTCAAAGAAAGTTGCGGCACTTACCCGAAAAGAGCGTCTACAGCTCAAAAAGCAGTTAAGCGGCTCAACAAAATATGGAGCAAATAGCGACGACGACGCACTGCCGGATATCTACGAAGATGCAATCGGAAGCAACCTCTGTAGCGACGATTCAGATGGAGACGGCCGAGAAGATGACTCAGATAATGATGAGGGTGAACTAGAGCTCAAGGGGCTTGTTGTCAGCTTTGAAGCTCCCAATCTCGTGGTAGCAGGGAAAAATTTTACGGTCACCGATTCTACCTCCTTCAGAGGCGTGGGCTTTGACGCCGCTGATCTTGTTGTTGGTGCATGCGTCGAGGTGAAGGGCCGTATGTCAACTGGCACGCTCAAGGCAGTGCGTATTAAGCAGGAAAGCAGCTGCCAAGACGAGGATAGCGAAGACTGACACACCATGAGTGAACTGGGGGGGGGGCTAGCCTCAACGGA
>JBIKWG010000190.1:0-5743 GCA_044356425.1 Bdellovibrionota bacterium | reverse complement strand
GAAGCCCTTAATGGTGTCTTCAAGCTTGCAGTATACGCCTGGAGTGCCAGTAAAGGTCTCTGCAACGTGGAACGGCTGTGACAAGAATCGCTCAATCTTTCGAGCGCGCGCAACCGTAAGCTTGTCTTCCTCAGAAAGCTCGTCCATACCCAGGATTGCAATGATGTCCTGCAAATCCTTGTAGCGCTGCAGCGTCTGCTGAACCTTGCGCGCAACTCGGTAGTGCTCGTCACCCACAACACTCGGCTCCAAAACAGTGGAGCTCGACGTGAGCGGATCAACCGCGGGATAGATGCCCTTCTCTGCAATAGAACGCTCAAGAGCGATCGTAGCATCCAAGTGGCCGAATGTTGTTGCTGGAGCTGGATCCGTATAATCGTCGGCAGGAACGTACACAGCCTGAATTGAAGTGATCGAGCCCTTCTTTGTTGAGGTGATTCGCTCTTGAAGCTGACCCATATCCGTTGCAAGAGTTGGCTGATAACCCACCGCGCTCGGCATACGTCCGAGTAGTGAGGACACTTCAGAACCGGCCTGCAAGAAACGGAAGATATTATCAACAAAGAGAAGCACGTCTCTGTTCTCTTCATCTCGGAAATACTCAGCTGCAGTAAGAGCAGTAAGGGCAACTCGGAAACGCGCCCCCGGAGGCTCACTCATTTGCCCGTAGACGAGACACGCCTTATCAATAACCCCTGAATCCTTCATTTCGTGGTAGAGGTCATTACCTTCACGGGTGCGCTCTCCTACTCCGGCAAACACAGAGAAACCTCCGTGTGCCTTAGCGATATTGTTGATCAGCTCCATGATGATGACAGTCTTTCCTACGCCGGCACCGCCGAATAATCCGATCTTTCCTCCCTTAAGGAACGGCGCAACGAGGTCAACTACCTTAATGCCAGTCTCAAGAACCGCTTTGGATGTTGACTGATCTTCAAACGAAGGTGTTGGGCGGTGAATTGCCCAGCGTGTATCAGTGTCAACAGGCCCCATCTCGTCGATTGGTCGGCCTGTGACGTCAAGGATTCGGCCTAATGTCTTTTGCCCGACAGGAACAGATATTGGCGCTCCTGTATCGACAACTTCCTGCCCGCGAACGAGACCCTCGGATGAGTCCATCGCTATTGCTCGCACTACGTTGTCACCAAGATGCTGCGCAACTTCAAGAACAAGGTTGTTCTCTTGGTCATCGATATTTTTGTTTGTAGTTACAAGAGCGTCATAGATCTTTGGAATACCAGCGCCCTGTGGAAACTCGACGTCGATAACGGCGCCAAGCACCTGAACAATCTTTCCTTTTCGTCCCATATTTTGAGTCATAGCTATTTCCTTTCGTTACTTGAGTGCCTCAGCGCCACCGACAATGTCGAGCAACTGATTGGTGATTCCAGTCTGGCGTAACTTGTTACGCTTCAACGTAAGACCGTGAGTGAGCTCCGATGCATTTTTAGTTGCATTATCCATTGCCGTCATACGACTAGCATGTTCGCTTGCCTTCGTGTCAAACGCAGCTTGTCGCACTGTTGCGCGCATAATCCGCGGTATAACCGCATCGAAAACGCGCTGTGGATTTGGCTCAAAAAGAGTGACCCCCGCAGCAGCAACTCCGCTTGAGCTGCTTGCGCTTAACGCCTCCTTGCTGAGGGGAAGCAATCTATCGGCGGTTGCGGTCATCGAGATAGCTGACTTAAACCGAGTGTAGATGAGGTAGAGCTCATCATACTCACCCTTTAAGAAATCTATCTCAAGACGTTGGCAAACCTCTTGAATCGGCCACAGTGCCGGGTCTTCCGAAAGGTTCTCAACAGATTCGCCGTAGCTCCTGTTTGTCCTGCGAAAATATTCGCCTGGCTTCTTTCCTAACAACACGCCCTCAATCTCGCAGCCCGGATGCTTTGCTGAAAGCTCCTGATACAAAGCGTCAACCTTTCGATTGACGTTTGTGTTAAAGGCACCACACAGACCTCGTGCCCCACCTAAAACGAGAACTCGAATCTTCTTCACCTGCGGACGAGCTTCAAGAAGAGGATGCGAAAAATCGCTTCCTGCCTGCAGCTGTGCGAGCACTGCGCGCAGAGCCTCGGTGTATGCGCGCGAACGCACAACAGCCTCTTGCGTCTTGCGCAGCTTGGCGGCAGACACGAGCTTCATCGCGTAGGTTATCTTTTTTGTGTTGTTCACCGACTTTAACCGTCGACGAATCTCTTTAAGTCCTGCCATAGGAGCGTGTTCCTTTAGCTGCTTTAAGCGGCGTTAGCGTGAGCTTGCGCATCTTTTGCTGCATTGGTGGTCTTACCTGCGCCATTGCTAGAAGCGCTGATCGAAACCGCGGTTCCTGCAACAAACTGCTCGACAAAAGCACCAATTGCCTTCTTCAGACGCTCAGTTATATCTTTATCGAGCTCGTGCTTAGTTCGCAGATCATTCATCAGGTCGGCATGACTAGAGAGCATGTACCGGTGAAGCGCCTCTTCAAATGGACGCACCTGATCAACTGCGATCTTGTCGGTGAACCCATTTGACACGGCGAAGATCGACAACACTTGAAGCTCTACCGGCATAGGTACGTTCTGTCCCTGCTTTAAGATCTCCACAAGACGCGCGCCCTTAGCTAGCTGAGCCCGAGTCGATGCATCAAGGTCTGAGCCAAACTGTGCAAACGCCTGCTTCTCACGATACTGCGCGAGATCAAGACGCAACGTTCCAGCGACCTTCTTCATTGACTTAACTTGAGCAGCACCGCCCACGCGAGACACCGATAGACCTACGTTTACTGCGGGACGAATGCCCGAGTTAAAGAGGTCTGCCTCAAGAAATATCTGTCCGTCGGTAATCGAAATTACGTTTGTTGGTACGTATGCAGATACGTCACCTTCAAGGGTCTCAATTACTGGCAATGCTGTAAGCGACCCGCCCCCAAGCTTGTCGCTGAGCTTAGCTGCGCGCTCAAGCAGACGAGAGTGCAGATAGAACACGTCGCCTGGATAAGCCTCGCGCCCTGGTGGTCGACGAAGAAGCAACGAAACAGTACGCCATGCGACAGCATGCTTTGAAAGATCATCGTAAATAATCAAAGCATGCTTCCCATTCTCCATGAAGTATTCACCCATGGTGCAACCAGAGAACGGAGCAAGGAATGAAAGCGGAGCTGGCTCTGAAGCAGTCGCTGCAACCACAATCGTGTGGTCCATTGCACCGTGCTCCTTGAGGCGCTCTACCACCTGCACAACCGATGAACGCTTCTGCCCGATCGCAACGTAAATGCAGATTACGCCGTTGCCCTTCTGGTTAATGATAGTATCGATCGCAACAGTAGTCTTACCAGTCTTCTTATCACCGATGATTAGCTCACGCTGACCTCGCCCAACTGGGGTCATGGCATCGATAGCTTTTAAACCGGTCTGCATTGGCTCATGAACCGACTTGCGACCGATGATGCCCGGTGCCTTGATTTCAAGACGTCGAGTCTTGTCAGTCTTGATGTCGCCCAACCCGTCGATCGGGTTACCAAGAGCGTCAACCACGCGACCAATAAGAGCCTCCCCCACTGGAACCTGTGCGATCTGACCTGTGCGTTTAACTGTATCACCCTCTGCGATTGTGGAGGTGTCGCCCATTACAACAAGCCCAACGTTGTCCTCTTCAAGGTTTAACGCGATACCGGTGGTGCCGTTCTGAAACTCAACGAGCTCTCCAAGTGCGACTTTCCCTAGACCGTAAGCGCGGGCAATTCCATCTCCGACGCTCAACACACTACCAACCTCTGCGAGGTCTTGGTCGCCAGAGGCGTGTCCGATTTTATCCTTGATGATTCTGCTTATCTCGTCTGCATCTATAGTCATATCTCTTTACCCCATCACCAAAACTTATGCGTAGTTGTTACCTAACAAGTTGAGAAGCAATTCGCTGCAATGTGCCTGAAACAGAGCGGTCTAGCAGGCGATCGCCGAGACGAATTGTCGCTCCACCCAACAGAGACGGATCACTCTTAACGGCTAAGACCACGTCTCCGCCAAGCTCACGAGATAGCTTGCTCTTTAGAGCTGTAACCAACTCATCTGTTGCAGCCGTTGCAACCGTAATCTCAAGCGCAAGGCTTTTCTTATATTGAGCAACAAGGTTCGCAAACACAGCCGCTGCAGCTGGAATTACAGCCGCCTTACGACGAGCAACCAACATCTGAACAGTCTTCTCAACGGGACTAGCCACCCAACCACCAAGCGCTTGCGCAATTGCGTCAACGATCGACAGGCGAACTTCATCAGAAACTCGAGGATTCAACATCCCCTGCCGAAAGTCGGCTGAACTGTTCCACAACGCCGCCAGGGCATTGAGCTGCACCTCTGTGCGATCGAAGTCCGCTGGGGCGGTAACTTCGAAGAGTGCTCGCGCGTATCGCTTTGCAACCCTCTCTTCTCGTCCTAGTGCCATCGTGTAATCGCTCCCCTATCTTTTGTGAGTGCTCTCAAACTAGACCAATCTCTTTGCCCGAGTAAGAGCCGCATCAATATACTGCTCCTGCTTCGCCGCAAAATCGCCGCGCAAGAACCGCTCGCGGGACATCTCAACTGCCTTCGCAACAAGAGCAGCGCGGAACGAGACCTCGGCTGACCGCCCCTCACCCCTCAACAACTCCTGGGCCTGCGCCTTAATTCGCTCTGACCTCTCTTTAGCATGCGCCACGAGGGCATCAGCTTCTACTTGCGCTTGACGTAAAATATCGGCGCGCGCCCGCTCTTGGTCAGCTGATAGATTTTTGGCAAGCGCCTCAGCTGCATTCAACTCGCGCTCTGCCGCATTGACCTCATCGGTTGCACTGGTAACTGCTGAGAGAATCGACTGTCGTCGAGCTGCCCAGGCCTTTGATATTGATTTGCCGGCAAGTACGTAGAGAAGCACTACATAAACAGTGAAATTAAGCCAAAACACCCCAAGGTCAGAAATCGACGGGGCGTGGCCTGCATCGCCCGATGCGAACGCAGACCCGCTCACTCCCAGAATAACGATAGCGGCAGAAATGATTAGTGAGTTTTTCTTATTCATATGAGTTGCGCACACGCATCAGCACTAATTTTTTCTCGCTGTGCATTTGCACGAGCTGAATCAACGGCGGCGGTAGGATAGCTAGTTATGCCGCAGATGTCACCCCTTAGAGCCTGTTTTTCTGGTGACATTCCACAGGGGTTATATCGACTACCCGAGCAGAGGGCAAAGCTCATTTTAGCCGTGTTCTGAAACTACTGGATAGAAAGCTGGGCATCAACTTTTGAACTGAGCAGCGCTGCCACATCAGCGGCTTCAGCATCACTTCTCTGCTTCGCTTCAGCAATCTGGCGCTCTAGAGCCGCGCGGCCATCCTGTAGGTCTCGAGCAACGCTAGCTTCTGCTGCTGCCAAAAGCGAGGCGGCCTCATCCTTAGCCGCCTGAACCAACAAAGCCTTCTGGCGATTAGCCTCAATGCGGGCCTGCAGAAGATTCTCGTCGTAGCGCGCTCGCAGCGCCTGAGATTTTTGGCGCATCTGGCTAGCAGTGAATAGAGCACCCTCAGTTACCCCTTCACGCTGCTCGACATGCTCAAGAATAGGCCTAAACAGGCACTTTTCTAGCGCCTTATAGAGACCGAAGATAAAGACTGTACCCACCACGATCATCTTAGCATCGAGAGGGGTAAGCGAGATTGCGGCAAGGACGTCTGTAATAGTTTGCTCCATAGCAGTTGAGATTCGTTGATTTTTTAAATTAG
>JBIKWG010000023.1:0-20443 GCA_044356425.1 Bdellovibrionota bacterium | reverse complement strand
AAAGCTATAGTTGAAGAGCGACGTGAGGGTGGATACCTTCTGAATGCTCATGCATCAATTAATGACGTAAATACGCATCTGCCAGAGCCCCTTCCTGAAGCTGCAGATTATTCAACTGTGGCCGGTTTAATGAATGTCCTCTTTAGCGGCATCCCTGAAGTCGGTCAGGTGTGTCGTGATGGTGCATATGAGTTTAGAATTCTTAAGCGCTCCCGTGGGAGCGTTGATTCAGTGCTCGCCACGTTGCTTCCACCAGAGCAGGAAGAAGATGGTGAGCAGGCCTGATAAGGGCCTCTCAACATTATGTTGTTTGCTCTAGTTGAGCTCTCTGAATAGCTAGGTTAGGCTGAACCAGAGATAGAGCATCCGTTGCACTTCCAGAGAGGCATAAGTTAGTCATGGCAAGAGTTACAATAGATGAATTTGAGAAGTATCACGCTAAGCGCGTGTTGGTTGTATCACCGCCAGTAACAATTAAAGAGATCGTGCTATCTCTCTTGATAGCTTTTTTGTTTAGTCCCTTCCTATTCATCACGGCCACGGTGATCCCACTAATGGGTCAGGTAACGATGGCGCTCGTGGTCATCTTGACTATGCTCTATCTGTATTATCGAAAATCGGTAATCGCTGCTACAGCATGCCTAGGTGGCGCAGCAGTATTTACGCAGCTTACGTTTGGAACAATTCAGGCGATAAAGTATCACATCGAGGTTCCGATGTTTATCTTTACTGCGCTTGGTATTCCAGTGTGTTTCTTCTATTGTATCTTTATAGTGTCGCGCATCTGGATCTTGCGTGGCGGAGCTAACTAATTTTCTCCAGGAGCTCTCATGTTTAGAAAAATTGCGCTTAGTGGTTTCAGTATCGCCGCCTTTGCGGCAGCTTCTTTAGCAGCGGTTGCGCAAGATGCATCTCGTTTTAAAGCCGTTGGTGTGATTAGAGCGCTACCGGGAAAGGGCCTCGCTGCACATGAGCTCTTGGTGAAGCATGCAGAGATTCCTGACTACAGAGATCATTCAGGGAAGGTAGTCGGAATGATGCCGATGACCATGCCTTTCTATCTGTCGCCCCAGGTTGCTCTTCTGGGCAGTAACGCTGCAACCATTACGCTAGGAGATTTGAGCGTAGGAGACAAAGTTGAGCTCGAGGTTGAGCAGCGCTTTGTTCCTAAATTTTCCGAGCAGGTAGTTACCCTAAAGAAAGTTGAATAGTAGCTCGCTTGGTATGGCCGCGCGTCGCTTTCTGACCTCTCTCTCTTTGGTTTTAGCTTCGTGTGTCGCGTTTGGTCCGTGGTGTGGGTGCGGTCCGGTCTATGAGAATCCTGCGCCTCAGGTTGATGGTCAATATCTGGTTCACGTGGTGCGGAGCCCCGAGGAGACAGTTGGCAAGCTTGCCCTTTGGTACACCGGCTCAAGCAAGAGTATCGACGCAATCAAAGCTGCTAATCCGGCTATCAGTAGTGGATCACTGCGAGTTGGTCGAAGAGTTCGTATACCGCTTGAGCTAGCAGTGCAGACAGCGCCGCCCGCGGTAGTTGCGGCGACTCCGACTCCAGTGAAGCTAGTGGTTGTACCCGAACGGGCAGTGGCTAGCGCAGGTAGCGCACGTAGCCCAGGCAGAGCTGGTCAGGAAGAGCCCGCTGTCGACCTTGATGATCTTGATAAGTTTGATGAAGAGGTGGGGCCGAGTGAAGAAAGAGACTCTGATTCTATGAATCTTAGGATGCCGACTTCGACCAATTCCAACTCTGTTGTTGCGGCAGATTCAGCACCAGATACAGCACTTAGTGCCCCGTCGGCTAGCAGTATAGGTCGTGTCTTACCCCAAGAAGCCGACTCTAGAAGCCGCTCTGATGTTGATCGGTTTGAAAGTCAGGCCGAACAGCTCTTGATGAAAGAGCAGGCTGAGATCGACGAATTACAACGAGAGCTCTCGGCAGCCCGGCCCGATGCCCTCTCTGGACAACGTCTAAAAAAATAGCAAACGCACCTGCGCGCGCAACGGCATTGTTTGAGGTTATCAGTGAGAACACTTGTGTGCGCTAGGCTTTTCAGCGCCACCGCAGCCGGCATGGTGATCGCTGCATGAGCCTGTAGCTGATCCACATGCACAGGAATCTGAGTTGCCCTGTTGACACTCTGAGCAGGAGCACTTTTGTGAGCACGCGCAGGTCTTGCTGCTTACAGAGCCATCAGCAGCGGTGGGCGAGGTCATTGGTGAGCAACCCATGATGGAAGATACTAATATAAGCGAGAGAAGAGATAGCTTAACCATGCGTGCCCCTTATTTGGTGGTAAACGACCATCTAATTATCTACTGTCTGATTATCTACTGAGAGGCAGTGTTGGACAAGTAGAGAATGATAAAAGAGCGGGCTGCTGGACCTAAGCGGGTTCGAACCGCTGACCTCTACACTGCCAGTGTAGCGCTCTACCAACTGAGCTATAGGCCCAAACGTCAAGGCAGGTTAATTGAAAGCCGTATTTCTGTCAAAAATCAGGGTCGGCTGGGCAAGTTATTTGAAACTTTCATCAACTTCCGTTAACGTAGACAGCGGCGGGCTGTAGCGCAGACCGGTAGCGCACTCCCTTGGGGTGGGAGAGGTCGGAGGTTCAAATCCTCTCAGCCCGACCATTTTTCTTTCCTCTTCCCCCTGTATACGGTCTAGCGCATATAAACGCCTCTATGGAGGTCAGCTATTAGCAGGAATTCCCGGGGGCCTCGCAAGGTTAAAGGGTCAGAGGCAGCCCGGCTAGGGATTGATGAGTTGATGTGTAGCCTTGACCGCGGGCTAACCAGAATACTTAGCGCCACTCTTGAACGGGATAGTCTGCCGATGCACAATGCCACCCCTTTCTGCTGTGCTGTTAAAGTAGATATGTCCGGTATCTTTATTTCGTATGAGCTCAAAGAGCGAGGCCCCACGAGAATGCTTCACGAGCAGCCCCACCCGCTGAGTAGTCTGCTCAGGTTGTTTATCGAATTTAACCTTAGCCCACTCCCATTCGATGTCCGGCGATTTGTGGTCTGCAAATGGTGCAGCGACTCTTAGGGCGGTTTTAACGCTACTAATCAGGAAGCTGTAAAAAACCGAGTCAGTAGGTGTGGTACTGGTGAGCGCCTTAACCTGTTCTGCAAACTCCTCGGCCGACAGGATTAACCCGTAGCAGAAAAGGAAGCTACCAGAGTGATCAGCTACCGCAGAGGATTCCTTATTGAGATCGCGCAGCCCCTTGCGGATTAGCTCAGTCGGGTTTGTGGTGCCGTCAACCTTTACATGCAGTGAAAAAAGCAGCCTTTCTTCTGAGGCAGTCCTTCGTAGCTGTTCTGCGCTCGTCGGAACCATCGATACCTCGCCCCTCTTAATCGAGAGCACCAGGGTACAGGCTGCATTCCGACATCCCTCGGCCGTTTCATCGCTGTCAATCAACGCCTCTAGGTACGCCTCTTTAATCGCCACGGTATCGCTATCAGAGAGCCGAGATAACCCCTGCTTCCGTAGCGCTGCACAGGCCGGTGTGTGCGCAAGCACTGAAAGGGCGGCAAGGTCCGAGGTTTTTAGAGGTTGACGCAGAGCTTCGTTTGGTAACTCAACCGCGCCGCTTTCTAAATTACCCATCGACTCACTGGCGATGCTGCTAAGAAGCCTCCTGCTAGGTTGTTCAAAGGGGCCGAGTGGAACAGAGGCCCCAAAAACTCGGTATAGTTGGTGGTAGTTCACGAGGAAGCTTGGACCAACTCTGTCTATCGCATTAATAACCAAATGAGCCGAGCGCGACGGACCGTCTACTTTTCCAGCGATATCGGGAGGTGGCGAATCTTCATTAATCACTTGCCCGTGAAGAGTCTTAGTCCAGTCATACAGCTTGCCGCATCCTGGCTTAAGGACATTATTTATTGCCTCAAGTTCCAATGTTGGTGCCATTAGCAAGACCGCGACGCAAGAAGTTAGAGCAAGTGTGTCTTCTGGCGGATGAGAGTTTGGTGGCAGTTTTATTGTGAGGTGAAGGCCCACAAAATCCGATGCTGATGAAACCGAAACCGCACTGTGTAGAAGCGCTTTACGGGGGGGTTCAAAGCGCGGACCGAGTAACTTTCCATACGCATCTTCAATTATTACCAGCACACGCCAGGTAAGGTCTGAATCAACCGAGCACGCGATAATCGAAGCGATTCGCCCTTGGTAGCTCCATTTTCCAGGATATTCGTTGTACGGATCTAACGGTGATCTGTTTGCTTTGAGGGCTCCAACGTCTTCTAGAGCCCATGAGGGAGCGGCGTAGCGTGATTCGCCGGTCAATATATCTTCTACCTCAGCCATTACTGGCGCGGGAATTTTATCAAGAGCTGTCTTGGCAAAAGTGGCCGCTCCCAAGCCATCCCAAAAGATTCTCGCAAGTATCTCCCCTTGTGAAATAAGCCCAAGATCAAGGGTTTGTTTCCGCCAATCTTCGATCTTTAGCGGCTCTGGAAGTGTCCGTCTTGCTTCTGAGGTAGTTGGACTTTGAGTTCTTTGTTGGTTCATGTATGAGCCAAAGAGCACAGCGGAAGTTGAGTTCTAAGTTTACTGCTATTTGACGTGTAAGTGAAGGAAGTAGCAGCAAATGATACGTTGCTGGATAGTCTTCAATGTATATAAGTCTGCCCCGAACAGTTTGATTTAGATTCGAACAGAAAGTCAGATAACTCTTGTCTAGCGCTAGACGGCAGCTACTTACTCTACAACCGCTCCTTGCGTGCGAGCAAAGTGGTACCAACCGTTAAAGGGGATACTATGAGGAGCAGAGTCTCCACTAGATATAGTCACCGACGGAAAGAGTGGTGAGTTCGCTACCGGTGGATTGCTCGTAGCCGTCACAATCTGATCGTAATGCTGGATTAGAAAATCAATCATCTGCTTATTGGGGATGTGTACAGGGGTGATAGGCCGCAGGAGATTTTGTTTGATGACCCATTTAGCTGCCGGCTCATCAGACGGTGTTGTCCCAGCTTTGATAAAATCATTCAGGCAGCTAGCTTCCAGAGCAGTAAGTGCGGCAACAAGTTCTGGTTGGGATAGATTGATCGTAGGTCGCTGCTCCCCTTGCTTAGGAAATCGAGCTGAGACAACGAACTGACCATCGCCGCGGCGGAGCAGATGTAGCCACGGCTTTCCAAATGCGGCAGCTGCCTCACGTAGCCAATCATACACAGGAAACTGCTGAAAGCTTTGACTACGATACGGGTTGAAGTCCAGGCGCTCAGACAACGTGGTTACCGTTATCTTGGCATCTATATCGGTGGAAAGTTTTTGGGCTGCCTCGTGAAGGGTCTTAAGGTCCGCAAGAAATTGACACGCTCGGTCTCTATACCGTTCGGGCGTTCTAATGGCATCCAGCACCTTCATTTCTATCGACTCAAATATGCGCGTGATAGTGTGCTGGTTAAATTGTAAAGCTTCTCCGCAGAAAGCCGAGCGAATATCAGCTCTGCGCCCTGATAATCGGACGATTTCTTTATGGCGTTCAGCTAGTACCTGTCTATGTTCTCTGTCTGTGCTGAGCGCTTGCTGGGCTGCGTCAGCAGATAGTTGAGATTTTTTTTCGATCAGAAACGCTTCAGATTGAACTCCGTGCTTTGCTAGCCAAGCGCTGAGCCCTTCCTCTGTCTTTGTGTCTCGTATGAATACTCTTCGAGCAGCCGTCTTCGCTGCGTTGTCGGTTAGATGCATTTTTTGAAAGAGCTGAAAGGCCTCTCGTCGAAGCAGAGCCACGTCGAGGCACACCTCAGTGACAAAAGAGTGCTTCTCATCCGTTATGAGCTGCAGCATGATGAATGCCAGCTTCTCAGCCGCAGATAGCGCTTCATAGCTGCTGCTTTCGATGTCTATACCGCCAAATAGAGTTGTATCGCCGACACGAGCGGCCTTAATGATGGTAGTTAAAACCGGCTCATTCCATACCAGCTCTCGTAGTGTGGGATTGGCGAATGATTTTATGAGTAAACGACACGCTATCGAATCAGGGTCAATGTTCATCGAATGCGTGACACCGAGCAGGGTAAGTGGTGTTCCGTCTTCTTTCGAGAGAGCGCCCGCCTTCCATAGCCGTTGCAGCGTATCAACCACGATCTGAGCACCAGTTACCTCTTGGCCAGGCGCCTCGTGCAGTGGAGCAGCGCCGTTGTGGTGGTCGCACAGCACTACCTTCGGATATTTAGCTAATTGATCGAATAGCTGCTGAGAGGTTAACCCTACTGGGCTTACGTCATAGAGAAAAACTACATCAGCCTTGCACTTTTCGCGCAGGGCGTCGACGCCGTCGATGGTCGTCTGTTTTGGAGTAATTACCTCAAAGAGTGCGTTCAACTCGCCAAAGTCGGGAGGCGCTGCTTTTGGGGTTGCGCAGAGTATGCCGGGCGCAACAAGGGCTCCCTGGCTCACAGCACTAGCTGCTGATGCGGGCATTATTTGTTCAGCTTCACCAGCCTTGGGGCGAGGTGTCGCAGGCTGCAGGGGATCTATCGTCATGCTCTGCTGTTATAACAATGACAAGAGCCCTGTTTATCTGAAGAGCTCTGCCGCGCGCTAGAGAAATCGGCTTTTTGTTTGTACAACTTAAGGGTAAAAAGCTCATGCGCACGTGCACCCTTTTTTCTGATGCAATTCACAGGTAATTTTAGCAGATGACGATGATTGGCACCGAAACGATTGGCATCAAAAATAATGCCGCTGACTCTAACGACCAATATGCCTCATTGAATAATAGTCAGAGTGCTACTGCGTGTTCCGCACAGCCACGGTGGTTGTTCTGGGCTATCGGGGTAATAGTTCTTCTCGCAATAGGATTACGTCTTAAGGCTGGTTACCCTGCGGCCGGACTTTGGGCAGACGAGCTAACCTGGATAACTAGAATCAAGCAGGGGTTTAAAGCTGGCATTCGGGCGCAAGGGTATATTCTGCTGCACTCTGCATACTTTAAGCTGTTTGGAACGCATGTTGAGCACCAGATTCGCTTCTTCTCGATCGTCAGCGGGCTGGCCTTTGTGCCCCTTTTTTCACTGCTTGTTCACCGCCTATTTGCCCGGCCGTGGTTAACAGTTGTTGGGACAGCGCTGGTTGCTATCAACGTCGCAGCGATTGCCTTTACCCATGAGTTTAAGCCCTATGCCATCGATCTACTATTTCACACCGCGTGGCTCTGTAGCCTCATTGCGATAACAGATCGATCTCGCGCTGTGCTCGTTAGCACAGTCATTCTAATAGTTGGGGTCTTTCTATCTTATAGCATGGTGCCGATCATCGCTTTCCAGTTCTGTTACATTGGTTACTGGCTGCTGAAGAAGCGACTTGCTCTTAGTCATGTAGTGTTTCCTGGGCTACTGCTGCTCTCATACAGCACCTATTTTATACTTATTTATCCCTCCTTGTACGGCACGAATTCGGATCTCTGGAGCAGCAAATACGGCGTTTTTTACTCAGCAGATCTGCACGGCAGCGGGGTGTTTAACTACCTGTCCTGGTTTTTTGGAAAGGTTTCCGCATATATCACGTTGCCTCTTAACTGGTTCATCGAGCTTCCGCTGGCCGCCCGCACGAGGGGCTTTCTGGCGGGGCACGGATTTGCTGAGGTCCCAGCACTTGGGCTCTTAAGCATCGTTCTAATGGGTATCAAGCTGCGATATATCAAAATAGAAGACCCACGACTCACCCCAATTTTACTACTGTGTGGGTACACCTTAGCGGGCGTACTCAAACTTTTTCCGCTGGGCTATTTTCGCTCGAATCTTTTTATTCTCTGCTATTCCACGCTAACCCTGCTAATTTTTATAGAGCCTATCGGGAAACTTTCAAGGCGCTGGTTTGTAATCTCGCTTTTGGCTCTATTCATACCAACTGCCGTATTCACAATGAGGGCGCCTTTGGCTAAGAAATATTTCTATAGCTTGCCCATCGCTTCTATTTTGCGCTCGGCCTGCTTGAAGTCTGCTGAAGCTCCAGTAACGATCATAGCAGATGGCAAAGTAGGAGCGGCGCTCTCGTTCTATCGGTCAAAGCATATTGTTGCTGAATGTAAGAATAAGCTACATGTGATGAAGTATAGAAAGCTTGATGAGCTAGCCAGCTTTGTTTCGGCTGCAAAATACGCACATGTCTTTTTTGTAGGCTCAACAAGGCGGTCCGTCTCAGATGTCATCGCAGTGCTCTCGCAGTCAGAGAAGGCAAAGTTCGTGGCAGAAGGGGGCGGTGCTATGCACTATATTGTGGGCCAAGGGCAAAAGTAAGCGAGCTTGTCTCTCGTAACAAAAAAGGCCGTGACAGCAGAGCTGCCACGGCCTTTATACAACCAACTCAACTAGCGACTAGCGCTCGCCTTGAATTGAAGTATACGCCATGAGTCCAAGAGACTGTGCGCGCTTGATAGCCTTTGATACCTTGCGCTGATTGTAAGCACTTAGACCTGTTAGCCGACGAGAAAGAATCCGACCGCGCTCACTAACAAACTTTGAGAGCATTGCGACATCTTTGTAGTCGACGGTCTTAGTTGGATCTTCTGTAAAGGGATCAAGCTTCTTGCGGCGCTTGAAGAGCTGCATGCGTTGAATTGATGGAAGTGGCTCGAACCGACGAGCACCTTCGCTGCCTTCAGATGAGCTTGATGGGCCGCTGTTCTTGCCACGGTCCTCGCACACCTTCATTGGGCGTCCGTTAACGACGCGGTTGTTTAGAGCCTCGATAGCTTTCGGAGCGTCATCTTCGTTCTCCATCTCGACGAAAGCGAAGCCCTTTGAGCGCTTTGTCTCTCTGTCAGCAGCTACAACTACACTAACAGTTGGCCCAACTTCATCAAAGAGCTGCCGTAGCTGCTCGCTTGTTACCTCGAAATCGAGATTGCTGATGAAAAGCTTCTTTTTAATGACACCCGAATTCATGAATACTCCTCGAACTTTTAGAGGGCAGAAAGTAACGTCCTCGCGCAAAAATGTCAAACAGTGGCCAGCCAACATCAGGAACAAGAGTGCTCCGCCACAGCGTCAGCCCAACGATTATTGGTCTTCTGGCGCTAGGTTGGTATCCGCAACAGCGACCCGCCCCAAAAGCATTCTAAAAAAGCGACCTTATTAGATATTTAACTTAAAGCTACTTAAAAATAAGATTGACGCTGCCGCCTAACTCATGTACAACCTCTCCCCAGGATTCGTAAGCAAGCACAGCTACTTGCATGGGTTTTTGTCTCTAGGTGGTTCCGTCTGTAGCAGGGGCCGTTTTGAGAGGAAGCTAAAGCAAAGTCAGAGGTGAGATTCTTTTGACCAGGTTGCTTGTTCGGGGGAGGTCCTTTGAGAGAAGGCAGCGCAGGTTTTAGCTACTTTACAGTTGTGTCGGTTCTACCTCGGTTTTCGAGTTCCTACTTTTTTGTCGCATCCCTACAACAATTATCGTCCGTTCGCCCTTATTCGTCTAACTAATAGTAGTCATTGGAGTTTTGAATAGCCTATGAGCAATTCTGCCAATAAATTCATGCCCGAAGAGGAGAGTGAAGCATCCTCGCCGGTAAAGCCGGAGCGCAATCTTCTTGCCGCTGTATTAGCAAGAGCCATCTGCGATGCATTCGGTACAGCGCACTGTGAGCGCCACGTAGTTCGTAGTGCAAGGCAGTGGCTGTTTGGTAAGATAACGCCAAAGCGGCCCTTTAGCTTTGCATGGGTCGCCTTGCACCTTGACCTTGATCCGATCTCTCTTCAAGAGAGCTTGCGGCAGTACGAAGGTGATCCAGAAGCAATTCAAGAGCGTTTGAGCTTGTTGCGATAAATGCGGTTTATTTAGGCGTAACAGAGCTGTTTTAATGCTAAGAAAGCCTCGGAGAGATCCGGGGCTTTTTTATGTACTGCCCCATATCGCAAAGGTAGCCATGAAAGAAAAACAGAGAATTCCTCGTTCGGTTGTGCTGGTGGTCGCAGCAGTTTTCTTTGTCTGTGCGTTTAACCTCTACGATATAGCTCTACAAACCGGCAATTTTCGAGGAATGTGGGTTACGTTGCTGCACATGGTAATAGTTGCTGTTGGAGCCTGCGGTGCGCTTCGCGAGCCACTTCCATCACAGTCAGTATCGAAAGAGTAAGCACGAGAGAAGCGAGGCTAAATCGAGCCATCCCGCAGATTGGGGGGTCGTTTCCTTGCCACTAGAAGCCGAGGGCTCTTTTAAGCTTTCTACACCCCCTAATACTTTGGAGCGCGTTTCTCGCGAATGGCGGCTAAGCCCTCTGCAAATTCACTTCCAGCATAATTTATGCTCTGACATTCAGCCTCTCGAATTAGAGCTGGTTGTAGTGCTGAAAGATCTCTGCGCATCGTTGCGAGCAGTTGAGCACTCGCTTCAGGCCCACATGCAAGCACTTCTCGCGCCACAGCACGTGCTCTTTCAACAACACTTTCTGCATCACAAAGTTGAGACACCAGCCCCAGCCGCAGAGAATCTTCTGCGTTGATGATCCGTCCAGTTAGAAGAAGCTCTGTCGCTGCGGTTATGCCAATAATTCGAGGAACCCAGAAGGTGGCCCCCATACCGGGGTGAAGACCGAGCTTGAGAAAGGTAAATCCGAGCTTTGCTTCTTTAGATGCAACACGAATATCGCACGCGCACGCAACACATAAGCCTGCGCCGACGGCCGCTCCGTTAATGGCTGCGATAAGTGGGACGTTTAAGTCAATGATGCCGAGAAATGATGCATAGAAGGCCAGCATGCCTGCACGATTTTCTTCGGCACTTTTGGCTCGCTTGCTCTCGAGCATTGCAAGGTGTCCCCCCGCTGAAAATGCCTTTCCCGCACCAGTCAGGATTACCACTCGCACGCTCTTGTTGTCGCGCAGGCCCTTCACGGCGGCTGCAAATTCCGCGGCCATTTCGTCACTCATAGCGTTAAGATTCGCTTCGTCGTTGAGTGTCAGGGTTGCAATTCCTTCGTCGTCTATTGAGGACAGTACTAAACCCACGTGGTGGTCTCCTTTTTACGTCTTTGCTGAGGGCGTGGACCGAGATAGGCCGGAACTCAAGTGGACTCTATCATCATTTGCCACAGCTCTATGATGGGCGCATCTAAGAGGCGCCGCAATGCAAAAGTGCACTCCGTTTTAAAACATTAACGTGCAGGGCTGTTGAAGAGAGCTTGGGTATCGGAAGCAATCTGCCCAGCTGCTATTGGGAGATTGCCCGCCAGGGGCAAAGCTCGCTACTAAACAAAGCGGAGTGCCCAGAGGCGCCTCCCATATAGCCAACAGACCTCGTTGAAAGATTAGGCATCAATAGCCGTTGGAGGGTGGCCTTCAGTGTTGATTGAGCCGTCAATCACAGCAGCAAACCGAGCAGGCCCAGATACATAACCAGCGTGCCAAAAATTCTCTGCGCACGATGCTCCTCTTTGAACAGCGCCCCTCCGAGGACCACGGTCAGCAGGATTGAAACGCGCATAATACCCATTACGATATGCGCCGGCAGTACTACCAGGGCAGCCATCTTTGCAATCATAAAAACCGTCTCAAAGAGGCCTCGTAAGAGAAGTGATCGCAAATTGTTTTGAAGCTGCGGCTTCGCTAGGGGCACCCGCAACAACGCAGGTAATGTCAACAGCGCCGCGCAGATCGTTACCGAGAATGCAGAAGTGACTGGGCCAGCTTGAGCCACCGCCAACTTATCCAGCACGGTGTTCATCGCAAAAGCAAACGAGCCCGCTAGTGAGTACAAGATCGCTTTTGGCTTAGTCAGCGTCCCGCGTGTTCCCCGTCTTCCGATTAGTAAGAGCCCGCCAATAACAATAAGCACAACACTGACTCCTTCTTTGGCAGAGACGGTGTCGTTGGTCAGAACAGGGGTCAGAACGGTGAGAATAAGCGGAGACAGCGAAAGGAGACCCGTTACAAGCGAAACATCGCCGGCCTCAAGGGCTCGCATTTTAAACCCCTCGGCGAATACATCCGATATCCCCCGCAGCAGCACGAGCACAATGAAGGCGCTAGAAAACGTTACTGTCTCGCCGCCAAACAGCAAAACGGCGCTAAGTATGGCCGCATAATACGGCAACGCAAAGAGAAACGACGCAAACGTCGAGACATCAGGGTGCACGCGGCTTGCGATTGATTTGCTGGTAAGATCTTTTGCTGTTGAAGTAAAAGCGCACAGCAGCGCTGCGATTACACCCATACTCGCGTCGTACCATAGATAGAGTGGCTGTGCACGCAGCCGTTGCTATTTATCAGCAGCATCGTCGTCTGCCTCCAGCAAAAAGCGGTGCAGAACGCGGTGAACGAGCGGTGACAACGCGACACCTACAACGGTGATAAACGTTAATCCGCTAAAGAGCGCATAGAGGCCAGCAAAGAGTTTGCCCTTAGGGGTCACCAGCGGGTTTAGCGGCCCCATACCCGAGAGGATCATCGCTGCATTTGCGAAGGAGTCGATCCATGGAAGCCCTTCGAAGAAGTAGTATCCGCTCATGCCAATTACAAGAGCCACGCTAAGAAACACGAGTCCAAGAGAAACCATACGCACAAGGCGCAGGAAAAACCTCATGCGAGGCAGAAGCGGTGTTGTGCGATGTTCGAACATATTCAATAGAGAGCGAGGTAGAGTTTGTTCTGAAACACTACTCCCGAGGGTCTCTAGCTGCAAGTTGGCAAGAGCAGCCTGTCTGCGGGGCGGCTAGTTTGTTTGTGTAAGTGTCGCCGATTGGCCGCTGCAAGCAGCTTCTCCGGTCGGCACTACAGCGACTCGGCGGCTTCATAGATCAAGGATTCAGTCTCTTTCCATGAGATGCAGGCATCGGTAATAGACACGCCGTATTTCAGTGGATTGCTGCCCAAATCTTGTCGACCTTCAAAGAGGTTGCTTTCAATCATCATCCCCACCACTGCTTCGCTGCCGTTGCGAATCTGATCAAGAACTGAGCGAAAGACATGGGGTTGTCGTCTGTGATCCTTATTCGAATTGCCGTGGCTGCAGTCAACAATAATATTCGGAGTCAAGCCGTTCTGCTTCATCATGTAGGCAGCTGCCTCTACGCTCTGCTGATCATAGTTGGGCGTTTTACTGCCTCGCAATACTAGGTGCCCGAAGCGATTGCCCTTGGTCTGCACAAGACAACATTGGCCCTGCGCGTTGATTCCGAGAAACCTATGGGGATTCATCGCTGACATGATTCCGTGTACAGCGACAAGAACATTTCCGTCGGTTCCATTCTTGAAGCCAACTGGTGCTGACAAGCCACTTGCCATCTCGCGATGCGTTTGGCTCTCTGCGGTTCGAGCCCCGATGGCAGCCCACGATAATAAGTCACCGATGTACTGTGGCACGATCGGATCGAGGGCTTCTGTTGCGATAGGAAGCCCCAGCTCTGCTATGGTTCGCATTAAACCGCGGGCAACGTAGAGCCCCTCCTCAACGTGAAATGAGTCATCCAGGCGAGGGTCGTTTATCAGGCCCTTCCAGCCCGTTGTTGTTCGCGGTTTCTCAAAATATACGCGCATGACAAGTAAAAGTTTGTCACTAACTCGTTGCGCGAGCTGCGCCAGCTTCTCTGCATACTCAATTGCAGCGGTCGGGTCATAAATCGCGCACGGTCCAAGCACGATCATTGGTCGACGGTCTTTTCGCTCAAGGATCTGTGCGATTGCTAATCGAGAAGCAAGGATTGTTTGCTTGGTGGCATCGCTTAGCGCAATCTCTGCGTGAACAGCCGCCGGAGTTGGCAGAGAATCAAGAGACTGAATATTGAGGTTCTCGGTAGAAATCATAATGGAAGCCTTTGCGAAAGTCGTAGCTGCTTATACAGCACTATCAATCACAGACGTAGAGGGGCTGCTAACTATCGACATTTGCCGTACTAGTCATATGAAGAGCCAGGAAATGAGAAGATAATATATGTGAGGAAAAGAACGATTAATACCCGCGTAGCGGGAAATAGAAAAACGGAGGGGATGGCCAGATTAAACAAATTGTCATACCAGCAAAAGGATATTGGCCCTACCTTAGCAAGTCAAGTTAAAAAGACCGTCGAGGCAGGCTTTGTAGCAGGGCAGCAGCAAAGCGCTTTCCGATCTTTATGTCACCGGTTCGGTTTGGATGAACACCATCACCCTGCAGCTCTCGTGCTATCGAGAAATCGCGGTACAGGTTGACGATTTTCACAGGACTCTCCAAGGTGTTCTTACTCGTGGCAAGAGAAGAGATTTTACGATTGAGGGCCACAATCTCTGACTCCCGTCTACGAGCTGGAATAAGCTGAGCCATAATAATGATTGCTCTGGGGTTTCTGTCTCTGATCTCATCGATCAGCTGACCAAGCTCCTTCGCCGTGCTATCGTTACTCTGGCCGCTAATGATGTCGTTTGAGCCAAGGTGCACCAGTACAACATCAGGGCGCGATTTTGCTAGCCACGTATCAAGCTGTTGCAGTATCTCATCGGTTCGATATGCCCAGTGGCCTTCGTGATCGAGATCAAACCGCGCGTCTCGTGGTTGCGCGAAAGGGCTATTCTTAAATCCGCGGGATACTCCTCTACGGGAGCCAACCAGATTTATGGTACACCCGGCCGCTCGAAGTTCATTCCAAAGAGTGAGCCGGTAGCTTGAATATCCTGCCTTTGATTCAGTGATTGAGTCGCCTAGAGGCATAATTCGAAGCGGACGTCTGGCCGTTCCGCACTCGCGGCCTTGCGCAACGAGAGGCGCAGTAGCTACAAGTGCCCATACGACTATGGCCAAAAACAATAGCGACTTTGAGCAGGTCGTTGGTGTTAAATGTATGCATTGCTGGCCGCATATTTTCTTAAGGTGCATGACTCTTCACTATAAAAGCTTTTCCGTCCATCCGGCGACCAGATAGCACGGTCCCGGCTCAATCTGGAATGACTTGGAGCCAATAATTGCCCGATAAGGCTGTGTGAACCTAAGCTCTGAGAGCTGCAGCGAGCTACGAGAAGAGACTATGCGCTGCCTAGATGTCTCACTGCCCAACTCAATGCCCAATTCCATACGAGACTCCACAGCTGCTACGGCAGGGAGAGCTCTCAAGCCAACCCGAGGAGCTTTAACTGATTCACCGTCTGTATCAGTGGTCGGCGTTTGACGTGACGCAGAGAGGGCAACAGTGCCGCTGCGCTGTTGAAACCACGGATCAGGTAATACAACGCCTGGCGATCCTAAAATGCTAGCCTGCAGGCGACCGCGTGTGCCAGCTGCCGGGCCATAAACGGCGTCGCTCTTTGCAGATGATGTCAGTTTCCAACCGACTGGGCTGTAGTTGCTGGCGGCTAGCTCGCCCGTCGAGGCTGGCGTCCGCGGGCATAGCAGCACTGCTTCGACTGCGCACTCGCCAGTGGGTGGAATAAAAGCAAATATGCTGCTGCCCTTCTCTCCTTCACTCCATAGGGGTCTCACAATATCCCGGGCGTAGGGGACAATGACCCCATCTTGCTCATTGCTGTAGCGGGGCTTGGATGAGCGAAGTAACACGGCATCGGCCTTAAACTGTATGTATACAGAGAATGAAGCTGGTGCAGCATTTTCTGCATCTGTATGAGGTTGCTCAAAGAAAATTTCAGCTGCTATCCCTGACTGGGCTTTAGCAAGAGCAACTCTAGGCGCGGCTTCAGCCACCTGCATCTGAACGTCCATCGACCCACAGAGATTCTGGCGCTGCTGAAGCATGGCTTGACCCTGTGGGTTTGGCTGCACAATCGCAGTAAGTGCCTGCATTCGAGTTTCAGGTAGCAGTGCAGCGGTAAGCTCTGGCGAGTTTGCAAAGTAGGGTGCTGCCGGTGATGGCTTAGGTGTTTGTGATTCAGCAGTATGTAGTGCTAGGCAAAGAGCGAGGCCCGAAACGAGATATCTCGACCAAAAACGTAAATGCGAAAAACAAACCACGCAGCTCTCCACAAAATCGCACTCAGCTATCGCTCTTGGCTCAATCGAACGCGCAGCTCCGCTAGCTGGTCTGGCGTCCCTATATCTACCCAATCCTCTGATGGGATGACAGCCCCCCACACCTGTCTTGTTGCGCGTGCGGCTGATACGTATGGAGTAATAAGCGAGAAGGAGTCTCGCGGCTCCATAAAAGTGAATAGTTGGCCGGATGCAACACTGATTCCACTAAAAGCCATGCACGAGCCCCCCGGTGGTGCCGAGTGTCCTTCTTGCGTCCATCCTGCCAATACGTTTTGACTATCGAAATAGAGCCCGCGTGTGGTTGGCTTGTTCATGATTGCAAGAGTGCCAATCGCGTTGCGCTGGCGGTGCTGGTCTACAAGCGCAGAGAGGTTGCACAGAGAGTAGATATCAGAGTTGTGAATAATGAATGCATCCTCAGCTTCAAAGAAGCTCTGTAGCTTCTTTAATCCACCACCGGTATCTAACAGCACACTCTCACGTGAGTAGGTGATAGAGAGCCCAAGGTTCTCTCTGCTGTGCAGAAAATCAACAACCTTGTCGCCATGATGGTGTAAATTAATTGCTACAGAGGTTACACCGACAGCAATCAGACGATTGAGGACGTGTTCCAAAATAGTTTCTTTGCCGAGGCTCATGAGGCATTTGGGGGTGGCTGTGGTGAGGTTGCCGAGTCGCGATCCTACTCCAGCCGCAAATACCATCGCTTTCATTACTGCTCTCTTCAGGATGTAGGTAATACCGGTGCGTGCCTGTGCAGCCGCTGCGTTAGTGGCTTTTTTCAGGCAACACCAAAAGCATTCAACAAGCGCTGCGCGCACGCAAGTAATTTCGGAAGCGCCAACGGAAAATCTTTGCGTTCAAGCTCATGGGTCAAAGTTGCCAGGGCGCCCGGAATGCTGGCCGAGAAGTATTCTTTACCCGCGCCGAGTCCCTGCTTTCCATAGACTCCAAGCACCTGCAACATTCTATATACGGTGAAGGCCGAGATGAAGCGGCTAAACACGGCAACATCAAGCGGGTATATTTGACTGGCTGCTTGAAGGTAGCTTTGCAGCAGATTATCCCGCACAGATTGAGGAATGCGCGCACTTGTTTGGTATAAGAGAGACACAACATCGTACTGTAGCGGGCCTCGGCGACCGCCTTGAAAATCTATGAAGTACGGTGAGCTTCCAACAATCATAATATTTCGCGCTTGAAAGTCTCGGTACATAAAAAAATCAATTTGTGCAGCCGCTAAAAAATCGGTTAGCACATTCAAATTTGCCGCTATCTGACCGCGATCAAATCCAGGGAGGGCTCGCTCTACTAGCTCGCCCATAAACAGTTCGAGATCGGGCCGCAGCATGTGTACTGTCAGATTTTCGTGAGAAATTCTTTGCAAAAACGCGCTGTCACGCACTGAATCGATTTGAAATCGTGAAAGCTGTTGAAGGGCTGCGACGTACATCTCTTGGGCGCTCTGCGAAAAATCGGCCCCTGTGCTGAGTCGCTCGTGCGTGAGCAGATCGAGGAGTGTTGTATCTCCCAGGTCTTGTTCAAGATAGGCGCCAGCCTCTGGCTGATAATGGTACACCGCAGGAACAGCCAGGCCACGTGAAGCAAAATGCTGCGCGAAGTATATAAATGTATCGTTTTCGACCGCAGAGCCGTTAACGACGCCTATGTACGACGACCCGCCGCCTTGCACCCGATATCGCCGACGTTCAGAGGCATGTGGTCGAAGCTGGGTCAACGAAGATGGCAGAACTCCAGTAAGTTGCTGAAAGCAGGTTGATAGCAGGCGCTCGTCTTCGCTTCCGTACATAAAGAACAGTTTAAGTTGACCGATAAAGGAATACAAGCAAGAGAGCTGAGCCCTTATAAGCGCCGTCATCATCTTAACACTCTGAAAGGATGGGTGTAGCTACATGCCACGGGAGTTATCCAGTACAGAGAAAGCAGCACTGACTCTATTGAGTCTGGGAAAAGACCTTGCTGCGCAGGTAATGCAGAACCTCAATGAACACGAGGTTAAGCGCATCAGCCGTGCCTTCATGTCTGTATCTGAAGTAGATCGTGAAACGCAGTTTAATATCTCGCAAGAGTTCCGGCGAATGCTCAAAGCCGGCGACACGATGCTCGTTGATGGTCGGGAGTTCGCTAAAGACGTTATCGCGAGTGCTTTCGGCGACAGTGACGGTAAGGCGTTGCTTGAATACATTACGGGCCAGAAGAAAGAGCCTATAAGCGCAATCATAGCGGAAGTGCCCGAGAAGATCCTGCACGGTTTCATTCAAGCAGAGCATCCACAGACCGTCGCATTCTTGATGACGAAGATGAACGCTGATCAGGCTGCGAATGTCCTGACGCATATGCAGGAAGAGATGCAGACAGATGTTCTGATTCGAATTTCTAATTTGAATACAGTCAAGGCAGATGTTGTCGATGAGGTACGAGAGGTTTTGCGAAGCCAGCTACGAAGTAGCGATCTTCAAGATGAAGAGATCGGCGGACCGAAATCAGCAGCCGACATCCTCAACTTTGTCGATCGTAACAACGAAGAGCGAATTATCACCGAAATTGAAGAGATGTTCCCTGACCTTGCTGAACAGATTCGCAATCTGATGTTTACGTTCGAGGATATTAAGAAGATCGACGACAAGGGTGTGCAGACTGTGCTCAAGGATGTTCCGCGAGAGGCTCTGGTGCTTGCTCTCAAGACCGCCAGTCCAGACCTCAAGGATCTTATGTTCCGCAACGTATCTCAACGTGCAGCGCAGATGATCAAGGAAGACCTCGATGCGATGGGCCCAGTCAAGCTCAAGGAAGTAGAGAAGGCTCAACAAGGAATTGTGGATATCGTCCGCAAGCTAGAGGCCGAAGGAAAGATTATGGTTGGTGGCGGCGGAGCCGAGGACCAGCTCGTGTAGTTCTATGGACAGTCGTTGTGCTGTCAAAAAAGCTCGCACCCTTCCGTTCGATCGTACTAATTATTCTGAGGGCGACATGCCTCTAGTGAAAAACGATTTTTTTGTAGTCGTCCTGCTTTAGCTCTATGTCCGGATGGCGCAGATTGCCGCTCTGGGCACTAACGTTTGCTTCAACTTCCGAGGCGATGTTGCGCAAGGTGCGCTTGAACTGCGCAATTTTCCATGCGGCGAAACAGAATAACAATCCAAAGAACACAAAAAGCGTTGCTATCGCAGCAATAACAAATTGTGGTGCAAACGCTACAAGCAGCCCCAGGAAAAGAAAAAATGCGCCGGGCAAAAAGCCCAACCCACGTTTTCGGCGAGCCTGGGATTTAGAGGATATAATTGTACTCCAGATGGCTGTATGATTGTCCATATAATTACATTATCTCAACACTAAGGTAATAACCACGAGGATAACCGGTTTTCAATTTATTTTTGCAGATACCTTCGATAGATTGATAGAGTTGGTTTCGTAGCTAGAGAGTGCAGCGGGGATAACTGTTCCACGCTAATCAGGTGCAGAGCGACCGCCCATAATCCACATATACAACAGGTGCTTTATATCAAAGAATGACCGGTCAGAAAAACAGCTTGAGGGACGGGTCCTTGAGGTATCGAGGAGATATGTGACGATCGTGGCAGATGGAGAAGTCATAACGGGCACTCTCTCTTCTAAGGCGCTAGAAGTTGCGCCAGGCGATGTGGTGCAAGCCGAGGTTCGTGACGGCAAGGTGTTCGTTGTAGCAGTCGGCCCTTCCACGAGATGTTTGCACCGGTCCTATCGTGGCACCATGAAGCGAATGGGTGCCAATATTGATCTGATGTGTGTCATAACGGCTGTTGGCTCGATGTTTAATCCAACAGTAATCGACCGCATGTTGATAGCAGCCAGGTTGGCTGACATCCCCCCTCTTTTATTGATAAACAAAGTTGATCTAGGTCTTGCGGGCCTCGATGATTTCATCGCGGTATACAGAGATATCGGCATCAATGTCGTAACCTGCAGCGCCAAAAGGGGAGACGCGTTCGAAGAGATTGAAGCACACCTCAAGGCAGCTAACGTCGATGTTGCTGCCTTGTGTGGGGTTTCTGGTGTGGGTAAAAGCACGATCCTTAACAGATTAATACCAGGTGCCAAAACAAGGGTGGGCGACCTCAGTGAGCGCACTGGCCAGGGGCGTCAAACTACGACACAGCCGCGTGGATTTCTTTATCAGAGCCCCACAGAGATTCTGAAGGTAGTGATTGATTTTCCAGGCGTCCAATTTTTCGGGTTATCACACGTTAAACCTGAGGCGCTGGTTGCCGCATTTGATGAGTTCGTTGCATGTGGCCAGGGATGCCGGTTTGTAAACTGCAGGCACCTGCAAGAGCCGCAGTGTGCAGTGCGGGATGCCGTAGAAGAAGAGCGTATCGCCCCCTGGAGGTACAACTCATATCTGCATATTTTGCAGGAAATTGAAGATGCTCGTGAGTACTGATTCATGCCCTCCACACGAGCAGCTGTCGTGGAACGGCGTCTTGGCGGGCGAGCACGAGCAGCCCTATTTTAAAGAGCTTCTGACATTT
>JBIKWG010000022.1:0-20813 GCA_044356425.1 Bdellovibrionota bacterium | reverse complement strand
GATCTCGACGCACTATCCTTGATTGACGAACTAGGACTCTCTCACCTTAAGCGATATGTTCAGTCAAATACGGGGCTCTACTACACCAATTCTATCTTTCGGCTGGCGAGCCCTTTTGATTTACTGCGCTTCAGTGCGATTCCGCTCATAGATCGAGTTCGCACCGGGCTCATGGCCCTAAAAGCCCGTCGCATCAATGACTATAAATCACTAGAGAACATCTCTGCTGCTGAGTGGCTTATCAAGCATGGTGGTCGAAAGGCCTACGACGTAATGTGGAGCCCGCTCATGCAGGGCAAATTCGGATGTGAGGCGGCCAACGTCTCAGCTGTTTGGATCTGGAACAAGCTAAAGCTACGCGGCTCTAGCAGAAACGAAAAGGGGGCTGAAAGCCTTGTTTATTTCGGCGGTGGATTTGGATCGTTTACGGATGCTCTTCGTGCGGCGCTTGAGCAGCGCGGGGTAGCTATAAAAACCTCCACACGAGTGACGCAAGTAAAGATTCAAGACGGACGGGCCATCGGCGTAGAAACAGACCAGGGATTATTTACAGCAGACGCTGTGCTTACAACTATTCCGCTGCCCCAGGTTCTCGAAACCACGCCGGAACTACCACAACAGTACATCGACCACTGTCGGCAGATCCGCTTCTTAGGAAACAGCTGCCTTGTAATGCGCCTTAATCGCTCACTCTCCAGCACCTACTGGCTTAACGTGGCTGACCCAACGTTTCCCTTTGTCGGTATTATTGAACATACAAACCTTGATCCTACAGAGAACTACGGCGGAGACCACATCGTCTACCTTTCCAAGTATCTCCCCACCTCAGAGCCTCTCTTCTCACTGTCAAACGATGAGATGTACAGCTACTGCGAGCCCTTTATTCAACGAATATTTCCCGAGTTTACCCGAGAGTGGGTAATCTCACACCACACCTGGAAAGCTCGCTACAGCCAACCAGTTATAACGAAGAATTACTCTACCCTCATCCCACCGTTTGAGACGCCGATTGAAGCACTATGGCTCTGCACAATGGCTCAAATTTACCCAGAGGACAGGGGCACCAATTACGCAGTACGATACGGCCGCCGCGTAGCACAACAGATACTAGCAGCTAACTAACGTTAAACTCCCTTTTACCGTCCCGACTCGCATCTATGAACACCACAGAGCATTCAATACAAGCAGGACCATCAACTTCTGAGTGGCATCGATACTTTTCTGCCTCGCAGTGGCTTATATTTGCGGTCATTGTCAGCTTAGGCGTACTTTTTCGCTGGGTGCTGCTCGATATGCGCCCATACCACCACGATGAATCGCTGCACGGGATGTACGGATTCTATTTTTATGAGTTTCCGGATCAGAACTTCTATAAATACGACCCAATGCTTCACGGCCCCATGCTCTACAACAGCATGCGCTTTATTTATGCGATGTTTGGAGACTCTCTTTGGGCAGCTCGGACACCAGTTGCTATCATGGGAACACTCTTTATCTTCGCGCCCTTCCTTTTCCGCGCATTCTTCTCTCGCACCTCCGTGCTAGTGCTAACCGCAGGCATCGCCCTCTCTCCGACTATGGTCTATTGGTCACGCTTCTTGCGCGAAGACTTCTGGGTGATAACCGCAATGTTGATGGTTGTTTATGGCCTTACTCTGGCACGAGGCACTATGAAGGTATTCTTGGTGCTGCTTGGAATAACCCTACAATGGTGCACCAAAGAGAACATATTCGTTTCGCTTGCTATTGTGGCCGGCTACATCTGCTTTGATGCGCTCGTTGAAAAAGTCGTCCTAGCTCGAGACGGACTACCCTGCATTGCACAGCGAATTTACCGCTACGTTCGGTCGCATATTGCCGGCACCTCTATTGCTCTTCTTATAAGCGGACTGGTCTACTGCTGGTTTTTCTCAGCAGGATTTCGCTTTCCCGACGGCATCATTGATGGGCTTGGCCGAAAAGGCTTTAAATATTGGAGCGAGCACCACGAAATGGAGCGCATCCAGGGACCCTTTAACTTTCACCTGTATGTGCTCGGATGGTATGAGCTGCCATTCTTGATCGCTTTTTTTGCACATGTAGTGCTGCTTTACAGACACTCTCACATTGCTATAAAACTCGGCGCCGGCTTCACTGCTGCGTGTGGGATTGCCGCAGCATTACTCTCTGAGCCTAGCGAAATCACTACCAATGAGCATTGGAGATACTTTAAGCTTAAGGATGGACTCGACATAGCCGGCCTCTTCTTGCTTTTATTTCACGCCCCACTCGCTACTATTCATCACGCCCTGAATCGCGAGCGAATATTAGCGGTTACTGGCTACCTCTTTACCGCATCACTTTTCGTGTACAGCTATCTGGGAGAAAAAGTTCCCTGGCTTACGCTTTATCCATACATCTTTGGACTACCCTATCTAGTACTTTTCTTTGAAAGCTACCTCAAGCGAACTAAGGTTAATTTCTGCAACTATTCATTTAATCGAGCTCTGTTATGGCTCGGTAGCATTACTCTGCTGCTGGGGGCTATCTTTGTCATCGAGAGCTCTAACATCAACGGGGAGCTCCGCGTCTCGGGCGAAGACACTATGATTCTCTCTGTCGGGGCGCTGCTCGTAGCTCTTGCCATAGCGCAGATTACCTTTCGGATTTCGCCACATATTAACCTTGCAGCGTGGCTTGCTTTAGGTGCTGCGCTTTACAACGTTCGAGCCACGATTCAAACGAACTTTCTCTATGCAGGCATGGAGACCGAATTTTTAAGCCAAGTTCATACCACCTACGAGATCGCCGAGCTGGCCGAGTCTATCCGCCACCAAATACAGTTTCAGTCTAATGCCTATAAGCCACGTGTCTACGTCGATGGCGATGCAACGTGGCCTCTTACCTTCTATTTTCGCGGCATAAAAGATGAGTACAAGTTTACCCTTTCCAATCCTGACGAGCGAAAAGAGTTCACCTATCTGATACAAGACTGGAACGACGAGACTAAAAACAACAAAATCCCCGACGGCTTCTACTCTCGCAAGGTAAATCTACGCGGTTGGTGGGTCCCCGATTACTCTCAGATGACTCTCAAAAAGTTCTTACGCTATTCAATTAACCACTATCCGTGGAGCCAAACCGGATTCTCTTCGGTAATTGTCTCGGTGGCAAAGAACACTGAACCCTTTAAGCAGCCCTACACTGAGTAAGAACAGCCTTTGATAGGCAGGCTAGACCAGCGAGCAGAAGCGTACCGCTATTGACTCACTTCAAAAAGTGCAAATTCTTGCTCGTCTGCTATCTTGCTAAAGCAGGTAAAGCTAGCTTCGGAGGCTGCTGGATATGTCGCACGTTCATTTGCGCCCCACACGACGTAACGAATGCCCTCTGAACGAGCAAGAATCAGTCGCTCGCGGCACGGCGTATCTCCGTATATTTTTTCAACAATCCCCAATCGACGGGACACTTCACCCTTAACTTGCGAAAGAAGGTTCAAGTGATTCTCCCATCCAAGATACGCCGGCTGACCGGCAAGCGTTGAGACAAAAGTAGCGTAGCTATAGGCGTTTCCCTGCCCCTCAAGCACCGCTCCGAAGGGCAACGCCCTTAAGGTTCGAATTATACCTCCTGCTCCCGGACGTTCAGCATCTACTCTTGCCAACCCTTCGCGGCCATACTGCTCGCTTGGCGGCATCTGCCGCTTAGCGATAACATCGAGATTAAAGCGGATACTACCAACCGCACACATGACTACTACAAGCACAACAAGGGCTCTTCTAATAAGCACTACTAATGGGCGCCGTGCTGTGAAGCTTTGCACTAAACCTACCAAGATCGCCGTTGCACCCAGTCCGAGCATCCCCCACGCGCTGCTGTAGATCTTAAAAATTGTGTTCATGCGTTCGTTTTCGCCACCATATGGGTCGTTTAGAAATACGATCTCTGGGGCTATGAGCAACCCAAGTCCACTGATTATCAGCGCATACGCAAATGAATCAACAAACCGCAAAGCGCCATCCTTACAATCTGCGCCCGCCGACTGCTCTTGTCTTTCACCAGCCCCGATCGTTGTACTGGCAAGATACAGATATCCCGCTAACAACAGAAACAGAACAGCAGCAGCCTTTGAGAATGCAAACGCCGCTATCAACACCAGCAACAGAAGCATGGTTGTTACGGAAAACGGCAGAAAAAAAAGTAAGCCGATAGTTAAGCAGAGGATGTGCACCCCCCAATGCGCAAGCATCTCAGCCGTGCTTGTAACCGCAATTGGGTCAGCAACATAACCCACAGAACCTGCATCAGCAGTGATGTGACTAGAGTTGAGCCGCAAGGCTACCATAACGACAACCCACGCAGCGACCTGCATTGCTACGGCTTTCACTGAGATCTTACTAACCACTTTCGGCTGCTTAGCCTGGCGCAATCCCCTGAGAGCAGCTAACGCTACAACTAAAAGGGCCAGCCCTAGCCACATCGGCACTTCCCACGCATTGCTACCTGCTAGAAAGAGCACACCTGCTATAACGACTGCGGTTGAGTGCAACACCCGCTGACTAAGCTCTGCCTTAGTCAGCAGTGTTCGATAGAGCAACAAAAAGAGGAATGGAACCGTTACAAGATTTAAGTAGTGCGGGTGGGCATCCCCAAGCAGAAACGACCAAGCAGGGAATTCAGTGATGGCACCCCGTACGACGCGCGAAGCCCCCCACCAGCCTAGATCCGACTGCCACCCGCCATCTTCGGTTCGGGTAAGCAAGAGCATGCCCATAACATTCGAGCCGAAAGGGATGAGGACAGCCGAAAGTGCCGCTGCCAAGGTGTTACCCTGCAATACGACTCGAACGATCTGAAAACAAACGGCGCTGTACAGCGCCATCGACAGCGCTACGAGCGCGTGATAGACATCCCACAGCTCAAGACCGAGAAGCGCCTTCAACATCGCCCCGAATCGATACCAGTAGACATAGTAATTAAGCGGGGTTCCAGCCATCCAGGGCTCCATAGCGACAACTGGATTGTGCGCTGCAGATGCAATCAGCGAATAATCTCGTAGCCGTTCACCAAGAGCTATAAAATCAGGCCACCATACGCTGGACATATAAAACGTAGCCGAGAAGACGAGGGCGACAACACCAAACGGATACAGCTCCCGTATGGTCCGTGACCCACTTCGCCTTCCAAACAGCAGGTATGCTGTGCTGACCAGAAGAAAGAGCGCTGCCCCAAAGAGAGCTTGCTGAGCACCAACAGCAGCCAGATCAACGCCGACCAGCAGAAGCCCCCGGCTTACCACTAAAGAGAGCAGCGGCCCAAGCAACATCACCGTTAAGACTGACTCAAATAACGGGGCGGCAAGAAGCCATAAAGCCGCCGCGAGAATCGCGAACAATACTAGTGTTGCCATGCTCTTTACGTCTCTCTCTCTCTCTCTCTCTCTCTCTTTTCGGTTACCGCAGCAGATCTTTATAAGGAGATCGTAATGTTGCAAAGATGTGAGAGCTGCCGAAAGACGCAATCTTTATCAGCAGGTCTGACCTACGCCTAAATCGCGCAAGGATGCCATCACCATACAGCTCTCGCTCATCAGCCCCTACAATTATCAGGTCTACCTTGTACTTCTCTATCAGCTGCTCTATTTTGCGATCATCCGAGCCCGTATAAAGTTCAGAAATTGCCCACTGCCGCTCGTGCACTTCTTGGACTGACAGCCCTCGCTGCTGCACATGGTACTCCCAACCAAGAACGATCGGAATACCGGTGTGCATACTTATGCGACCGTAATTTCGATACGATGGTCCGTGCGCTTCAACCATTACTGGGGCACCTGCGACGTACCTATTGAGCCACTGAATAATCTGGTAGTCCTCTGAATTGACGGCTTTTACATATTCCGAGCCATCCAGGGTATACACTCGCTCAGGCACTCGCTGCATGTGCAGCACTGCGCGAACATCCATCGCAGCCCCAATCACCACGCAACATCCCAGCCCACCTACGGCAGTAGCATAAAGCAAGCGGGCACGACGAGCACCATGCTGTAACACCCAGAGTGCATACAACCCAGCAACAACGACTGATGAAAACCCTGAGATTAACCAGATCGCCATGTAACCCTTAAAAAGGGTGTTCATTCGGTCCATCAAGAAGAAGTGCTCTAGCACTAAGAGAAGAGCAAACGGATAGATCAGCAACACCAGCAGCGCTTTAGAAAAAGACTCGCGTCGCCACGCAGTCACAGCAAGAAAAGCGAGAACAGTAAAACAGCATACGAATCCAAGGAGGCCATAGGATTGCCCTGATATCCCCTGCTGCATACTGACTAATGCGGGCATCAGCGCGATCACCACACACACAACCGCACCAACAAGCAGGCCCACTCGCAATCCAGCCGATTTGCGATTTAACTTAGAGCACCACACTAAACAAACAAGCGTTGCAGAGCTTAAAATCATCCAAAAGCCAAGCGCCTGAAAGACCTGATACACCGAATTGAATTCAGTCTCGGTCACCCACCCCCAACCGGCTGACGAGCGGGCCATTGTCTGCTGCTTAAAGACTAGCCCAATAGCCGCTGCGCAAAGCCCGACTACTCCGAAATCCCAAACAGCTGCGACTGCGCGCGCAAAGAGGGTCGCAAAAGCTCTTTCGCCCAGACCAACCGTACCATCTGGCCTAGCTGGTGGCCTCCAGAAACGGGGAGCAGATGCTACAGCTAGTAGTAATCCGACTACTACTCCGTAAGTAATGCAGTCCCAGGTGTTCACTCCAAATAAAGATCCGAGAGCAAGCCCGAGCAATACTCGCAATAAGAGGCCATGAGAAGAGTAACGTTCATGTGAATAGAGAGCCAGGTATACAGCCAGCAACAAAGCCAGCGCTGTAAAAGGAATTGCAACGACGTGCGCATGAAGATCAGCAAAGAGCAGCGACCATAGCGTGTACTCAAAAAATCCAGGACTTACAAAGACGCGCGAAGAGGGCCAAAAGGTATTATCGAAGGTTGGAAGCTCTAGATTAAGGACGCATGGACCAACGAGTGACTGACACCTTACAATTGTCAACAGAACTTCAGGATTACAGCTGATAACTACAAAGGCTGCGGCGGTGCAGGCAATCCAAGCGCGTCGCAGAAACAGCAACGCCCCGCTATAGAGAGCGGCACCAATAAAGCCCGCAAGAGTTGCGATTGTAAGGTTGTATCCGATGGCTACCGGAATGCCTGTTAACTTTAAGAGCGTCGCTATAAAATAGACACCCAGATAATAGTATTGCATCTGGTGTCCAGCTGCCCACGGATCCTGGGGCGGAAGGCTTTCACTTCGCACAAAGAAGTGCAGAAATGTTGAATCCATCGGCTTTTCGCCCCAAACTATCTCAGGATTGAAAAAGCGTACGATCAAGAACGCCAGCGAGAGGCCGAGAAAGAGCATCTCTGCAACGAGAAGCTGCGTTCGGCAGGCAGCTAGCACGGCTCGCATATAAACCGTACTGTATTGAGTAAGCCCCCACAGCACGAGAACACCAAAAACCGCTGTGACCAACATTCTATCTGCAGCGAAATGAAAGAGCGTTGGAATAATCCAAGCCGGCAATCCAAGCGCTAACACACCACAGACCTTGCTCAACCCAAAGCCGCGGTCCGGAGCACTCGGCATGGCTCGAGCCAGCAGCGGAAAAGTCGAAAACGCAGCAGCTTCGACGACTATAAACCAGACAACAGCATCAATTAAACCTAGGGCTTGCACGAGGAAATTGCTCTCTTTCTCGGAAAAATCTCTGGGTATTTTCTACCTTACTGAAAGCTTGCAACGCCACCCCAATTCGCCCTGTTGAACCCCAAGGTGTTAACTAAAAGGGCTAATTTTGCGCAGACTATTAGCGCGCGCATATATCAAGTAGGTCACTAAATCTGCAGTCCCAGCGCAACCGGCATCCTTTCCATATATTGAGACCAACTCTATAGTCAGGGAGCTTATGCCACTTATCGCTCAAAGCTCATTTGTTCCGCCTCGTATTCTGCAGTCAGCACACGTACAGACCATCGTACCAGCCCTGTTTCGACCAACACCGGTTCTTACCCTTACGTGTGAGTCGCTTCTCACTGACGACGACGATATCCTTGAATTGGAGTGGGCCAAGGTGGGTTCAAGTCGCCTTGCAATTATCTCGCACGGACTAGAGGGTTCAAGCCGCAGTGGATACGCACTGGGGATGGGGCGCATGCTTCAAAAGCGTGGCTACGATGTGCTGCTCTGGAATATGCGCGGATGCGGTCGAGAGCCGAATCGACTGCCGAGCTGGTACCATAGTGGCAAAACTGACGACCTGCGGCGCGTAGTCGACCATGCCAAATCTCTCTCGTATAGCAGCCTGACACTGATTGGGATCAGCATAGGCGGCAACATCACCCTGAAATACCTTGGAGAGCAGCGTAGCGGCGATATCGCGCAAGCTGTTGCTGTCTCTGTGCCGTGCGATCTGCGCTCATCAGCAGACACGCTCGCTCTGCCTAAAAATAAAATCTATATGAACCATCTGCTTACGCCTCTGCGAAAACGCATACGCGAAAAAGCGGCGCGCTTTCCTGGTCTTTTTGATAGCGAGGGGTTAGATAAAATAAGAAGCTTTCACGAATTTGATAGCAGGTTTACCGCGCCACTTCACGGCTTTGCATCCGTTGATCATTACTGGAGCAGCTGTAGCTGCCTGCAATACCTTCCACACATAACAACACCAACTCTGTTGATTAGTGCCCTTGATGATCCGTTTTTAGCCCCAGAGTGCTTCCCCTTTAGGGAGGCAACTAGCAATCCGCAGCTCCTGCTTGAAACACCCAAACACGGCGGACACGTAGGCTTCATCGATTCTTTTCGTATACAACCCACCTGGATTGAGAAGCGAGTAAGCCGCTTTCTATCCGAAGAACGCTAGGGTCGAAAGTAATAGTCCCTGCCCAGCCAACCAATCATCAAGCTCCGCGCGAGTGAATCACGAATAAATAGTCCGGCCCGATCAACACTATGAGATCTCTGTTGACTTCAAAGGTGCGATTGTTAGCAGCTTTGTGGACATCACCCGTTACTAATCAGAGCTTGGGCCTTTCACGCCCCTAAGATTTCAGGCGGTCGGGACTCTGTGCGAAGATGAAGCTCTCCAAGCTAGCAACACAGGTTTCTAGCCTGCTAAATCGACTATTTCCGTCTCAAAGCACCCACTTAAATCTTTGACTAGCGGGCAAGGCGCAACTAATATTTGGTGAATATGGAAAAACTCGAAGCAACATTTGAAAGCGCTCTCTATCGCTCAATTGCCGCCTATCAACGAGGAGAGCTGGCAGCAGTTACAGACGCATACAACCTTTTAATGAACAGAGAGAACCGCCCGGTTCCGCAGGGCGCTCTTCCGGCCCTCAATGCACTATTAAAGATTAAGAACGAAGACATTCAGATAGCAGCAGCATCTGCCCTCGGCTCAATGGGTGAGGGGGCAAAAAGTTCGGTAAACGACCTTAAAGATTTCGCTACCTCTCATAGTGGAAACGCGGCGAATGCTGCAGTGTGCGCCATTGGTCAAATTCCAGGAGAAGCGTCTGTAACAGCCCTCGTTGAGATCCTCGATAGATGCAAAGACAGGGCAGATGGCGATAAAGCTCTGTTTATAGTTGAAACCTGTGCTCTAAGGGCAAAAGACTTCACAGGTCATCTCGACGCAATTCAGAGCTCTTTAAGGATGATCTATCCAAACGAAGCTTGGCAATATCAGACTCAACTCAATAAGATCAGAATGAGTGGCCGTCAGACGAGTTTAGAAGAGCTATCACCCATCTGGCGTCCAGATAGCAGCGACTATCTGGACGTTCCGGCTGCAATCTTGTCGCGCACACGGGGCAGAATTGAGGGCGATATCGCTGAGACGGCACTGAACCTTGATGCTGGGCTAATTCTAGATGACCGATTCCTCTTTAAGATAACCGAGCAAAGCGAAGTCGGAATAAAGATCCATCGACATCCACTCAACACCAATCGATACCTTGTTATTCTTTCCCAAGATCAGGGTGCATACGGAAATCCACTATCCTTAAACTTTGAAGTGATCGCCTGGGCGGTTCAGCAGAAATATGCATTGCAGGACGCCGAGATTACCTGGATAGAGCATACAACCGCTGATTCTGGATACAGCGCGGACGATACAGATAGTTTTGAGCAGGTCTCCTTTGATGCCCCTACAAAGAACGATCTGAAACTTCTAGAAAACCCTCAGTGGGCTGCTATTGGTCGGTTCAAAACCTTTCTTGAGACATGGAAGAAAGGCTCAACACGCACCCTCGATAGCGAGTGACGCAAGCGACTATTTCGACATTCCCTCTCTTTGGTTCGCTATAAACACGCGCACTGAAGCGTTAGCTGAGGATACCTCGACTGGCAGCCACATTATTAAGTAACTGCCGAGGTGCGGATTTTTTAAAAAGGATGCTTCTGTATTTGGATGCAATACTAGCTGACGGGACTGTGGCTGTTCTACGGTAAACGCACCTACCTGCTTCACAAACTCGCCCAGGGCGGCTACTTTCAAATCAACGCTTAACGAGGTGAGCTTTAAGAATGCTCGCTTAGAGACAACCCACATCGACTCTCCGCACCCCAGGTTCCATATATAGATATCTGAAAAGTCATGCGGGCGAAACAGCTCCATCTGCTTGATGTTCTCTACGAGCACCTCAACATCGTCCTCAAAGTGACTCCAACGATAGAGCGTTGCAAGCTCTGAAGAGGTGCGCTGGCCCCCAGCAAAATAACTCCACTCGCCAGAGATAAATGAATGCGTTTTAAACCAATACAGAAGCGCCCCGCACAACACAACTGCGAACGCTACAAGTGTTCCGCCCCCGCGTTTTATTGAAGATAACTGAAACGCACCAACATAAAACGGCAGCGTCCATAAGACCGCAACAAACCAGAGCGAATACCGAGTTGTTGATAGCTGTGCTGAACTAATATTGTTCGTTGTTGAGCTAACAACAATCACGGCTAACATTGAAATAGCGCACAGCAGCGCCTCTCGCCATCGACCAACGGCTAACACAAGCGCAAGCGCCACCCATACAAAGGGATAATACCACACGAATCCAATGATGGGGCTGAAAACAACCGAGGTGATGCGCTGGAGCGTAACATTTGAGGTATCCGCAAATCCGAGAGCAGGAATCACATTCCACTCCCCGAATAGCAGTTGAGACTGGCACATTATCGCAAGAGGAATTGCTGCGGCCACAAGGTATAGCGCTACAAAAGCAAGTGCGTTCCGACGACTACATTTTGAAGTAGCTTTGCGCTGCTGCGCGTGTAGGTAGGCGTGAAATGGAAACAGCAAAACAAGCGGGATATTCTGCGCAGCTGCAAAAGCAAGGGGAATTGAAGAGAGCGATCGCAACCGCTCGTACCTAAGAAGCGCGAACGCTGTCATAACCCCCGCTGCACAGAACACTTCAGAGTGAGCCCACTGCAAAAACGGAGTGTAGGGCGATGCGCCCAACGCACCAATCAGGAAAATCAGGGAGGCCCAACACGGCTGCAGAGCCCAGAGCAGCAGAAAGGGCAGCATCAGAAAGCACAGATTTGCAGCGATAAAGGCCTTATACTCAAGCGCGCCTGGCCATAGGATGTGGAACACTGCGTAAAATGGGGCTACTGCAGCCGAGTAGATCCACGAATGGACGTAACGATAAGAACCATCAAGTGCGGGATAGAGGCTTCCGAAACCACCACCAAGTTGATTCGTTTCAGACAAATTGAATGCTCTGGTATCATGGGATGCACCGAAGAGCAGCTTCTTTCCGTACGGATTTGTTAGGTTGAAATATGCGCCCCTTGTAACTGGCTCAATTGCTAAGCTCTGGTCAAACACAATAGCTTGCGTCTGCAATACATACTCAACCCCATCGCCAAAAAGCATTGGCGGCGCAAGTAGGGTGCGCCTTGATAGCACTACCAGAACGGCAAGACACACAGCCAATTGGAGTACCAGAGAGGCACGGCGCCAAGACATTCGAGTCAGCCCCCCACAGCAAGTCGCTCAAAAACGGAATCTGAAAGCTTTATTCCCGCATTGGTCAGCTGTACGTTCCCATCCGCCGATTGAGCAATAAAGCCCTCTTGCTCAAGCTCTGTCAGCTTATCAAGAAACAGATCCTCCCACGAACACCCAAATCGTTGCGCGAAATCCTGTGCACACACCCCTTGAGATCGTCGCAATCCTAGGTAAAAGAATTCAAAGGCCAGCGCTGGCTGACTCAACCTCTCGCGCCACGAAACCGTTGTGTTACTCTTTGCTGCTGCCATGTATGCTTGCGGCTGAGCAAGTGTACTCCAGCGGGCGGCCGAGACTAAAAGACCGTTGTTATACTCTCCGCAGTAGCTGTGTGCTCCGGCACCGATCCCTAAGTAGTCACCACCGGTCCAATAGATAGAATTGTGCCGACTTTCTCTGCCCGCTCGCGCGTAGTTACTTATTTCGTACCGAGAGAAGCCGTGACTTGCAAGGACACGTGGAATCACATCCATCATCTCTGCTACAACTTCATCATCTGCCGGATGCAGTACCCCCCGCTCTTGCCTCTGAAAAAAGGGCGTTCCAGGCTCAATTGAGAGAGCATAAGCTGAGAGATGCATCAGCGGCAGAGCCGCTGCTTGCAGCAGATCCGCTTCTAAATCTCGCAGGGCCTGCCCCGGCACTCCATAGATAATATCTAGACTGACATTATCGATTCCAGCCTCGACACATTGCTGCACGCTCAGGTCGGCATCACGCGCTGAATGATCTCGCCCCAGAAGCGTAAGCGTTTCAGAAGTAAAAGATTGCACACCGAAGCTTACGCGATTGACCCCTGCTGCCTTTAGATCGCGAAATCGCGCTACTGACGGAGTCGACGGATTAGCTTCTATTGTGATTTCAGCTTCAGCGACCACAGAGAAAAGCGCTGCTGCCCGTTCAATCACCCGCCCGATTGCCTGCGCAGAAAGAAGCGAGGGAGTGCCGCCACCGAAGAATATCGTCTCAATGCTACGACCACGAAAACGTTCATCCGAGGAGAACGCTACTAGCTCTTCTACCAGAGCATCAACGTACTCAACCTCTGGCGCCTTAGGGGTCGCATAGGTGTTGAAGTCACAGTATGGGCACTTCTGTGCACAAAATGGCACGTGAATGTAGAGAGCAAAAGGTCGCAGCATTAGCGCTTCTGCGAGGCTCGTCGAGCCTTCCGTTGTGCCTCCAGACGAGCGCGCTCTTGTTCAGGAGTGCGCGAACCGGTTTTATCCGAGTCATCCCCATCCGAAGGAGGAGATTCAGTTTGCCCCCCATGGGTTAGCCGCATCTGCTGCTCTCGCTCTTGATGACGCTTCCGCTCTTCCTCAAAATGAGCAAGGACCTCATTAACCGCCGGAACGACATAGAAAAATAGCCGTCGTACGATGCTCTCTTTCATCTCTTCCAGCATCTGTTGAAAAAGCACGAAGCCCTCGCGTTGGTACTCGTAGAGGGGGTTTTTCTGCGCATAGCCACGCAATCCAATTCCTTCACGCAGATAATCCATCTCTTGCAAATGATGCCGCCAGAAATAATCCAGCGCCTCAAGCATAGTATCCTGCTCAATCACTTCAAAGCCGACTGGACCTTCAACTGCTACGGCCCCTCGATTTAACTGCGGCGATACACCGATCTCATTTAGGCCTGCGAGCTTGGCGCTTTGTGCGGAGGCATGTTCTGCATAGATACTGTGCGCCTTCTCACGCAGCGCATCGAAGACACTCTGATGATCAAGCACAAGGTTCTCAGGAAACGAAAACTCCCGCCCCGTAAGAAACGTAAATCGCTCGACAATCTTGGGCAGGTCCCACTCAACAGGCTTGATGCGCTCATCACAGATAGCAGTCACTGTCGACTCAAGCAGATCATCTAAGGTATCGAGGATCTCCTCTCGAATGCTTTCGTTTCGCAGGATCCGTGCGCGCTGATTGTATATTACCTGGCGCTGCTTATTCATTACATCATCGTACTGCGTTACATGCTTACGGCTCTCAAAGTGCATAGCCTCCACACGCTTCTGAGCGGTTTCAATGGTACGACTCATCAAGGAATTATCGAGAGCCATTCCCTCTTCCCAGCCCATACGTGCCATAAGCTGTTGCAGCCGCTCGCCTTGGAAACGAATCATAAGATCGTCTTCAAGAGAAACATAGAACCTTGAAGCCCCCGGATCTCCCTGACGTCCGGCACGCCCGCGAAGCTGATTGTCAATGCGGCGTGATTCATGACGCTCTGTACCGAGAACAAACAGCCCGCCGGCAGCGACGACTCGCTCTCGCTCGGCAGCGCACTCTGCCTTAAACTTCTCAAGAGCTGCCTGATATTCTGGGGCGCTCGGATCACGCGTTCCTGCCTCAGCAGCAGCCAGAAACTCGGGATTGCCTCCGAGAAGGATATCAGTTCCACGACCAGCCATGTTGGTCGAAATTGTTACAGCCCCGAAACGCCCTGCTTGAGCGATAATCTCAGCTTCGCGCTCATGATGTTTTGCATTAAGAACATTGTGGGCGACGCCCCTCTCTTTAAGCACACGAGATAGATGCTCACTCTGGTCAATACTAATGGTGCCAACCAATATAGGCTGCCCAAGCTTGTTAGCCTCGATTATCTCTTCGGCAACCGCTGCATACTTCTCGCGTCGGGTGCGGTAGACGAGGTCAACACTATCGACCCGAATCATATTACGATTTGTCGGAACAAGAGCCACTTCAAGGCCGTATATCTCTTTAAATTCAGAAGCCTCAGTATCGGCGGTTCCCGTCATTCCAGCCAGCTTCTCGTACATTCTGAAGTAATTCTGAAATGTAATTGAGGCGAGGGTCTGGTTTTCTCGTGCGACCTGCACCCCCTCTTTTGCCTCAATCGCCTGATGAAGACCATTTGACCACCGCCGACCCGGCATCAGTCTTCCAGTAAACTCGTCTACAATGACAACCTGCCCCTGTTGAACGACATAATCCACATCTCGCTCAAAAGAGTGGTGTGCTCGTAGCCCCTGATTGACGTGGTGAAGAAGCTCTATGTTTGATGGATCATAAAGGTTATCTATACCGAGTAACTGTTCAACTTTCTTGATCCCCTCATCAGTTAGATTAGGCTGCTTGGTCTTTACCTCCATCTCAAAGTCAGGCCCCTTTTCAAGACGAGGGACGATCTGATTGATCTTCAGATATTTGTCCGTTGATTCTTCAGCAGGCCCCGAAATGATTAGCGGAGTTCGTGCCTCATCGATGAGAATTGAATCTACTTCGTCTACGATGGCAAAGTAGTGCCCGCGCTGCACCATTTCACCGGCCGAGAACTTCATATTGTCGCGAAGGAAGTCAAAACCAAACTCGTTGTTTTGCCCGTAGGTTATATCTGCTTGGTAGGCATCACGACGTGCTTGCTCTGAGATGCCATGGTACACACATCCAACGGAGAGCCCGAGAAATCGATGAATTCTTCCCATCCACTCGGCATCACGACGCGCTAGGTAGTCATTAACCGTGACCACGTGCACACCCCGCCCAGTAAGCGCGTTTAGGTACGCTGGAAGAGTTGCAACAAGCGTCTTACCTTCCCCAGTTCGCATCTCAGAGATCATACGATGATGAAGAATCGCTCCGCCAATCAGCTGCACATCGAAGTGGCGCATCCCAACAACCCTTCGCCCAGCCTCGCGGACCACTGCGAAGGCTTCGGGAAGAAGGCTATCAAGCGACTCGCCATTCGCTAGGCGCTGCTTAAAAAGCGCCGTTTGAGCCGAAAGCTCAGCGTCGGACATGGGCTGAAAGTGCCGCTCAAGGTCGTTAATCCTCATGACGACCGGACGCAGCGTCTTTAGAATACGGTCGTTACGGGTGCCAAATATCTTCTTTGCGAGGTACACTAACATAAGCTCTTTCTCTGCTACCGCGATTGTGCCAATCCAATCGTAAATAATTCCACGAAGCGCTGAAAAGAGCGAGAGATTAAAGGATTTTGCCACCCGAAAAGAGCCGGCGCCGGGGCCGTCTTAGCGGCTTTTTTTGCGAGATCTCACGAAGAACGCCCTAATTCCATCCACGAGGGCATCAACCGCCCTTGCTCGAAGCGTTGCCAATTCAGGCTCTAGCAGCCCAACAATCATCGAGGACCTTGCGCACGGCTGTGGTCGTCCCGTCTGGCCTGCCACTTGCGACCTGCGATAACGCCCCCAAACTCCTCCCAAGACCCCCCCGGCAAGAGTGGCTACCAACAAGGAACGATATGGGTGCAGCTTAATGGCGTCCGCCACAGAGATTGCCTTATCAATATTAGCGGCCAACGCATCGGTAACGCTCGAAGCTCTGTTGACTGTTGACCGAATCTCACCTGCGAGCGTGCCAATATGCTTCTCAAGCGAGGCGCGAGTTTGCTCGATATCCCGCTGCAGCTCAGCAGCCTCTACATCGTGCGTTGAAGCCATTCGACATCCTCTTTGAGTGAATGGAACGGCACTTCAGGGAAATAGCGAATAGCCCTCAAGCGCCGCATGCCCCAGGCAGCGGATACTCCTGCAATCAGAATCAGGCTACCAGCAACTATTCCATACGACGCCCAGATCTGCAGAGCAAAGCTTTCAGCAACCAGATAAACTGCCATCAGGCTCAAGAAAAGAAACGCCAAAAGCCCAACCGCCAGACCGAAGATCAGAACAGCGACCGCATCTCTTGCCCGCCGCGCATCTTCACGCACCTCGACCTTGGCCAGCGCCCACTCTTGTCGAAAAAGCTTCTGTGCATCATCAAGGATGTTACGCAGCAAAGGAGCAACGGTTACTTCTACTTCGCGCCTAATGTCATCGATCATAGAGCCTCTCGGTTTGTAGGTGTCGCCGTTTGCGAATTAAAGATAGCCCAATAAGGGGGCCTTCCTCTATGGCGCGGGACAGCGTCCTAGAGCAGATACCTCAAACGAATATCTCGTTGCCTCAATATCACCCGCCGTCGTACCATAAGGTTTTCCATGTCCACTTTTCCAAACTATGTAACGGCTCACTATGACCACATCTGCTCTTGCACGAAATCCCGCGATACGAACAATTATGATGCCTCGGGATACTAACGCGCTTGGCAGTATCTTTGGCGGTCATATCCTTAGCCTTATCGACTTGGCGGCCGGACAACACGCACGCTCAGTCGCACCGAAGAAATACGTAACTAAAGTTATGCGCGAGGTGCAATTTATCGCGCCCGTGTACATTGGAGATGCCGTCAGCTTTTACTGCGACACCGTTAAGGTTGGACGAACCTCTGTTACTATTAAAGTAGAGGTAGAGGCAACTCGCGGTGTTGATCAACTTCACACAAGCCACGTCACCTCTGCCGAGGTGGTGATGGTTGCTGTTGATTCAAGCAACACACCTATTCCAATCTTTGAACAGGCTTAAGAAAGAGCTAAACCGACTCTTCAGCCTTCAATCGCTCAACAGTATCAACGATTACCTGGGTTGTGCGGTCAACCTCTACATTCACCTGTGCGCCAACAGAGGCCTCACCAAAAGTTGTTTTTGCCAGCGTTTCAGGTATCAACGACACACGAAATAGCCCCGTCTTTTTCTCAACATGCGTTAATGTAAGACTCGCTCCGTTGAGAGCGACATAACCCTTCTCGAAGAGATACTTTGTGCGCTCAGGCTCAATCTGAAAAGAGAGTACGCGACTATTTCCCAGCACTTCAACCGCTGAAATAGTGGCAACCGTATCAATATGCCCCGATAGAATGTGGCCACCAACCTCATCGCCGAAGCGCAGAGAACGCTCAAAATTAACTAAATCAGCTATCTTAAGCCCCCCCAGGGAGGTCCTCTGAAGAGTCTCTGGAACGAGATCAAAAGATGCCACCATATCTTCAGCCGACGTGACCGTTAAGCAACACCCTGCAAGCGAGATGCTTGCGCCTATCGCAACTCCATCAAGGCTGTTTGGCGGAAACTGAAACCTCATGGTAACAACGTCACCGCGCTCATGAATCTCTAAAAGCGTCGCTTTTCCCTGCACGATGCCAGTAAACATAAACGGCCCCTTCTCTAGATGAGTGTCACCAAGCGCTGCCAGATCGGTGCGGGCGAAATCTTCTCTCCAGTTACCAAGACATGCCCCTCTTCCAAGTGATATGCCTGCGCAATTCTTTTTATCGCCTTCCGCTGATCGTTCTTTCCAAGTGTGTCGATCTTAGTAATAACGACCAAAACATGTCGGCCCTCGTTAGCACACAACCTCTGCACAGCCAACTCGTCCTCTTCCGGATTACGCCTACAATCTGTAAGAAGAATCACACTGTGAAGACGGTGACGGTCTCGCAGAAATGATACTGTTAGCTCTGATATCTGCTCCCGTTCGCGCTTTGACAGCTTAGCGAAGCCAAATCCTGGCATATCAACAAGGGCGATATCAAATGCAGCGTCTTGAACCGACCCTGCAACATTGTAGTAGTTAAGCTCACGAGTGGCTCCAGGTCGGCCACTTACGCGAGCTAGCTTTCGACCACACAGTCGATTTATAAAAGTTGATTTCCCAACATTGGATCGACCAACTATAGCCACCTCTGGCAGCGATATTCGGCGTATAGCAGCCAGGCTGGGCGCACCAAACAGGAACTCGGCATGGCGGATATCGGCGCGCGCGCTACTCTCTGACATCGCAGCACTTCTTATCACTTAAAGATGACTTCTCCAGCCGTTTAACACGGACGGCTAGACTGATTACGTACACCGCCAAAAAAAACCACACGGCCGTGTAGGACCAAAAGAGAGAGTCAAACGTATCAGGCACCATAAACATCTTCCTCCAGACAACGGCGAGACCTCACTGCTTCCTCTAAGCTTCCGATGCGATATCGCAACAAGACAAGACACACCTCGAAAAGAAGCAGGCCCACGCAAGAGATCGCCAGAGCTTGGTAATAAGAAGGATCCTTTAAACCACCATGCTCAATTACCTCTGGGTGGAGGCGCGCGCTTTGAGGCAATAACTTAATCGATAAATACACCAGTGGAACAGACGCGCCCCCAAGCAGCCCAAGAATCGAGGCGTGCACTGAGGTTCGTTGAGGGTCGCCAAAGTTACGCAAAACGGTAAACGACAAAAAGATGAGCCACAGCACGAGAAACGTTACCAGGCGAGGCTCCTCCCAGCGAAACCAGGTGTTCCATGCGCTGCGCCCCCAAATCATTCCGGTTATCAAAACAATCGTACACAACACAAAACCCACTTCACCTGCCGCGGCAGAGAAGATGTCAGCTTTCTTGCTGCGCGTTGCTAAAAAGACGAGGCTTGAAATAAACACCGCTCCAAAGGCGAGGTAGCATACGATCGCACTTGCTACGTGGAAATAGAACACACGCTGAACGGCTCCCATCATCTGCTCTGTTGGAACGACCATAAAGATCATGTACTGGGCGTATCCAACCACCAGTAGCGTAAGCAGCAGCAGCGGCGTGTAGAAACGTGAGAGGTATTGCATATTAGAGTTACGATAGAGCTTTTGATAGCGGGTAAAGACAGGCGACTTTCTGACCTTGCTGGCAAAGACGTTTATCGCTCGCTACCGGCCTTCCGGCCCGAATATACGGCCTTTTGCCGCAAACTAAAAGGTTACTTTGAAGGCTATCCAGGGTGTGGTGTAAAAAACAGCAGCTACTCTCGACACGCCACATCAAAAACATTTACGCCAATAATAAGATATAGGGCGGTGGCACTTACCATAAGTGTTGGCCAAACACTATAAAGATCAAGAGCACCCCGTAGGGTTAGCTCTGTTACCATCTCGATCCCGATAAAGAAGACTGGAAATAGAAGGGGCAGACTTATAAGCGGCAAAAGAACCCCCTTTAGGCGAGAAGTGCTTGCTATCGCCGACAACAAAACGAGCAGCGCCGCAAGACATAGCGACGACACACAACCGACTGCGGCAAGGGATGCAGCTATGCCGCTAATATCCTGTCCTAACCCCAACGCGAGCAGCGAGACAGTTAGGGCAAAATTCAAAAAGATAGTGACTGAAGCGATCATGACCTTTGCTACATACATCTGCGGACCACTAACGCCAGCGAGCAGCAGCCCCTCAAAACCGCGCCCCTCAAGCTCATACTCGTTTGACCGCACCATGGCGCCAGTTGTCGAAAAGAGAAATACCAGCCAAAACAGCATCGGAAAGAGCTTTCTTGCCGTAGTCGCATCAAGAATAGCCGAACTTGCCCCTGCACTCACCAAAGCGGCCATCAACAGCCCATTGCAGAAAAGCAGAGTAAATAGCTCTCGTCCGCGACTTTCAAGCCGAAGCTCCTTGCATACCAGAAGCGCACACACCCGCAACCATTTAGTCATCGGTTTGTCTCCCGGTACTGGCTGATAACCCGAGAAAGCTCAGCTTGAGCACACCATGGGCCTGAATCTGCTAACACTCGCCCATGCGATATCACAACAACTCGCGAGGCGATCTCTTCCATGCGATGTAGATCGTGCGTTGCAAGAACCACCAAAGATTTTCGACCCTCTGCATCCCGGCTCGCCTCAATAGCAGTGCGCACCGCGTTCGTGCCACGCTCGTCCAGATTGCTGGTTGGCTCGTCAAGCAGAAGCACCGGCGTAGGCGCTAAGAATGCGCGCGCCAGAGCAACACGAGCTTGATTACCCTTCGACAGGTTTGCCACGGGTGCGGCATGAAACTTTTCTAAGTCCCACAAGGCAAGCAGCTCCTTGAGCGACGATTTACAGCCTACTAGTGCACCAAAGAGAGAG
>JBIKWG010000021.1:0-20849 GCA_044356425.1 Bdellovibrionota bacterium | reverse complement strand
GATTAAAGTTGACGAGCATATCGGAAGATATCACAAAAAAGGGGCTATCTAATCGCATGGCTCTTGCTACCCGCGAGACACCTCCCGCGGTGCCGCTTAGCTCTTCTTCGTGAACGTAATGAATATTGACTCCAAATGAAGATCCACTACCAAAATAATCAACTATGGCTTCGGGCTTGTGACATACATTTACACCAATATCTTTAACTCCGTAGGTTGCTAAGAGATCTACCACATACTCCATGAGTGGCCTGCCCTGCACTCGCAGCATTGGCTTCGGGATCTCTTCAGCTAATTTGCCCATACGAGTGCCACGACCTGCTGCCAACACGATAGCCGACGTAATCATAGGTATTGCCCCGAAAGTATCGCTGGCAGGTCCACAAGTGTGCGTAGAGTAAAATCAGGGGCGACATCATGTCGACGAAGGAAGGATTGTTGTGAGTTGTCGGGGTCAAATAGAATAGTTTTCAAACCGACGACAGCGCCTGCTTTTATATCGGTTGCTCGATCGCCTAGTATATACGAAGAGGGGAGATCGATATCGTGCTCAGTAGCCGCCGCAAGGATTAGCCCTGGAGCGGGCTTCCGACAATCGCAAACCGTCTGAAATCGGGGGTCTACCGAATTCTCATGGTGGTAGCAATAATAGATTGCATCAAGAGCTAGCCCCTCGGATAAAAGCATCTCAACAAATTTATCTTCGATTGCTATTCGGGTAGTCGTAGAGATATTACCCAGCGCTTCATCAGGTTGATTAGATACAAGGATAAGCAGATAGCCCTTATCTCTGGCCGATATCAACATCTGCGCCGCGTGGTCAACGAGCTGAAGCTGTTCCGGGCGTTTAGCCGCAAACCCATCAACATTGTGGAGAAGCACCCCATCTCTATCTAGAAACAATGCTGGCCGAAGTTTGTTGCTCATCGCATGAGTTTATAAGCGCCGCAATCTCTATGAAGTAAGGGCCTTCACCACACCCATCGCCTGCTCAATAGTATCGTCGATATCGATTCCATACCGATACGCACCAGCGCGTCCAATTGAGAAAACATTATCAGGCATCATGTCAAAATACTTCTGAGCCTTAGCCTGTTCAGCTTTTGTTGGAAAAGGATAGTGCTTTCCGTTTGCGGAAGGGATCTCCATACCAATTAAAGTGGTCGGCGATTTATGGTGCGTGAACTTCTTGTATTCAACGAGACGGGTAAATTTTTCATTATTCGCATAGTACAAGAAATAGACGTTCTCTGGGAATGAATGCTCAACTGGCAGCACAAAGGTGTGGAGATCCCGCCCGAGGTAAAACAACTCGCCGTGGATATAGTCAAACATGATGTCTGGCGAAACGGTATTAATAATTACATCATACCGCTCTTTGTTGCCATTAATCACCACGGTTTTGTTGGGGATGTCATAATGCTCAATAGTTGTTGACAGCAACACCTTTGCTTCTTTGGTGCTCAGCTCAAAATAATCATCGTACCCGTTGGCTGCATAGGGATAGGCGGAGATCGCCGTATCCCAGGCGGCACGATCGCCTTCTTTAAGCGCTACCCCCTTTGGCGACCAGTTAAACGTATCAAGGATCGTGTTGTCCTCAATCTGCCACATTTTTTTGCTGTATTCTTTAATGTACTTATCGTAGAGCGTTTGACCTACAGAACCGATCCAATAGTCTTCAAGATTGTTCGCATTAGCGACGCCTTTTAGAGTTTTAAGTTCCTGCTCGACTTTCTCGCGATCGGGCATGCGCTGAATGTCGTCTTTGTGAATAGGAAAATTATAAAAGGCGTTGTCACATTCAACGTAGGTCAGAAACTGATGATCCGCGCACAGCCTCAAGGGACAATATTTATTTAAGAACTCATACACGGCCCGATTTTGCGTAAGAAAGTGTCGCGGACCGAAGGTATACGGATGCCCACCGAACCACGACGTCCGAACCCCAGCTCCCAAGAACGGAGCCGACTCAACGATCGTGACATCCCAATCTTTACTCTGCAGGGCCAGCTGATGAGCACTGGTACAGCCTGCAAATCCACCACCGATTATTAATACTTTTTTCATGTACTCCTCATATTAAGGGAAGAAACAAATACGCTTTTTATGGGTGGAGAATTGATAATGACTCCCGCCACTCAATTTTGTACCAAACAACTGACCATGACAACGAAAGATTTGGGCAGAGAGCCAGTCAAGACCCGCTACTATTACAAGAAACCCTACGACGGTTTCTAATGGGCGTTCATGAAGACATACGTCTAACGTCTACTTCCGCCCTTACTCATCTGTAACTCTTTTCCCTCTATCACACGCCGCTGCTACACCCGAGTGTTTGAATGTTCGGCGAGCACGCAAGTCTGGCTATCTCGCCAAAAGGTTTGCCAATAGTCGGGCGTTCACTACTACTCGCACGTAATAAAGGACATTCCAAAGCCACCGACCGTGAGAAACGGCGCGAACCTAAACGCACTACGTTCTTTAAGCTCATTAAATGCCCTTCCCACCCCCGCAAACGGCGAACCCTTGTAGCCGACATGATAATCGTCGATATAAATCAAGGTCCCTGGCTGCAAAAAGGGCTCTATAAAGTGAAACACGGGAACTGCGCTTTCATAAAGGTCACAGTCAACGCATACAAGGCTGGCTTTTGTTCCCTCGGCAACTAATTGGGCCTGCAATTCTGGGGTGAGACTCTGGTCGTAAAACCCTTTGTACGTTTTAACCTTGTCAGAGTAGTAACCTAGAGTGCCTACCAAGCGCTGAAACTCCTCCTCTGTAGTTGTTAACGCCCCCGCATAGTAATCCGACACAGCAACCTCTTCGGCGTCATGTAACGGCGGCAGCCCTGCAAAGCTATCGAACGCCCTAAAGCTCATCGAGTGCATATTTTGGCGACGAGCCTCGCTGACAGCCATCCGAAACGTCCTGGCGCGGTGGCAACCAAACTCAAGGTAATCACCTGTAATTTCATTTGCATATATCGAATCAAAGGCTTCCATATAAAACTTACGTTTAGCCGTTTGACGCCGCATCTGATTGTAGGCCACTTGCTCATTGCACCCCCAATTTGAAAGGTCTTCCTCTGTTCCTAGCTTGACCCAAGGCTCTGCTGTTATGGCAGCGGGGACGACATCTTCTGGGTTGTACATTTTTTCTTTGCTCATTTTACACTCATTTGGTGTGCATATAGTCGAGTTAGCAACACTTTTTCAGTATACCGGGCTTAAGTACAGCGTGAAATAGGCATATGTTTCGGGCGCTAGTCTTTAGATGCTGAGACTTCTGGATTGGGCGAAAAAACCCAGTTTTTATCGTGACACACTATCTGCACACCGCCAAACTATCGATTCTCTCCAAACTATTCCTAATCCTCAACGTCAGACTACTTGCACGGAACAACCTGGCCAAACGGTCTTACATGCGGTTGAATTGCCTCCTCCCGTTAACAGCACTGCCCGATTTGCACCAGCAAGTAATCGCTTATGAACCCCAAACTGAGCGTTGAGTCTAGGGTAGTCGAAAAGATGAAAAGCATTGCGGCTAGGTAGGGCCCAATCAGGAAATATTTCCCAAATAATTAGGCGTTGCAAGTCAGGCCCTAAGATTCAAGAGCCGCTGCTAACGGTTCACAAATTTGCATCAGCGGCCACCGGAACTCATATACCTTTCTACAAACGGGCCCGTTACACGGACTTTTCTAGCAGCTACCACTTCGTCGATTCGAGTTTTGCGCCGGCAGCACGAACTGTTAATTCTGCTTTTCTAGCGAGATTTTCACATGGTACGATAGATAAAAGCTTCAAAAGGAATAAACCTTACTATGTTACTAAAAGTGAAGAGCGCCAGCACTCTGGCGATTCATGGCGGCACTCCCGTGCGAAGTTCCAAGTTTCCTGCTCGCTTTGCGGTCGGGGAAAGCGAAATGCAGATGCTGATGGAGTGCTTCGACTACTATCGAAACAAGGGAGAAGACCCCGGCTACGAAGGTATCTATGAAGAGCGCTATTGCGCCGAGTTCGTTGAGTTCCAAGGCGGAGGCTATGCCGATGGCGTAAGCTGCGGCACCGCAGGGGTGTTTGTTGGACTTAGAGCGTTTGACCTGCCTCAAGCGAGTGAAGTCATCATCTCTCCAGTAACAGACAGCGGGCCGTTAGCTGCAATTATTTTGCAGGGCTTCGTTCCTGTAGTCGCTGATGCAAAGCCAAACAGCTTGAACATGGGCGTTGAGCAGTTTCTTGAGCGGATCACCCCGCGCACATCGGCCCTGGTAGCTATTCATGCAGGAGGAGAACCACTTGAAATAGATCAGATAGTCGCCGAAGCCCACAAGAGGGGCATAAAAGTGCTTGAGGATTGCAGTCAGGCTCCTGGCGCCATCTGCAACGGAAAACGAGTTGGAATGTGGGGCGATATTGCAGCAACATCCACGATGTACCGAAAATCTCTTGCCGCAGGCGGAAGCAGCGGACTTGTACACACAGTTGATTATGCAACCTATCGAAAGGCACAGCAGCATGCTGACAGAGGCAAACCAGTATGGCGCAAGAATGAGCTCGACTTGCGGAATCCAGCGTTTGCTGATTTTCCGGCGCTGAATTTTAATACCGACGAAATACGTTGTGCTATCGGACTAGCGTCTCTGCGGCGGCTACAGGCTTGCATCGATGGACGCAAGAGCTTTGTCCGAGACCTAATCGCTCGAATGAGCCACGAATGCGCAGTTGTAAGCCCCTACAATTTTCACGAAGGATTCTCACCCTTTTACTTTCCAATTTTCGTCGATCAAGACAAGATATCCTGCACTAAGACAGAATTTGCTGAGGCTCTAATCGCAGAAGGAATCGGATTAGGAGCTCACTATGGGTGCTTGGTTAGCACCTGGCCCTGGGCTGAACAATATCTGTCTGACAATTTCAAAACCACGAATGCAATCAGTACACGAGATAGATCTTTTAATCTTTATGTTAATGAGTGCTACGGTGCACAAGAAGTAGATGATTGCATCGAGGCATTTTGTAAGGTCGAGAAACATTTTCTTCGATAGGCTTTGGGATTTATGCAACAGGACTTAGCACTACGGATGGCGACGCTAGATGATCGAGCAGCGGTTGCTAGTTGGTATGAGGATAAAGTCCGACACTCGTTTCATAAGAAGCCGCTTATCGTTTCTAGCGATCAGCATCGTCGTTGGTTCGAAAATTGGTCGGGTGAAGCACAGGATAAGCTGTTAGCCATAGCATTACTTGATATTATCCGAGTTGCTGCTATTCGGTTTGATCGTAAAGACACACATGAGTTTCATGCTACTATTCTTATTCGGGCTCCTTATCTCGGCAAAAACTTAAGCAGCAAGCTATTAGTTCACGGGCTCGCTTTTATTCGTGGACATTATCCTGAAGCTATCCTGACCGCACAGCTACCATATGCCAATAAGTCGAGCAGGGACCTTTTTATTGAGGCGGGAATGCTCGTTTCAGAGCCAAATAACGGAACTATTACTGTTCGATTCGGGGCTGCTACATGAACATTCTATTACTGGGACCGCTGTGGAGGAACGCCCCAATTCGGGAGTTTCTGATCGCCAAGGGCCACAACGTAGAGTGCACATCTGATCCCATAGATCTGGCTCTTACCCAGCGGCTAGGGATTGAATATATCATAAGTAGTGGGTATGGACCGATAATAAAGCCCCCAGTAGTTCGGGCTTTTCCCGAGAAAATTATCAATCTTCATGCAACATATTTGCCATATGGCAAAGGAATAGGGACGACTTTTTTTGCAATCTTCGAGGGAGTCCCAACGGGAGTCTCTATTCACTTTATTGATGAATCGATTGATACCGGGGCAGTGCTCAAGCGAAAGCGGGTCGAGTATAAAAAAACAGATACGTTACGAACGTTCTATGACGTGCTTTTGAAAGAAACTGAGGCTCTGTTTTTTAGTAGCTGGGAAGAGATAATTTCTGGCGAATGCAAACCACAACCTCAGGCTATTTTTAATACCTCAGTGCCGTACCGCAGCAGAATCGATTCGGAGCGTTTCATGGACCTGCTGCCCCTAAAATGGGATACCCCGTTATCGACTGTTGAGGCGATGGGAGCTGAATTTCGCTTCTCTGAAGCGTTTTGGGACCTCTATGAGAGAGAGGCTCTGCTCTAATCCGCTCGATCGTCGTCAAGTGCCAACCAGGGCTTGAAAAAATAGACGTTTGAGCGAGTGCTCGGTTGAGAGGCGGCGGTCGCCAGGGGCCTTTTTGAACCGTTGAGCATTTGCCCCTGGCTGCCCCCCCTCAACCAATGGCTGTTAACCAAAAAACGTTTGCCCCAATTTCTTCAGCTCAACGCAGGATAAACGGCACTAGGTGGTAGCGGAGCCAGTAGTTTCCGTCGACTAGCTGTCGGGCGCCAGCGACTCAAAGAGCGCTTTCCCGGCAGCCACGCGCTAGGCGAGGTTTTCCAGATATGCGCTTAAATCATGGGTTGCATTGCGGCAACGTGTAATAGAATCTTCTCATGGGCGCAGTAGTATAAAATGTCCAATTGAAGTGTAGCTGCATCCTAAGTAAGTAGATAGCTATTTCCACCGTTAGCAGCGATGGAGGGCGGCTTTGCATATCCCATCGTGGAGATTTCAGGGGCTGATAGCTGATCTATCAAGGCGCCGTAGGCAATTATAATTTTATGTCAGTCATCGAATCATTTATATCCCCAAAAGATGAAGAGCTCTCCCAGCGATTCCTATCGCAGGGCTATCTGATTCAACCTGTCGATAACCGCCCGGCGCTGGACGCCCTACGACATGGCGTTGTTGAGATAATCGCGAACCATATTGGGGTGCCTCTTCCGGCGAATGAGGCAGACTTCCTCAACTTTATTCACAACCAGGTACCGATTGCGCAACTTAACCAGATGCGACTTGCTGTTTTCTCTAAGATGAACGCCCTGCCGTGGTTTAAGCCGACTTATTACGGGCTTGCTCGAAGCGCACTAGAGATAGTCGTGGGCAATGAGCTCGTCATGCAGAACAAGGTGAACCTGTCTGTGCAATATCCGGAGGATCATAGCTCACTGTTATCTGTGCACGCAGACACCTGGTCAGATGAATCACCCTTCCAGGTTGTAGTTTGGCTGCCCCTTGAGAATGTCTACGACACTAAATCTATGTACATCCTTGAGCCGGAGCACAACCGTACGGTTCGTACGACATTAAAAGATATAGCTAAGGACGGCGGCTCGGATAAGCTTTTTGAAGCATACAAAGATAAGTTCAAATGGCTAGATGTACCCTACGGGAACGCACTAATTTTTTCTCCTAACCTATTACATGGAAACGTAGTCAATAGGACACCAGAGACCCGCTGGTCTATGAACTGCAGATTTAAGGGATTATTTTCTCCATACCTAAGCGATGAAAAGCGGCTTGGGACTTTTTACACTCCAATCACAGTAAAACCTGCTTCGAGAGTTGGTATCAATTATAAAATTCCGGAGGGCTTTAATGAGTAATGAGCAATCCGCACCAGCGTTAGCTAGAACTATTTTGCAGGGCTACGTAGTCAACACCGAGTTTGGTGGCTTTAGAATTCCTGCGCCATTACAGAACCTGCAGCTGCGAGATTATGCGGCCCGAAATAACCTTCAGTTCAAGCTATCAGTGGGCGAGTACTCCTTTCCGGGCTGCTATTTACAGCTAGAGGGGCTTTATTCCCAGCTTCATTCACTCGAAGGGATTGGAATGTGTAGTTTGTTTATGCTGCCGAAATCTGAGGAACGCAGAAATCAGCTATACGATGCCTGTCTGGACGCCGGGGCAGCTTTACACCTCGTTTTGGAAGGCATAGTTCTGCGTAAAAGCGCAGATAGAGAGAGAATAGAGGACATCTTGGCGTTTCATCGCAGCTTTCAATTCTGCCCTAAGACTATTCCTATAGAGCTGCTTCCACCATCATCAGCTAATGATTCTTTTACGTAGTAACAAAAGAAGTGCATAGTGTAAGCGTGAAGTATTTTATAGTTTTAGTCGAGTAACATGGCACCAAGCAATCAAAAACGGCCATACCTGGATTTTTATAGAGACCAGGATATTTCTCCTGTGCATCAGGATGTTACTGATTTGGCGAGACACTTCTCAAGGCGAGAGTCCCTCTACCGCCACTTAGGTATTCCTGGTGCCCTTCTGCACGGCTCTTCAATAATCGAATTCGGTCCAGGTCCAGGTTTCAATGCGCTCTATACTGCTTCACTTGAACCTTCTGAGTATGTACTAGTTGATGGAAATCCACGATCGCTTGAATCTCTTAAAGAAAACTTCTGTACATTTAAAATCAATCCGTCCTACAAGATATACTCGTCTTTGATCGAGGAATTCCCTCTAACGCAGCAATTTGATCTGGTGCTGTGTGAAGGCGTAATCCCCTTCCAGTTGGATCCAAAAAAATTTGTTCAGCACCTTGGGCGGTTTGTGCGCCCTGGCGGACTATTGGTCGTAACATGCATTGATTCAGTATCATTTTTGGGAGAGTCTGTTCGACGACTTTTATCAATGAAGCTAAGCCCCTTTGACGACCCGCCAGAAAAGCGCCTTGCCGTGCTAGAGCCGTTTTTTCGACCACATCTGAGCACTCTTACTGCTATGAGTCGGCCGGTAAGAGACTGGCTCGAAGACAATATTATAATTAAGTACTACGGTAGGTTCTTCTCAATCGCTGATGCAATTGACGCCCTCGACCAAGAGTTCGAAGTATATCAGAGCTCTCCGCAGTTTTTTGTCGACATGCGGTGGTATAAAGGCCTCTTTGGAGGTCACAGAAAATTTAACGAACTAGCACGCGCTCAGTATTTTGCAAATATCGGAAACTTAATAGACTATCGAGTATCGGCATCGCCAATCGCGCCGGAGAAAGGCGCAAAGCTATTGGACCATGGTGAAAAGCTCTTCGACACCATGCTCGAGCTCGAAGAAAAAGGAGCTACGTGCGAGCTCTGTCAAAAGGCGGCGCAGATATTATCGAATACGGCGGATTTGGCTTCTGAGATTAGCGCCGAAACAAGTCTTTCATTACGAGAAGCAGCTACATTTATGCTGTCTCAAAGTTCGGCTACCCAACCGCCACTGTCCTCGTTCTCATCTTTCTTCGGCCGAGGACAACAGTATCTCAGTTTTATTAAAAGGCCACTTCCTTAGAGCTCACACACCATCCGAGCACTAATGGCCTCGGCTCAGTGCTGGCCCCAAGGCTCTCAAGGCATCGACAAGAGTGTTAAATATGCCTGACTTTAGGGCCCTAAAATCATCGTATGTCTGTATCTGACAAGAGATGTACGGCGAGCTTTCTGCCGGCTTTTACATCTAGCTATCTGTCACAAAACAGCGAGAGTGTGTGTGCTAAGAAAAAAACTCTGCCTTTGCAAACTCCACCCCAAGCGCATCCTTCGCGGATAACGTAGGCGTTCCCTTGAGATGCCAATCAATCGCCACTGTCGGATCGTTCCAGATAATACACCGCTCACCGACTGGATTGTAATAGTCCGTGGTCTTGTACAAAAACTCTGCCGATTGAGAAAGAACTACGAATCCATGCGCAAAGCCGGCAGGAATCCATAGCTGGTGTCTGTTTTGCTCAGAAAGAATTGCGCCCACCCATTTACCGAAAGTCGGAGAACTGCGGCGAATGTCAACGGCAACGTCGAATACCTCTCCAGCAGTTACCCGCACGAGCTTTCCCTGTGGATTGACGATCTGGTAGTGCAACCCACGCAATACACCGTACCCTGACTTCGAGTGATTATCTTGAACAAAGTCGCAGGAAAGCCCTGTTGCTGATTCAAAGACACGCCTGCTGAAGCTCTCATAAAAAAAACCCCGATCGTCACCAAACACTCTCGGCTCAAAGAGTACAATATCAGGGATATCTAACCGTGTGGCTCTCATACTAGCTCCTATCGCTGAGTGTAATTGGTATCAACCCATTTGCGATAGTCACCGCTTGTAACACTTTCAACCCACGCTTGGTTATCGAGATACCACTGGATGGTCTTTTGTATACCGCTCTCAAAGGTCTCTGCGGGCCTCCAACCGAGAACTCGCTCAATCTTCGAAGCGTCGATAGCATAGCGCCGATCGTGGCCGGGACGGTCTGTCACGAAGGTAATCTGGCTAGCATAGGAGGCACGGTCGCTACGCGGCTTAAGAGAATCGAGCAACGCACAGATAGTATGTACCACGTCGATATTTGGCTTCTCATTCCAGCCGCCGACATTGTACGTCTCTCCAACAGTTCCCGCTTCAAGCACACGGCGCACAGCAGAGCAGTGGTCTTTTACAAACAACCAGTCGCGAATCTGTTGGCCGTCACCGTAAATCGGAAGCGGCTTACCTCTCAGCGCATTCATAATGACCAGCGGTATTAGCTTCTCGGGAAAATGATACGGCCCGTAGTTGTTTGAACAGTTTGTGGTGAGCACCGGCAACTGATACGTGTGATGCCAAGCGCGAACAAGGTGGTCAGAGGCGGCCTTAGAAGCCGAATAGGGGCTGTTGGGCTCATATGGATTCGCCTCAGAAAATGGTGGGGCTGATGGCGTAAGAGAGCCGTATACTTCATCGGTAGAAACGTGCAGAAAACGAAAGGCTGTCTTTGCGTCATCTGACAGGTTGTTCCAATAGCCGCGTACTGATTCAAGAAGATTAAAAGTTCCGACCACATTGGTTTGAATAAAATCGCCAGGACCATGAATTGAACGGTCAACATGGCTCTCGGCTGCAAAGTTAATAACTGCCCTGGGCGTGTGCTCGCGCAACAAGCCGTCAACAAGCTCGCAATCCGCGATGTCACCCTTCACAAATATGTGACAGGGATTACTTCTCAAAGAGGAGAGGCTCTCAAGATTTCCTGCGTACGTCAGCTTATCGAGGTTAATAATAACCTCATCTGACTGGTTAAACCAATCAAGAACAAAATTTGCGCCGATGAAACCTGCGCCGCCGGTTACGATAACTGCCATAAAGGAGCTCTGTGTTGTGTATCAATTGTACCTGTAACACAGAGTATTTTTTTTGGCCTGCTCTGTCGAGAGGCAGATGCCCTAAGCGCTCGATTAAAGTGAGTTTAAGCCGGAATAGCGTCGCTTTGCGGGGCCCAATTTGATCGGGGCGCTCTCTGGCCGAGCAGATTGTGGCGCGCCCTGCTCGGCAGCTACGTATCGTCCGGACCCCTTATTCTGCAGGGGTAATTTTAACCCTCTCCTCGCACACCATTTGCCCCGATTGCTCGCTGAATCCGCTGCCTACTCTCGCTTGTGGGTGACATAATCCCAAAATTTCTCGTCATCAGTTCGCAGATTCTCTTCTCCGACCAGCTCGGTCAGGTAAGCGGTAGCCTCCCCACTCGTCACGTTTTGCTGGGTTGCGTGACGTTCCCGCGACTCTGTAATCAAGTTGAAGAGCTTAGTCTGGGGCGCCTTAAAGGGCACGACAGTCTCGTCAATATAGAGCTTACCATTATTCCATACGATACCGTGCGTCTGGATACTCTGCGAATACTCGATGAACCCCCCAGCCTCAGCATCTTCCCGTCGCAATAGAATCGTTATCTTCTCATCTGAATGAGCGATAACGAAGCCAAATTTATAAATAGTCTCGACGACGTTTGCCAGACGATTCATGGCATTCCATCCCCAGCCTTCGAGCACAACAGCTCGGGGACCGTCCGATTGCGCAAGTAGATCTTGGCAAAGGCGAAAGGTATAGCTAAGGCTATCGACCTGCATTTCACACAGCATATGGTTACACGTAATAACATCAAAAGCAGGAACTTTTCCTTTATAGAGATTTGAAAATTGCCACCAGGGAAGGTGCACCATACCTCGGTCAAGCGCCTCCGAAAGTGCTCGACTTCCAAGAGTGCCATCTGCGAGATCAGTAAGGGAGTCCCCAAATAAAAAGGTCCAAAAACGGTTCTGATACAGATAAAACGCCTGTGCTACATCAAATGCTGCATAGTTGTGGCCATGCATTTGAAGCATCGCACCGAGGTATCCACAGCCTGGCCCAAGCTCTAGAATACGCAGAGGAGCCCCTTTTGAAAGAAACTGTATGTGTCGCAAAACATTTAGGCTATGCACTACCGAGTTCTTTCCAGTTCCCTTCCGCGAGAAATGTTTATGGGTAAACTCAGCGATTTGTCCTGTAAGATTTTTAAACAGCCTAAACTCTTCTTCGGTAATGTTGTTTAGCACCGAGTCAAAATAGTGAAAAAATCGATGCTCTTGCATAACGTCAACGAAATAGAAAAGCTCGCTCTCTTCCGTCACGCGAGAACGATATCCAAGGTCATCAAACAGCACTGGCGAGAAAGCCTGAACAAACCTGTTTGAGAGGCCCTTTGTGGCAGATCGCTCGTTTTGGTTATAGCTATCTATGCTGATATGACCCATATTATGCTCACACAAAATACTTAATAAGCTCTGTCAAACGGCAGTTAGCGTAGCCGGCGCACTTTCAACGAAAAAACTGATGATACGAAGCTAGAAAGTTATCCATCCTGAGCACTACAGCCGGGATGGCACGTGTTAGCCGCATGCGGCCCAGTGCCCCCTTTAGCCGGCGCTGCTGAATTTAACTGCTATGTGTTGCAACGATATGAAAACCCATCTCTGGATTTCTCAGCTCGTCCCAATCCTGCGGTCCATTACCTGAACCACGCGGAAAATCTCGGACTGTAAACAATCCATCCACCGGTTTTAGTCCAGCTTTACCAAGCTGCTCATACCACCAAGACTTGGGCTTGACGGTTTTGTGCCAGATAGCTCCTGTGGCCGGATCAGCACACTCAAAGGTAGCAACGGATGCACAGAATATGCCTCGATCGCTCAGGTGATATTTGATATTCCTAAAGAGTTGTGGAAGGTCAGCCTCCTCGATATGCTCAAGCACTTCCCACATACTGACCACATCGAAATTGGCCTGCCTTCCCCGATTGGTTGAAATTGAAAATGGCTTAGTAATGTCACAGGTAGACAGCCGATCTTTGAGCCATCGCCACTGAAATAGCTGGTTCTTCTTGGGATAATCACTGCCCTCAAGACCCATTGCCTCGTGGCCACTGCTGAGGAAGTCCAGAACTAACCCCCCACCCGCACAACCTAGATCGAGTGCTCTAATTGGCCCGTCAAGCACTTCTTCACATCTCGCGATGAAGCGTGGATAACGTGTGTTGTCTTGTGCTGTGCCGAGAGGAAATACGTGGTCATGACTATGCAACGCCACGGGATAATCAGTTGCAAGGCGGTAGGGGCTAGGGCTTTGAACAAGAGAGGACGGACTATGAAGCAAGAACATGTCTTGCTCGAGCCGGTTAAATCGATCGGCGTTGGGCCCAACGGCCTGTATCATAGCATCGAATTTCCGCTGTAGCTCCACAATCTGACCTTCAAGTCGAGCTGCATGGTGCACAAGAGCACCTAGGACATTGTACGTTTCCTCAGTGGAGTTAAGCATATATTACCTGACAGAGAGTGAGAGACTTTTAGAGCATGGCTATTCAACGACTTCATCAACCTAGATGTGCGCCGTTGTAATGTAGATGCTCGCCTCAGCTAAGAGTTCTCATAAATAACGACCCTGAACGTGCCTTCAATAACTTAAGAGGCCAAAAACAAGCGGTCTCAACCGAGGCCGCTTGCAAAAAGTGCCCTGGTCCGTGCCTGATTCTAACAGCCATATTAGCGTGTTAGTCTTATGCACCCCTCCTCAACTATGCAAAAATCGAGTTTTTTCCACCAGCTTCCCTGCGGTAAGTGGCGAGGACTTCGCGTCGTTTAGGTCGACTCTCACATCATAAAAGTCATCAGTGAGCGACTAATGCTCGGTATGCCTATTTTTAATACGATTATTGTGAAACAAACCTCGCAACAAATCCTGGATTATCGCACGCTCTACCTCAAATGGGCGAATGAGGTCGCGTTACTCGGCGACAAATCAGAGGCTGTGACCCTTTTAGAACGCCTCTGTCAACTTTATCCGTCTCTGCCAGAGGCTTGGACCGCGTTGGCTAAGATGCTTTTCGCCGCGGGCGACACACCGGCTGCTATTTCAAAAATTGAGAAAGCGATTCGATTAGACCCTGATTGGCGGGACGGAGTGTTATTTGCCTGTCAAATGTATCGCCAACTAGGCCGTCTAAATCTGGCGAAGGAGACTCTTAAACGATATCTAGACGTGAGCCAATCCACTATTGAGACTGAGAGAGAGCGGGCTCTTATTCTTGTGGCTGAGGGACAGTTTGAAAGTGCGTTTAACCTACAGCTTGTTATAGCACAAAATTCAAATGATGTCGCCGACGCAATAGAGATTCTACTGACAACTATACGTCTAGGCATGTCAGCTGAGGCACACGCGCTTTTTCAGCAGATAATTTCGCTACCATCTATTCCTTCTGTCGCCTTAACGAAACTGCTCCCCTATTGTACAACGCCAGAATATCTCCCCCGTCTTCAGGCCCTACTCCGCAATGCCGTAGACCATAACGTCCTTACCGCTGACATAATCGTAGATCTGAGTGAACAACTCAAAGCACATGGATATGAGTGTCTCCGACGTGACATTATAAAAATTGGAACTCAGATCTCAGCTGACGACCGAATTACAGAAGAGGCGACGACTCTTCTGCCCCCGCTGGTTAACGGCCCATTTTGTTACATGGGGAGCACAACAGCTAAGCGAATAGTGTTCGTTTCGAACCAACCAAAAATTCGTGAAGCCAAGATGGCAGCAGGGCTTCGGAAACTGGGCTGGGAAGTTATCCTATTGTACCATCACTCCTTCAATGGCGATGTCTACAAATACTTTGATCATGCAGCTCGGTTTGAGACTCCTCTTGAAGCTGTTTTCCTCAGCAGACAAACGCGCTCTAGTATCTTTCACGTATTCTCTGCCGCCGTAGATGACGTTACTCTTGCCATGCTTCAACACCGTCCCGGCAAGATCATCATAGATATGATCGATGTCTTTGACGGAATGATCTACACCCATCCGGCCCTGATGCCGGCACAGCGATATTGCCTCCAGAATGCAGATGCGATTGTATCGAGAGACCTACAGCCTCTTTATGCAGCCCGGCGTGGACAGTATGAACTTGCCGAGAATCGACTCTTTTTCCCCGAATACTGCTGGGGATTGCCAAGACCCGAGAGAGACGAAAACAATGATGAGATTCATCTGGTCCAGGTGGGATATATTGAGATGCCCCGCAACGGAGAAGTCACCGAACTCGGGTATAGCGATATATTTACCAAACTTGCAGAGGGTGGCATTCACATTCACCTATACAAGCACATGATTAATGCAAACAGCCCCCAGGACCACTTTGCCGAGTTCGTGGAACTAGGCCGTCGGACCGGTCGGATGCATGTTCATGACACAGTTCCGATTAACGAGGTCCACAATGAGCTTAGTAAATATGACATCGGTATAAATGTAACCGCACATCTTCTTAGCGATCGACGTATCTGCCGGACTAAAAACGACGCCAACATCTTCTCATGTGGCTCTGCAAGAAATACCGATTATATTGATGCTCTACTTCCGGTAATTACATCAAGCAACCTGAAGTTCCAGAACTTTCTTTTGCGACGCTATTCGCTGGCAATACAGTTTTCGAAAGAACTTCTTACGTCACCGAAAGAGGTGCTTTCACGATATCGCGGCCAAGAGGTACGAGAGTATCTGCGGTTGAAGAGACAACCATTTACAATTGATGCCCAGACCTGGCGCCTTGCAAAATTCTATGAATGCGTTGCAGCGGACCACTCAACAAAGAACATTGCGCGCCTTAATGAGACAACAATCGCTGAAAGTTGTGGGCTACTTGGACAAAACGCGTAGCTGCCCAACCTTCTAATACGAGATGCTTTTGCCGACTAGGCTGCAACAACGACCGCTACGGCCGATCCTGTGATACTTAGGCCGTTGGCGCTTTCTTGTCAGCGCAGCTTCGTGCATACTCCCAAACTATGATGACCTCAAGCGTTTCATGTGCTGGAACTGGATTTTAGCCCCTTGCAGAATATAAGCGGCTAACTTGTGATTAAATGTGCCGTAACTGTCGGGGACACCGGCAATAATTTGCCCTGCATAAACGTCTGCCCCTCCTGTCGTAAGGATTCCTGAAAGCCCGCTGGATTCAATTCCCCAACCTGGAGACGTACCATCCAATCTATTTTTATCCTGCGGATCCAATCCATACTTACGATAGCTACCGCGCGTTCCATGAAGCTTTATGTAACGATATGCTCCACGTACGAAGGATCTTCCTGGTATGAGACTTGTCAACGTTACAACAAAAAAATCCCACTGGTTTCACACGCGCCACGTGTACTTGGCAACGGTTATGGACCGTTCTACACGGGAAGTGCTTGGCGTCTCGATAATGACCGACCACTCAGCAGAGCTGGTTGTGCGCGCGCTGACGATGGCGCTACATGGCGCTGATGCAACGCCACAGTGGTTTCATTCCGATCAGGGTAGTGAGTACACATCATACGCACTCACCCATCTCTTGGAGCAAAATAACATTCAAGTCTCTCATTCGCCTAAATCATCTCCGTGGCGCAACGGTTCTCAGGAATCCTTATTTGGACGCTTCAAGGTGGAGTTTGCAGACCCAGAGCGGTTTGCCACGGTACCTGAGCTCATGGAGGCGATCTACTGTTACATCAGCTATTACAATACTGAGCGAATCCACTCCGCGCATCGAGCGCCTCCGCTCACCGCCAGATAGCCGCATCAAGCTACCCGCACAAGATATCCGCATGTTATGAGTCTCCCCTACACCCCCTCCCGCCCCTGCGGGGCGGAGAAACAGCCAGTAGTACTAATTTAAGAATGAGTGTTCAAAGAAAGGGGACCTTGACAAACCATAAGTTATGAGAGTTCAAATCCTTCCTAGCCGACTGTCCGTTAAATGGGGACCCCCCTTTTCTAAATTCGGCTTCCTTGGTGACGGAGCGGCAGAGGTGTATCTGTAATGCTATTTTTCGCAACGTAGCGGCACAGCTTCGGCTCTGCCGCGACCGATGAAACTCTAGCTCAGAGGGACAAATCACGCATCTTGAACCCTTACCTCTTCCCATTTAAAGGATTTCCGAACCTCGCGACGCCGCCGCAGCATGGTTCAACTACTTGCAAAAAGTAAATTGATTTTGCTATCCATTTCCCTCGCAATGCGCAGATCTGGTGCGGCGAGTCTATTCGTGATCAGTAGAGTATCGATTCGATTGTTTGCTTGCCCTCGAACCGTATTAGCTTTGCCTGCGGCTTCAACGCTCCGAATCGTACTACCAAAGGCTCCAGACTCTATCTTTCAATGAGGTGCGGGAATACCACCAAGCGGGGACACTTAGCCGAATAAGTTGCTCTTTGCACATACTTGACCAGAAATCGTCGGCTTTCACCGGGCCACCAAACAAGACCCGTGCCTAACCTAAAATCAAATCCCGATGCTTTCTCGCAAAATCTCTTGCTAGTCTACATTTTAGAGGGCGTCCCTCCAAACTACTGGCTATCGCTTCAAACCTTCTAAGCAGGTGGATGTCCTCGGCCTCATAGGTGGCAGTCCTATTGAGTCTTTCAATCATCTCTATCGTGGCGCTTTCCAAATCGTCAGGCTCGTTGTCTACCACTTCAACACCTAATTTCTCGTATATTCCCGGATTAAATATGTATTGGAACTTTGGCGTAAATAGATCTTTAAACTTAAAAAGCTGCTTGGTGGTCTTATTTCGCAATAGTTTGGGCAAAAAAATGTCCTTTTCTGAAACTGCAAAGCAGTTGGCTGGAATGTTAGTCATGACGTGAGGCGTTGCGAAGCTAGCAGCCAATGACCCCGGGCCTGAGGCGCTACCTAAAAAGAAGCGACACTGAGAGATTGCAAAAATATCGAACCAATCTGGTAGTTGAGGAAGAGCCGCTAAATCAACGACTTTAGCGAGCTTAGGAAGCTTTGGCATCCTGTGTGTCCCCAGCCGTAAAACATAGCCTCCGTTTTTGGTGATTGCCTCGTAGGCTTTCTGGTAAGAATCTAGGTTAGAATTTCTTGGCGAGCAGACATCGGCCTGATTGACTTCGGAATTTCTTACGTGAGCTGCCGCAAACCACGCGTCTCTCGGTATCCCAAGTTCAGCTAATAGTTCCCGACCCCGTTCAATCTGGTATTTCTTCAAATGTAGGACTGGTGGCCGACCTTCATCCTCCCATTTATTTATGCACGCGATAACGCCGCTGTGCCCGTACCGGATGCCGACCTTTGGCACTTCAAGCCAGTAACTGTTGTACTCGAGCTCTCGAGACAGGCGGCCCAACTTCTGACACAGATACGGATTGCTGACTACGCAAAGATACTTCTGCCAATAGCTAAGCAGCGTTTTGTTAGCACACCTTCTATCGGGAAGAATTAACAGCGGGCGTAGCTCCTCTTGCCAGCCCAGTTCGACACGGCGCACATAGCAATCAGGCTCATGAATGAGATGACCAAATTGGGTCTGAATACCGGTTCGTAATTGAAAAAAACGAATATTGGTGTGCCCGAGTTTGTGTTGCGATGTAATTCTTGAATTTAGCTCGATAGCCTCTTTTGCGTACTGTAAAGACGTGTCGTTGTCCCCAGCCCAGTGCATTAGGCCCGCTACCTTAAAGAGGAAGTCAGCAACTTCGATGGAGCAGACCCCCTTGAGTAGTTCGCTCAAAGGCTTAATATAGCTGTCATAGAATTGCAGAATAGCTTCGATGTTGTCTGTTCGATCTGTCGCTGGCCAGTGTCCCAGGATTGTAGGAAGAAGTAACAAACCAAGTCGATTCCTTGAGTCCTGGTCCAGAGGATCTTGCTGAATCTTTTGAGTGAGAAACGAGATTTCTTGTTCGGAATGCATATCTACACTTCCTGAAGAATCGTCGTGAGCAACTCAAATTGCTCCGGTCCTATAACACAATCCTCATTCTCAAATGTAGGCAGCTGATCTAGTTTGGCAATTATCTCCGCTGAAGACATAACAGCAGATTGCGGCAATAAAATCGCGTAATGATCAGCAAGGTAGACGACATTTAAATTGCGAGTGCCGGCAACTGACCAAAGTCTCGTCCACTCTATGAAACTCCCCTCATGAGTTAAGTAGCACAACAGGGCAGTGGGGGTAGGGCCTGCAGAGAGGTTGGAAAGCACTCCAAAGATCTCGGAAAGGGCTTCGTCGCTGAAGGTCAAAATAGAGGAATTAATAATGCAACAATCAACTGGACCCTGACGGAGTCGGCTGAAGGTTTCAGGTAATGAACCTCCCCATGCATCGATCTCTTCCAGGGCGGGGCGATTTAAGTGTTTAAAGAAGCATTTGCGAAAAACGGCATTGTGCACCGAGAAGTCGACTATTTGTGCACCGTTGCCTTTAATGCGTTGAATTGCACTAAACATTCCTGATGTTCGGCCCACTTCAACAATTCTACTGTTGGGAATGTTGTCACAAATATGATCCACCAACCGATTCAAAAGTAGGCCGTCGACTAACGAAAATTTCGGATATCGTGGAGAAAGCGACAGGTCGCTCACGGTTTTGTGTGTAGCTTCGAAGATGCTCTGCGCAAGTTCAAACTCTTCGGGAGTTACCTTTCCGAGTCGACTAGCGAAGTATGTCTCGAATGCGCTGAGAGATCGATGATCCAGAGCTTCTTCTAGAATCGTTTGATCCTCTTTTACCTCTTCGCTGAAACACCCCAACCTAAAGAGGTCCACATTCAATCGGTAGAATTGATTGGCTGGTTGAGCCTCCGCGCACCTTCGTTGAGCTTGCGCGAACTGTTTTGCCGCAATCCCTAGCTTCATGACTCTTAGAGGTAATCGCCATTTTCATTGCAGACAATACCTTGCAGGCCGATGAGTGCCATAAACTTCTCGTCCGCGGTACGATAGTCATTAGTTCCAAGGAGAGCTGAATACATTGCATCTACCTCGGAGAGGTTGACTGTCTTAGATGGATTAAAAAACTTTCTTTCCTCGATTATCTTTCGGGAAAGTTGATTCTGCTCAGAGGTAAAAAATGTCGGTACCCAAGACGCATGCTGATTGCTACTCATCTGAAGCCGGCCGTCTGCAGTAATCATTGGTTGAGCAACGTCATGCATTTCTGGAAACTTGGCGTGATTAATAGCCAAGTCGCTTTCCTGCAGGGCGAATGCCGTTATTTTAAGATCGTGATGCACCATTCTAAAGCCGTACTGATGGAGCCGCGTATTTACCTGCGCCCTTCTGCCGGAATCGGATTGGCCCCACCCCTCGAACATAAGGAGTTTCTTTTCATCGGGACGTCCTCTTAGCATCGATTTTATATGCAGTAATGCAAGTCGCAGTGCACTGTCATGCATTTCACAAATCGCGTGATTGATTGTGACGATATCGAAGCGCGGCGCTTCAATTAGATCCATCTGATAATAATCCCACCAAGGCAGATGCACCAATTTGGAAGCATCAAAGTGGTATAATGCTTCGAGTGCGCCGCTTCTATTGGCGCCGTCGATTACATTTCCCTTGGTAACGTGGCACCACATATGGTTCTGATAGAGATATAGGGCTTGGGCTATATCCATCGCTGCGTAGGGATAGCCTTCGTTGTATAAGAGAGCGCCCAAATACCCGCACCCAGGACCATATTCAAAAACGCGCGGCTTTTCGGAACCGTAGATAAATTTAACGTGTCGTAGGACATTTAAGCTTTGAACCAAAGCGCCGCGAGGTGCGATTTTTCTGCCAAAGTTGGTCTCGGAAAAATTCACAACAGAAGTTGCTACCTTTCTCAGGGCGT
>JBIKWG010000188.1:0-5854 GCA_044356425.1 Bdellovibrionota bacterium | reverse complement strand
ATTAGATGTCTACCGCTTAACTCTAGGGTGTGTGACCACACTTCTTCGGGTACGGGTACGTTCACGTTCATGTGCACGTGCATGTTCACGTCCGGAAACGCCAGTTCTACCCACTCGATTCCACGATGAGCCCTAATTTTGAGCCATTAGGAAAGAGCTTCTGTAGGAGATGAAGTCTGCTGCTACTCTTTAGTCTCGGTGCTGGGCGCAACATCACCAGGTCGACCACGCACCTCAGCAAGACGACGTACAATTCTGCCCTTGCTTAGGTCGTAAGGGGATATCTCAACAACAACCTTGTCGCCCGGCAAAACGCGGATGTAAAACTTTCTCATCTTGCCCGCAAGATGTGCAAGCACTTCGTGACCATTGTCACACAGGACACGGAATGCACTAGGAAAGCACTCCTTAACTACTCCGTTCAATTCGATTGCGTCTTTTGCCATGTTAACTACTACAAATGGTACATTATGTTAATTTACTGCCCTATGCTCGGCTTGCCGTTGCGAAGATTACTCCTGCTCGTAGGAACAAAGCAAATCTAATATCGGACCCCGGCTAACGCGCTGGTGCCCGTTGGTACAGAAGCCGCCCACACACACGCAAACGAACTCAGGAAAACGCGCTAGCCCTCGGTGAAGGCTCCATAGGCACGAAACTTCTCGTAACGCTTCTGAACAAGCTCCTTCACCGTTAACTTTGCCAGCGGGTCAAGCTGGCGCACGAGCGCTGCCCGCAGGATCTCAGCTGCCTCTTTATGGTTACTATGCGCCCCGCCGATAGGCTCAGCGACCACCTCATCGATTAAATTCAAGCGCTTCAGGTCGGGCGCTGTAATATTAAGCGACTCCGCCACCGAGGCTGTCTGTTCGACCGCAACATCGGCCTTATCGGCTGAGTGGTACAGAATCGAAGCGCAGCCCTCTGGGCTGATCACCGAATAACACGCATTCTCCATCATCAATATGCGGTCGGCTACCCCCAGAGCGAGCGCTCCACCACTGCCGCCCTCCCCGATTACAACGCTGATGATTGGAACGGTCAGCTCAGCAAGCTCCGCCAAGTTTCGTGCGATCGCCTCTGCCTGGCCGCGCTCCTCGGCTTCCAAACCAGGAAATGCGCCCTGCGTATCGATAAATGTTATCAGCGGAAGACCAAACTTTTCGGCTAATCGGAACAAGCGTAACGCTTTACGAAAACCCTCAGGATTAGGCATACCAAAGTTGCGCTTCAGGCGGTCTGCTGTCGTGCGACCACGTTGATGCCCAACGACCATTATCGGCACCTCCCCTAAACGCGCTGTGCCGCCAACTATCGCCGCATCATCCTTAAAGAGCCGATCCCCGTGCAACTCAATAAAATCTGTGAAGATATGCTTTATGTAATCAAGGGTAAAAGGCCTGTCAAAATGTCGCGACAGCTGAACACGCTGGTACGGCGTAAGCTTGCCGTAGATCTCTTTACGTATCTTTGAAACCTTCTGCTCAAGCGCGGCATAATCACCCCGACGCGAGTTGTTTCCACTGGCCAACTCGTCTTTTAGTCGCTCAAGCTGATATTCAAGCTCAACGAGCGGTCGTTCAAAGTCTAGTGGATGTTCGATTGGACTCATGTACACACGCCTCAATACACAGTTACAGACAGCCGGAGTTGGAAAGATCAGAAGCAACAGAGAGCCACCGCAGTTTTTGTTCTGATGCTCTCCTTTCGTTCGCCCTAGAACCGTTTAGCTCTATCCAGCCGTCCGAGGCAGGGATGATCCCATAGATCAGGTGGTTAGGTCAAAGGTAACGACCACTTCTGCCGTGCTAACCTAGCTTACCGGGGCGCCTTCAGAATACTTATGTAGTTACGACGAGAAACCCCAAAAAGGCGCGAACAACCAAATAAAAACAACCTGTTAGACCATCCTCTCGTTGCCTCTTCAAAACCTGTTAAGGCGCCTCGGTCATATGCTAACGGAACAACGGCTCACAAACTGCTCGTGACACTTTTAGGGGCACACGTAAGTGCCACATGAATTCACAGAAGCCCTTGCTCTTGCTGCGCCTCATTTTACCTGTGGCCTTCTGCGCCCCCCCATCTGCGCCGAACGCTTTGCGCTGTATCCTTCAGGTTGTCACAGGCGTCCCTCCTTTCATAAATAAAGGTGTTTCCTTGATGGTGCTAAAAAAACCGCTTTACGTGTAGGGGATAAAAAAGATGACAAACACGTTCGGGGCTGCTCATATCCTAGGTGAGGACGCAACAAGAGCATCAACAGGGCTCTAGCCATTTACGCATGCGTTCAGAGAAACATACCACACCTCGCTTCGCTCAAGAGGTGCCTTGAGACGTTCACGCAGCGCCTCGATTAATTGAGGCTCTGTCAGCCAAAGCACACGGAATCCCAGCATATGTTTCTGAGCGCGCTTCGGGGCAGACTCGAACCCGGTTATCTCAACCGACGATTCACCGTCATACGGGCGCACATCCCAGCCGCGCTTAGCAGGCTCATTGCGCCAGAAAGTCATCTGCCGCTTAGCAAAGCGTCGAGTGTGCAGCGCTATCTCTGTCACCGTCTCTTCATATGATAACTCACCTGCCAGAAGCTGCATGACTTGCTTATACCCAAGCGTATTCAAAAGCTCGATTGCTCCATAGCGCTGCTTGATCGCCTGAGTTTCTGCAATCAAACCCGACTCAAGCATCTGCCGTGAGCGCAGATCGATTCGCTGATACAGCTCTTCCCGCGGTCTGCAGATAACAAGCACTACAGATACTACATCTTTTGTCTTAAACTGATGCTCAGCAAAAAGATCAGAGGGCTTTCGTCCACTCACCGCCGCAATCTCAAGGGCTCGCGTGACTCTTTGATGGTCATTAAGGTGCAGGCGTGCTGCCGTCTCGGGGTCAAGCTGTTGAAGCTGGGCGTAGGCCACCTCTGGCACAAGCTGGGCGATCTGTTTTCGTACCTCTGGAGGAGTTACAGGAACCTCTGCAAGGCCGTGCAGCAAAACAGTAAAATACATTCCCGATCCACCGACAAGGATCGGCATTTTTCCTCGCTCGGTAATATCGTTCAGTGCCGCGAGGCTCGCCTCACGGAAGTCCGATACATTACCCGGCTTATCAGGTGAAAAGATATCGAGCAGATGATGCGGAATCCCCCGGCGCTCGGCGACTGGAACCTTTGCTGCACCGATGCAGAAATCCTTGTAGACCTGCACGGAATCGACGTTCACCACCTCCCCCTGCAAGGCTTGTGCGAGGGCAATTCCCACTGCACTCTTTCCTGATGCGGTGGGTCCGCACACAGCCAGCGCGGTAACGGGCTTCTTCATACTTATCGGTCCCTTCCGAACCATCGCTCCACGGCTGCCCGAGAGAAATCAGCAACCACCGGGCGTCCGTGCGGACATGCGCCAGCAGAATTTGCGAGATCAAGCTGCGCAAAGAGCGCATAAACCTCTTCACGTGAGATGACGTGACCAGAACGAACGCTCGCGTGGCAAGCAAGTCGGGCCGAGATGTGATCAATACGTTCATCAAGACGCTCTCGCCAGCCGGCTATGACGGGCTCAGCGGCAAATTCTTTAAGAAGAGTCGCACACTGAAGATGCGCTACAACGTTCGGCACTCCATGTATCAGAATTTCGCTATCGCTCGCTTGTGTAATCTCGAAACCGATTTCTTTCAGCAGTTCCTGCTGCTCTATCAGCGCAACAACCTGCTCTCCTGTCAGCGCTACCCGCTCTGCAATCAGCAGCTTCTGCACCACTAGCGTCCGCGTGGCTCTCTGCTCGCGAATCTTGTTATACGTAACACGCTCATGCGCTGCATGCATGTCAACTACAACTAGCTGCTCACCAAGTTCACATACCAGATAGCATCCGAGCACCTGCCCCACATAACGCAACGCCGCAAAGCAAAATTCGCTATCAGCTGCCTGATTGTAGGGGCGCCCCTGTTGGTGCTGATACAGCGGCCGCTGCTCATGCGCAGCAGGAGGAGGTGGATCTGAAGGTATCTTAGGAGATGTGTAGGCAGCCTCAACTGAGGAGCGCTTGGCGAGAAGCACTGGCCAGATATCACGAATATCAGCGGCCGCCGACGATGGAAGCGGCGAGGAACGCGGAAACTCAGATAACAAGCTAGGGGCCGAAAGCCTCGTATTGTTAGGAGGAGGAGCAGCCGCCGCCGGCGGCGTGGCGATAGTGTTGTTAGTATTGCTGCTGCTGATGCTGCGAGAAACTCCGATAGCAGCTTGTGGCGAGGATGTGTGCGACTCAGCGACACCCACCGCTACCATCGGCCGCTTTATGCCTCGAACTGCTGTAAGCACCGCTGCACGTACAACTGCAAATATCTGGTCAGGGTGCCGAAACCTAACCTCGCTCTTCTGCGGATGAACATTAACGTCTACTTCATCAGGCGGAAGCGTTAGCGAGAGATATCCGATCGGATACTCACGATCTTTGAGCATCGAATCATACCCCTCGCGGGCAGCGCGCAGCATGATTTTGTCTGTTACAAGTCGCCCATTAACCAACAACACGAACCCTGTGGCATCTGCAAGCGCAACCCCTGGATGACCAACCCGCCCCTGAACAGCGAGTGCGCCCTCCGTGCATCGAACCTGCATCAGATCGCCAGGAAAAACGCTTGCACCGCGCGCTTCAATAGTGGGCACTGCCGCAAGGTTAAGTACCTCGGCACCATCTGTAACAAGACGGTAGCGCACCCCTGGTCTGGCCAAACTTGAATTTGTTACCCATGCGCGAATTCTACTAACCTCTGCCCGCGGAGACTTAAGAAATTTTCTTCGTGCCGGGGTATTAAAAAAGAGGTGTTCAACTTCAATCTCAGTACCCTCATTCCACGCGCAGCTTTGGACATCCACCAGGGTACCACCACGAAAGGTAACAACTGTCCCAAGCTCCGCATCTCTACTTCGAGTGGTGAGCCTGACCTTTGAAACGGCAGCTATTGAGGCGAGCGCCTCTCCGCGGAATCCGAGAGTTGCCAGAGTTTCGAGGTCTTCGATCGCGCCAACTTTTGAAGTTGCGTGGCGTTCAAAAGCGAGGATTGCCTCGTCTCGTGTCATCCCGCAGCCATTGTCACGAACTTTGAGGCGTGAATGACCGCCACCTTCTATTGCAATAAAGATATCAGTTGCCCCAGCATCAACGGCATTGTCAACCAGCTCTCGAATAACCGAAGCCGGCCGTTCAACTACCTCACCAGCAGCGATCTGGTTGATTACGGTATCTGGTAAAACTTTGATCTTCATTCCCAATCCGGAAACGCAGTCACGTCACGCTCTTTGCCGTACAGCCCACCTCGACGCAAGGTAAAGCGGACCTCTTGCTCCTTTCCTGTGCGACGGATCTCATCCTCAACCTCGTCTCGGTTTCGCACTCGCTTGCCATTCACTTTATAAATGAGGTCGGCTCCCTCGATATTCTGTCTATACCCGCGCACAAATGCACCACCACCAACCAGACGCTCGATTGGCTGAATCTCCCCATCTGCCGCGGCTCCACCTTCTGCTATCCGCAACACCATCGGACCCTGGTCGGTATCAACGAGCTGCCATCCCATACGAGGCTTTCTCACCTTACCGGTTGTAGTAAGCTCGGGCAAAATACGCTTGATATTGTTGATTGGAACGGCAAAACCTATTCCTTCAGAACCGCCAGATTGACTCAGAATAGCGGTATTGATGCCGACGAGCCTCCCGTCTGCATCCAGCAACGGGCCACCTGAATTACCAGGATTGATAGCTGCATCTGTCTGAATAAGCTCCTTAAGCACCGGCCCACGTGGGGTCTTCATGGCACGGTCAAGCGACGAAATAATTCCTGCCGTAAGG
>JBIKWG010000020.1:0-20924 GCA_044356425.1 Bdellovibrionota bacterium | reverse complement strand
CTTTGCAGGCCTTAATGGTTTTTATTTCTGAGAACGATGATAGCTTTTGGTTTAAGGCAGCAAGCCGTTTATCGAGTGATACCGAGAATCCGTGTTCTGATATGCGGCTAAGGCTAATCGCTTGTGCCAGCGATAGTTGGGTCTTTATGGTATTGCTGACCCGGCAATTCGAATCAACCATTCCCAGTATCGTGCGAAGTTGGGCGATATTTCCACCGGGCACCCGTGCGTATGCGCCGCTATCCAACCGCGTCCAGCGGTCGCCATCGCCACGAGCATTCTTGAACACGGCAGAAAGTGGCACGTTGGCGTTGTTTTGAATAAGAGAGATTCGACAGTCAAACCAGTCGATGCTGGATCTTCCTGAGCCGAAGCTTTGATCGTCTTCGGGAGGAGCGGAGCTGCCGGCTAGTGATACAGAGATGTTGAGGTCGGCAACGCGGATGCCCTTCTTGATCATATCGAGGCCGGCTAGCTTCCAGGTGCTCTTAAGCTGTTCATGGCCTTCATGAATGAAATCAAGAGCAGCATCGCCTATCAAGGAGTAGCGACGCTTTTCAGTCGTTGCTGTAAAGCCAAGGTTTGCCAGAAGCTGCGCGGCTGCAGCTTCTAATTCTCGGTTGCGCACGAACACTACGTTTGCGCTTGAAGCAGGTGTTGGATACTCAAAATCGAGAGTTGCCGCGAGCTCAATGTATTTGAATGTTGCAAAATGATCCGAGGCGGCGTCGCGCCGCTCCAGCGATAGTGTTGGGGTCGGCGTTTTTATCTCGATAGACGGCTGTTTCTCGGGGTTAGTAACAGCCACGGTTGCATGTGGCGCAGAGCTAAACTCTTCGAGCACTTCTAATATCGGACCCACCTGTGAGCGTGGGATGCTAAGCGTTGCTGAGTGCCCGAAGATCGCCGCAATTCGCGCAGCACGAGGGGTCAAGCGATATATCTGGTTGCCAATGAGGGTCCAAAACGGGCCGGTGCCTAATACTTCTTGAGTGCGTGGCAGCTCCTCCAGACCATTGCTACCAGCTGTTACCCAGTGCATGGCAAGATCCAATGACGAGCTGTGCCAGGTGAGCGTGACTTTGGCTCCCAGCGGCTCTGCATTGGTCGTAATCGGCCTGAGGTCTGAGATTGAAAGGACGGCTGAGTATTCGTTAATCAGGCCAAGAGTTACCTCAATTCCTTTACTTGAATTAATAAACCACAACCTATTGCTCTCATCCCAGGAGCCTTCATCCTCGAGTGTTTGCAGGAGAATGTTATCTAGCGCCCTGTTGGAGATGCGGCGGAACCCTTCGAATATGGTCGGCTCTTGTTCGATTTCATCAAATAGGACCCGCACGCCCAGGCGGTCGCTTTGAAGGTCAAGAAGAATTGTAACTTTGGGGTAGAAGCCTGAAGAAGACACTATCGCCACAGCAGGATCGAGAGTCAGAGATTCTGGTTCTTGTAGGTGTATCTCGCGGATTGCATCAGCTATTTCAGCGGCCGAGTTTTGATTGATCCGGAAGGTTGATTCGCGCTCGTTAAATCCGTTTCTGTGCTCAAAAAAATCGAGTTCGGCTGCGCGCCACAACAAGGAGATGGCGTGCGGACACCACTGCTCTGCCATTTCAGCCGTATCGCAACATGAGCAGGAAGCTTCAATCTCGCTGGCTGAGATTACTGAGAGGCGAACCGAGTGGCTCGCTTCTTCTTCGCGCACGATCCCTGAAAAAAGGGAGCCGGTGCTGCTGCACTCAGTTACCTGGCCGTTTGTTGCAAAGCCGATGCCGCGCTCTACAACTGAGAACGGAGCAAGTTTTCTGAGGTGGCTGAGGATCTTGGATTTGGTGGAGCCTTGGGCGCTAATCATCCGGGCATGGTATCACAACCTAACCCGCTACGTCAGGGGAGAACCGTGCTACTTTTTCACATTTCGGTCTAGTTGATTACTTCCGTTTAGCTCTACATACCTATACCATACCGGCTATGGCCAAACAGTACTCGTATCCGAAAGAAAAGATGAAGATCCTGCTGCTGGAGGGGATTCATCCCGCCTGCGTGGAGCGGTTTATTGCTGCAGGATACAACGCTGAGCTTGTCAAGGGTGCCCTTAGCGAAGAGGAGCTGCTAGCGGCGATTGCACATGTGCATATTCTGGGAGTGCGCTCGAAGACTCAGGTGACCGCGCGGGTCCTGGAAGCTGCCCACAATCTACTATCGGTGGGCTGTTTCTGCATCGGGACTGACCAAGTTGATCTTGAGGCCGCGGCGCTAAAGGGGATCCCGGTTTTTAACGCCCCTTTTAGCAACACGCGCAGTGTTGCTGAGCTTGCCATAGCAGAGGTAGTCATGCTTGCTCGCCGAGCTGCTCACAAAAGTCAGCTGCTGCATAAGGGCGTGTGGGAAAAGTCCGCTGATGGATGTGTAGAGGTTCGCAACAAGAGCATAGGTATCGTTGGCTATGGACACATTGGTCCGCAGGTTGCTCTGCTTGCTGAAGCGTTTGGAATGAAGGTCTACTTCTTTGATGTCGTGGGCAAGCTGCCGTTGGGCACTGCGACTGCGGTGTCGAGCCTTGAAGAGCTTTTAGCGCTGTCTGATTTTCTTACGCTGCATGTCCCTGACACGGCAGAGACCCGAAATATGATCGGAAGAGCTGAGATTGCGCGTATGAAAAAGGGCGCATTCTTGCTTAATTTAAGCCGTGGTAGGGTCGTTGACCTGGATGCAGTGCGCGAAGGACTTCAGTCTGGCCAACTCGGGGGCGCCGCAATTGACGTGTTTCCCGAGGAGCCTAAAACGAATGATGAATCGTTCTCGTGTGCGCTCTCGGGTATCGATAATGTAATTCTTACTCCGCACATTGGCGGCAGCACTATCGAGGCGCAGCGCAACATCGGTCTAGAGGTGGCAAATACCTTTATTAAATTTATCGAGACGGGTAGCACCACTGGCTCGGTTAATTTTCCGCAGGTAGAGATCCCGCTCGTACGCGAGAGCCATCGCATCTTGAACATTCACAGGAACGTCCCCGGCGTGCTGAGCGCGATAAATGCCATTATCGCTGAGATGGGGGCTAATATCAGGGCTCAGTACCTCGGAACTCAAGGGAAGCTCGGTTATCTGATAATTGATATTGATAGCGAGATTTCGGGTGTGGTGAAGACTAAGATCGACAATCTAGAAACCAGCATTCGCACACGGCTGCTCTTTTAGAAGAGCGTTCGGACGGTAATCAGCACAAGGATCTATATGGCACCGGTAGTAATTGGAGCAGGAATCAACGGGCTCGTAGCTGCCCTCGAGCTAGTGAAGCGTGGCGAGCGACCAATCGTGCTTGAGCCAGGGCGAGTAGGCGGGATGATTCGCACCACCTTACAAGAAGGGTTTAGCCTTGAAGCAGGCCCGAATGTTATTGTTGAACGTCCAGATCTCGTTGCCCTGCTTCGCGGTCTCGGTCTTGAAGCCTCAGTGCGGTATCCGATCGTAAAAAAATACGGCCAGTATGTTTGGGCGCGGGGCAGGGTGAGAAAGGTTCCTGCCGGTCTAGTTGAGCTGCTTTCGAGCACCCTTTTTTCATGGCGGACGAAGCTATTGCTTCCTGTCAAACTAATTACCCCTAAACTATTGCAGCCAGCCTCTGATGACGTTTCGGTGCTCGATTTTTTTTCGCCGCTGCTTGGCGAAAAAACAACGAGAGAGATGCTTGATCCGGTGCTCAAAGGTATATACGGCGGCGATGTCGAAAATCTGAGCGCTCGAACGTTATTTCCAGCGCTCTTCAGAGCCGCAGCTACAGGGGCATCGCTTCTCGGCTATATGAAAAGCAAGCCCAAGGGTGGTAAGCCTGCAATCTTGATGTTAGAGGGCGGCATAGAAAAGATCGTCAGCGAGTTACGTCACCGGCTCGAGCGAGAAGGAGTTGAAATCCAGCGTTGTGCCGTTGAGGCGATTCGCAAGGTCCCTGGCGGTTTTATCGTGAGCTGTTCGGACGGAAGAGAGCTGGCCACAGATCGATGTGTGGTTACCGTTGCAGGGGAGCCCTTGGCAACCATATTGTCCTCGCTAGACGCCGACCTTGCTGAACAGCTTAAGAAGATGAAGTACGCGTCGTTGGGGGTGGTGCATGCATCAGTGCCTCGCTCTGAGCGTCTAATACCAGAGGCTTTTGGTGTGCTATTTCCTGCCGGTATGCCTGAGAACCTGCTAGGAGTTATGTTCAATTCGCAGCTTTTTCCGCATGTCGCTCCGCCGGATCGTCACGTCCTGACCATCATGGTTGGCGGAGCAAAGGCAGCAGGGCGAGCTGATGAAGCGCGTTTGCAACAGGAGCTTCCGCAACTGATGCGGTCATTGCTCGGTATTAACGGCTTCGAGTGGCTTGGGTTCACTGAGTGGTCGAAAGCTATTCCGCAGCTTGTGGTAGGCCATCATCATCTTGTAGCAGCTTGTGATGAGTTTGAGCGCTGTAATCAAGGGATAGTTCTAACTGGAGTGCAGCGCGGTGGCGTAGGGGTTTCTGATCGCATACGCATGGCACACGAAGGGGTGCAGCGATTGTATGTTTCGCAACAGCAACAGGCTGCCTAACGTGGTTGTGAATACAATAGAAAACACGTAGGGGCATTCACACCAGCAGGATAGCAGACAGATATTGAGAGGAGTTCATCGATGAATAAGAATACGTGCGAATTTGGTTGTAGGGGCTCAAAAGATCGGGTGGGTGTATTACTCGCACAGCTAGGAACTCCCGATCAGCCAACACCGTCTGCTTTGCGCCGATATCTGCGGCAGTTCTTGTCGGATCGGCGGGTGATTGAGGTGCCACGCGTATTGTGGTGGATTATCTTGAACTGCATCATTCTCGTTACGCGGCCAGCGCGTTCAGCACGGCTCTATAAGCGTATCTGGAGCGCTGAGGGGTCGCCGCTGTTGCGTATTACCCGTCGCCAGGCAGAGGGCGTGGCCCTGCGTCTTCAGCAGAAGTATGGCAACGTAGAGGTAGATTTCGGAATGAGGTATGGGAAGCCTAGTCTTGAGAGTGCCCTGGACAAACTGATTGCCAAGGGATGCTCAAAGATTCTGCTTTTTCCGATGTACCCCCAGTATGCAGCCGCTACGACGGCATCAACATATGACGCCGTATTTCCTCATTTACTTAAGCGTCGCTGGGTGCCTACCCTGCGGGTTGCTGAGCCGTACTTTGCGCATCCGCGCTACATTGAGGCGCTTGCTGCAGTTACCAACGAGCATATTCGTAGCCTCGAGTGGGAGCCAGATCGGCTGGTGCTTTCGTATCACGGTGTGCCCGAAAAGTATGTTACCAAAGGAGACCCCTATTGCTGTCAGTGTCTCGAAACAACGGCTGCTTTGCTTCCCAAACTGGAGTTCCCACGCGAGCGGGTCATCCACACGTTTCAGTCGAGGTTTGGTAGGGACCCCTGGTTGAGGCCCTACACCGATGAAACATTAGAAGCGCTCGGCGAAGAGGGAGTAAAGAGTGTTGCGATAGCAGCCCCCGGTTTTACTGCAGATTGTTTGGAGACGATCGACGAGCTCGGCAATGAGGGTCGTGAGCAGTTTGAAGAGGGCGGGGGACACCAGTACTCTGCGATACCGTGTATAAATGATACCCCTGTGTGGTTAGATGGTATGACCGCCATTATTGAAGAGGAACTTGGCAGTTGGTTAGCAGGAGAGGCGCGCAACGTAGCTGATTGTGCGATCGTTTGCCCCTTAAAGGGTGTTGCCTGATGAAGCGAATTTTCAAAGTGGCGCTGGGAGTAGCCATAAGTGTTTCTGCTCTTTTATTCGCTTTTCGAGATATTGATGTCGAAAAAGTTGGAGTCACCCTGCGCGAGGCTCTTTGGTGGCCCTTGGCACCGTTTGTGCTTTTTTTCATCCTACACCTGGTGGCTCGCTCGTTGCGTTGGCGCTACTTTTTGCCAGATGTAGAGGTAGGAAAGCCCTCATTAAGAAACCTTTTTGATGGCTTGATGATTGGTGCTTTTGCCTCATTTGTCTTGCCTCTGCGAGCTGGAGAGTTTGTGCGGCCGCTGGTGTTAACGCGCTGGTCATCGCACACATTTGCAACAGCCTTTGTATCTGTGGTCATAGAGCGATTCTTTGATCTTGCGGCAGTGCTGTTGACCTTTGCGCTGATAACTCCATTTGTACCTGCGATACCAACAGAGTTTGAGGTTGGCGCCTATGCATTGGGCATGATGGCTCTGGCGCTTCTGTGCTTCTTAATTTGTAGCTGTCTTTTTCCAGCTTTTATCACCTCAACGTGCGCCCTGCTGGTGCGACCGCTTCCTAAAAAAATTGCGGTGTTCCTTGAGAAATTTGTTGTAGAGCTAGTTGGTGGGGCATCTGTGATTCGAACTCCTGCTCGCCTTGCAATTATCCTTGGGTTAACGGCGATAGTCTGGATAACAGCGTACCTCCAGTTTTATGCCTTTCTATTGATGTTTCCGGGTACTCCGAGTTTTTTGTTGAGTGCTGTTGTAGGTGTTTTTGTAGCACTGGCTATTGCGATGCCCTCGGCGCCGGGTTTCATCGGTGTCTATCAGATGGGGTGTGTTGGTGCATGCGCTCTTTTTGGATATCCTGCTGAGGTGTCGCAAGCCTTCGCACTAATTGCGCACGGCATCCCCTATGCGCTCTTTATCCTGATAGGGGTGTGGCTTTTGGGGGTTCATGGTCTTTCGTTGTCGCAGCTGCGCAGGCAGGCGCCCTAGGGCGCCTAGCCCAACAGGAAGCATAGACACGAGGCCGCCCCCACAGCGGTGACCTCTCTGGTGATAGTCATCCTTTAACTACTGTCCAAGAGGCTATGCTCCTCTCTTGTATGACAAGAGTAGTGTTAGCAGAGTCCACATGGGGTACGGCAAGAGAGCCTGAAGAGAAGCGTCGACCAGTTCGCTCTCTTGTGCGGGTTGCGCTCGTTATCGCGGCGCATCTTGCTGGATTTGAGGTAGTCGCATATCTCAGCGCGCAGCTATTACGAGAGCGTAATATGCTCTATTCGCCACCTGAGACGGCGGGATATGTGACATATCTACAAGAGCGAGATCCTATCCTCGGTTGGCCATCAAAGGCGATGCTGCACGAAATGTATGATGAGGAGGGCGCGCGACGGAATCCCTACTATCCGGTGCCACACAAGCCGTGCGTGTCGGTCTATGGTGATTCAGCGACGTATGCCGAAAAGGTTTCTGACAGCGATGCGTGGAGCGCGCAGCTTTCTCGACAGCTTGGGTGTCGCGTTGCAAATCACGGAGTTCCCGGCTACGGAACTGACCAGGCCTATCTGAGGTTTTCACTTAACGAAAGAGACGAGGCCCCCGTTGTTGTCTTGAATCATTTCTCGGGGGACATACGCCGCAACGTCAATCAGCTGCGTAATCTGCTGGTCCCGAATTCTCAACTGATGCTAAAGCCTCGCTTTGTGGCAGAGGAGGGAGGGTTAAGATTGATCCCGCTGCCACAGCTGTCTGCTTCGGCTAGTCGGCAGCTACGTAATGCTCCTGCCGCGGTTGTTGAGCATGAATATTTCCTGCCCGGTAAGGGCCGGGGCATTATTGAGGCAAAGTTCCCCTATCTACTTTCAGTCGCCAGCCTATTCTTATCTGATGATCTTAGCGAGCAGGTAGGTCAGCAGCCAGTCTGGGCCGCATTTTACGATCGAGAACATCCATCTCGCGCACTTGATATCACGGTTGCAATTATCAAGCGGTTTGTTGCTGAGGCGGCAACACGCGGTAAAGAGGGAATAGTGGCGATTATTCCCGATCCCGCTGACCTCAGGCATTTTGCATTGCGGGGCAAGTTTCCGTATGCCCCGCTGGTCTCCCAGTTGGAAGCAGAAGGAATAGCTGTTCTTGATGCCGGTGCTGCACTCATCGAATCGCTTAAGGGGCGAGATGCTTGTGAGCTTTCGTCAACTGCCTTCTGTAGTGGCAGTTTTAACGTGGATGGGCATAAGTTGTTGGCGCAGGTGTTTCTTAGCGTTTTTGCTGTAACGCAAGATCAAGATCGAGGGATGGAGCTTGGTGTTGATGTATTGGGTGCTGTGGGGCATGCGTTTAAGTCGCCCAGGCTTCGTCGAGCTGGCGTAGCCACCAATATCGCTAGCCAACTGACTAAGAGCGATGGATAGTGCGACCGAGTTCACGCTCTTCGCGGGTACGCTCGACCTTTTCTTTATCTATTTCGGATGTGCCGTGCACAGCAGGTTGCAGTGTTCTCGGTGGCGGTATGTGCTGCGGGACAGCAGCTGGCATCATTAAGCGTAGGAGTAGCTGCTCGATACACTTCATGAGGTTTGCAAGGAATGTTATCAGCCGAGATATCGGCCCGCCTTCGTAGCGATAGTAGGGATTTGAAAAGATGCCATAGGGTTTCATTCGAGATGGCTTTACGCCTGTTTTTTTGGAACTGCGTAATGAAATCTCGGCTCGCAGCGTTGAAATAGTTGGGCGCGGTCTCAGCGATCGAGAGCTCGGTTGGGCTGTTACTCGGTGAACATTTTTGGGTGCTATCGAACACTGTGAAAGATCGGGGGCGTTCTGTGGCTCTCTGACGTTAGGTTCCTTGGAGGGACGGAGCTTAGATAGGTCTAACGCCTCTGGGGTGCTTGCAGCGGTATTTTTTATTGATCGACCTTGCTCGCTCATTTATATGTCCGCTTGTCGGGTTGACATAATTTTAAACTGTCTATGCTTCATGCAGATAAGACAGAGCACCATGCCAACTTAGTAATGCGCTCGACATCCCGCCATCATATACAACATCCTGTAGTGAGTAAAAATAAAAGCCGTATACAGTTCAATGTTGCGGTGCTTTTCTTTCTGCCTTACCACCTAATGCTAGTTATGCTGTTTTTTTTGTATTTGTGCGCTTTGAGCCCTGTTTTGTGGTGTATTCAAGGGGTTGCAAAGGGACCTGCTTTTTTTGTGCTACTCTAATCCCGTTGCTAGCAGCAACCAACGGTGTTCGACAGGAGCGCCAGTTCGTCGACTTGCACTAACCTGCGACCAGCTACGAGCTTTAAAGACAAAGTGAATGAGCCCATCGCTCGCCCGAGCACCCGCAGGGGGGTTCGGATCTGAAGCTCCAGAGGATACTGAAAGGTTAACCACGGCATCAAATGCACTGCTTCCGGAGCTTGCCAGGAGGCGTACGCGCATAAAACGTCCTTCAGGCGAGAGCACCGCTTCAATCGAAGTAAAATCTGATAGTCGAGAGATTTCAAATGCACTTAGACGTTCCCATCCTTGGGCCCGCAGCTGGGCAAAGACTTGAACTGCAACGCGTCGAACGAACCCGGCGTACTGATTCGCCTTGGCATTCAAGAGTGTGATGTCACCATCGGGTAAGTTTGGAAGGAAGTCATTGGTGCCGGCATTGCCGAGAAACGCCGCTCCTGAGCCAGGGGGGCGAGAGAACGCTGCGTAGCTCGACGGGTTTGTGGCCGCTTCTTGCGCTCGCTCTTGGTTCTCGTTTCTCTGCGCATTGTTCGCAGAGTTTCTGCCAAATCGTTCAGATAAAGTAGCCTCATCGAGCTTAAGGTTATTAATCCGTTGCGGAGGATTCGGCGCTTTTTTTGAGTCTTGTTGTCGAGCCAGTCGCTGCTGAGGTTGTGAAGGTGGTCTCGGTGGGGCTGCAGGTGCTGGCTTTCCGGCGTTATCGCCCCGTTTGATCTGTTCTTTGTCGATAGATGAGTCGTTGTCTGATAGACGCAGAGGGATCTCTGGTGCCGGAGCTGTTTTTTTTGTTTCCGACGGCGAGACTATCTGCGGTCTATTGGTTTTCGCTGGTGGTTCAATAGTTACTGAGATGACGTTAGGTTGCGGAGTTTCGGGTGCAGGGGATGATGCGATAAACCCCACTAGAATAAGGTGAAGAAGGATTGAGATGGTGAACCCAATTCGGGTCGCCCCATCGATTGTGGCGCTAGACTTGCCGGTAACCATGCGATGGCGTAAGGTTACCAAACCAATGGGCGCAATAACAGAGTTAGCGCTGGTAGCGGTTCTAACTAGTGCTCGTTGGATGATATAATTCAGAACTGCGTGTTTTCTTCAAAAGAAGCTGCCCCCCTGATGGAGCAGCTAGGAGTGTGTGCGATGCTTAGCCCTCTTGAGATCGGAATCGTTGGTATAATCGTGGTTCTTCTTTTCGGTACAAAGAGGCTGCCAGAGCTGGGCTCTGGGCTTGGTAAGGCAATCAGCAATTTTAAACGTTCGTACAAAGAGACCACCGAGCTAGATGTTACTCCCCAGGCATCTGCAAAAGATGTAGCCAGCGACAAGAATTCACAGCAAAATTAGGCAGAGCCGGACTCGGTTGTTTTCGAAAAACAAATGAAAGCAGCCAGGCGGGCCCACTCTTCGCCAAGAGCATTTGAGCGTTAGAAGACGGCAAACTCCGATCGGCCCCAAGCTCATCAAATATCAGGGTCCTAAGGGGTTGTGTGGCCGTTGACCTGCTGGCTGCTACTGTTTTTGTTGATCTATTTGCGCTGCCCCTTTTATCCACCCATGTGCACAATCGGTGCTGTTTTATGGTTGAGTGGCATCCGCAGATACCAAGTCAGCTAAACCACCTGCTTGATACCTGTTGAGGTGGCTCTTGCTTAAGTAGGTTGCGTTCCCGTTTGGTTAACTACCGACTTGCCCAGCATGAGGATAACGCTTTGCCAGAGCTCGCTGGTGTCGTTGTGTAGCTCTAGAGTGTGTCGTTTTCTGAGACGCAACCTGCCTCCGCCACGAATGCGATCACCCAACTAGTAGCGAATATTTTTTTCAAAAATTCACTCGCGGCGGGTTTCGTAGGTACGCCGGTGCAGGGTCCAGCCGGCACCTCAGGCGTGTTCATCGCCTGAAAAAATAGGAAGGGGGATCGTCCACCAAGCGCGTTAGAGCACTGGGTTACTGATTTACGGAAAATACGCGAGCCGAGAAGTATTTCATCTTAGACAGATCAACCTCCGTTCGCTCAGGTATCCCGTGCTCACCAGAGTTTGCTGACTCGGGTTGATCGAGCAGCGCTATCGAAAAGGGCACCGACTCACCTGGTGCAATCGACGCACTGCGTGCATTAAGGGACGATTGAAATTTCCTAACTGTTTCGAGCGTTAGATCGCTGATTCGTTCCTTTGCGAGGGCCGAGCGCAGTGGCGCTCTCGATGTTGCAGTAACTTCTCCCCTGCGATTAAACGTGAGGGCCTCAACCGTAACCCCAGTTAGCTTTGTGCTGGAGCTGTTTACAAGCGAGCCGCTGACAATAGCTATAGTTTCTTGTGATTGGGTTCGTTCAAACCGTAAGGCAAGCTTCTTAATCGATAAGCTAGCGGGTGGAATCTGAGCAACTGGGGTCGATAGCACTGCCGGAGACACTCCGTCGATGAGCGCTCCAAGCGAATGTGGGCTAACGCTGGCAAGTGGAGTTAGCGCGAGTAGTAATCCAAGGGCAGCTAACAACGGAGCTGATGCTACAACTAAGCTGCGATTTCTTACAGACAGCATCTCCCACGCTTTCTGAGCCAGGCTGCGTTGCTCACGAAGCGCTTCGCGGAAGGTGTCCTCATCAATCTGTAGATCATTATCAATCTGGGGGTCATTAGTTGCCGTGAGATCTGTTAGTTCAAAGCGTGCCGCTGATGCAAATTGTGGTGGCGCAGCAGGGGTTGCTTTGCTTGTCTGGCGGTGAGGAGAGTTTACCTCAAATCCGCCGGAAAAAAGCTTCTCAGTAATTGAGCTTGAGGAAGAGTATTGTAGTGGTGGTAGTGGTGCTTCACGCTCTCGTGGTGCTGTTGGCTGCCACATGTCCGACTGGGGCGCAGTGTGGGAATCTTGTTCTAGTGCCGCAGTTTCTGAGGTATCTTGGTATGAGCTGAGTAGGGGAATGTTGCGCTGCGAGGCTGCGGAATTCCGTGGCGCATTGGTAGAGGTCTCGGTGGAAGCTTTGTGATGACCCTCGTTGAGACCCTCGCTGCGGTTTCCAATTGAGAAGTCTGATGCCTTTACTGCTGAGCTGTGTGAGTACGACGTGCGCGTAGCTTCGATTCTTTTCCCAAGGGAGCTCTCTTCTCTCGCCGACTCGTTGCTTTGTGTTGAAAACGCAGGGCCAGCACCGGGCGATGCTGTGGGCTTATCGGCGGCGGCTGAAAATACCGTGTCGCAGCGGGAGCAGTGAAACGCAACATTGCTGCCTTTTGAGAAGCAGCTTGTGGCAACAGAAAACGATGTGCGGCATGCGGGGCACGACACGACTGCGTTTGACCGTGAGGGCGATGTGCCGCTTTGTAACACCGTGTCTATCTCTGTCCCTGCTCTCTCTACAACTGCTCTCTCTGGACCTTGTTTTACTGCGCTCTTTTGGAAGGGCTGCGCTTCTTCGTTGTACTTGTAAGATGGTTTGGTGAGCATGATACTCGTACTAAAAAAACCTCTGCCACTGAAGAGTCGTAAAGGCGACGGTTTGAGACTCTCCTGAGGCGCTCCATTGAGCCTCGGCTCCTGTGTCTCAACCCGCACTCTGTGCGCGCTCTATCTCTTTTTTGGATGCTCGAAGATGCTCAAGTAATCCAAACTATCTAAGCTACTGGAACTACAGCTACAAAAAGCAATTAGAGAGCTTAGCTTGGGCCTCAAGTAGGTTTTCCCAAGGAGCTCTGTGCTTTTTGCGCCTCTTTGTTATTCCCGCAGGCAACTACTTAACTATAAGGAACAACAAGAGTTTGCACTAGAGGTAAACTTTAACAGAACTTTAATTGTATCGGCAAAAGAGGTACCCTCTGCGGCCTTATGTCGTACACTAAGAAACATTCTCATCGTCACCATTCCCAAAAACCGAATTCATCCGACCGTTCTGGCCGCAGTGCCGGTCGACGAGAGCCTCACGATCGTCGGGAGAATCATGATCGTATCGCTTCCGGCGGTGCTGCCAATCGAGCTCCGTCCGTGAAGAATGGGGGTGACTTTGTGATGGGTCGCAACTGTATAGAAGAGCTGTTAAGGCATGCGCCGCAAAGATTGCGTGAGCTCTACGTCGCCGAGTCTCGCGATGATGGGGGCGTTGGCGCAGGTCGCAAGCTGGGGCTGGTGGATGCCTGTAGAGATGCCGGTATCTCGGTGCGTCAGGTGACGCGTCGAGAGCTTGATGCCTTAGTCTATTCAGATTCTCACCAGGGGGTTGCTGCGCGAGTCTCGCCACGACCGCTGCTTGAATTTGATGAGCTGAAGGACCTAGTAAAAGAGCAGCCATTCGTTCGAATTTTGGCCCTTGATGGTGTGGTCGATCCGCAGAACTTCGGAGCGATCTTGCGAGCAGCTGAGTGCTTTGGGTGCGACGCGGTGCTCTGGTCAAAGAATCGTGCGGCTCCGCTAGGAGCGGTTGTAGCAAAGGTTAGTGTGGGGGCTAGTGAGCTCGTACCGCTTTGCCCAGTGTCAAATCTGCATCGGGCACTAGAGGACCTCAAGGAGGCTGGCGCCTGGATTGTTGGGGCTACAGTGGCACCCGGTGCCGCCTCGCTTGATTCTTTTGAGTTTCCCGAGAAAAGCGTAATTTTGATGGGTTCAGAGGGCGAGGGATTGCAGCATTTGTTGGAGAAAAACCTCGATTTTCGCGTGTATGTGCCGATGCTTGGGGTAGTTTCGTCGCTGAACGTGTCTCAGGCCACTACCGTGATGCTGCATGAGGCTTCAAAGCAGCATAGACAAAAAGCCGATGTTAAAGTAACTTAAAGCAACTCAAGAAGGCTTATGTCGGAAGCAGAACAAACCTCATCTTTTTTTGAAGTGCGATTGGAGCTCTTTGACGGCCCGATCGACCTGTTGCTCCATCTTGTTAAGAAGAGGGAGTTGCCGATTGAGAAGGTATCACTGGCTGAGGTGACTGCGCAGTATCTCGAGTGCATACGAGGCCTTCGGTACTACGATGTGGAGGTAGCTTCTGAGTACCTCGTTATCGCAGCGACATTGCTCTCTGTAAAAGCTAGCGTTCTGCTCAATGACCCGGTTGAGTTGGTGGCCGATGAAAATGGAGATCTGGTTGACCCTCACGAGCAGCTAATTAATCGCTTGAAGGAGCTTGAGGCATATCGGGCCGCGGCCGGCGATTTGGCTAATCGACCCTACCTTGGCCATGATGTTTTCGCACCGCCGGTGAAGGGAAATAAGGTTGACCCGGCCCTCATTCCCCTTGCGGTTCATCAATCTGAGCTTCTAGTGCAGGCATTCCAGAAAGTGCTGGCCAAGGCTAGTGAGCGAGGGCGTACCTTTTCTATAACTATCGATTCCATGACAGTTGTCGAGCGTATGCGCGTAGTTGTTGATACCCTTCGGGGTATCGGTGGACACGCCAGCTTTTCGGCCCTGATAGGGGAGGCCTCAGATCGAGGCAGCATGATCGGAGTGTTCTGCGCCCTGTTAGAGTTGTGCCGTCGTCGCATGATTACGGTGGCTCAAGACGCACCGTGCACAGAGATTACCATTAGCCTTGCAGATCTTCAGCAGCCAGAGCAGGTCAGTCCTGCAGGTGAGCTGATTGAAGTTGCAGCGTAACGTGTAGAGCTGATCTCCTCGGTAATTTAGAAAGGAAGTAGTATGACCACTGAACATGAAGGTGCAGAAACTAATTGCGAAGCGCAGGTAGTATGTGAGCTTAGTGAGTGCACACCTGTGATTTTGCAAGAGGCGGAGGCGGAGGTTGTAACAGAGGCGCCGACGTCGGTGGTAGAGGCAAGTCAGATTGTTGATCCTTCCGTTCTGCAGATATCTGATGTGCAGGCTGCCGCAATGCTTGAGGCACTGCTTCTGGCAAGTGGCGATGCTCTTTCTCTCGCTCGAATTGGCGAAGTGTCGGGCCTTCCAAAAGCTCGCATTAAGGAAGCCGCTGATCGATTGGCAGAGCGCTACAGCTCTGAAGATTCGGGCATTGAGCTAGTCGTTGTAGCCGAGAAATTGCAGCTGCGCACCAAAGCCGCGTTCGCCGAGCACGTTCGCGGTCTCATGGCAGTAAGGCCACGCAAACTTTCACAGGCAGCGCTCGAAACACTAGCGGTGATTGCATACCAGCAGCCTGTCGTGAAGAGCGAAGTAGATAAGATCCGAGGCGTTGATGTAGCGCCAACGATTAAGACGCTGCTTGAGCGAAAGCTCGTGAAAATTATCGGATACCAAGCCTCAGTGGGCCAACCTGCCTTGTACGGCACGACTGAAGAGTTTCTGCAGGTTTTTGGGCTTAGTTCGCTCTCTGCTCTTCCTGCCATGAGGGACCTAAAAGCTCTGGTAAAAGAGCCTGGTGAAGCACAGCAGCTAGAAGAGGAAGAGGGCGTTGAGCATGAAGTTGAAGCGCCTGTTGCAGAGCCGGTGCAGGCCGCCGTAGCGGCAGATGCTGCTGCCGAGGTTGCGCCTGTTCAGTAGTTAAACTGCAAACGTGGCGATACATGTAAGCTGGTAGCGCCCTTAAAATAATAGCCTTAACGGTAATAATAGTGGTGAAGTATGGCCGAAGTTCGTCTGCAAAAATTTCTTGCTGAGTGTGGTGTTGGCTCTCGACGAAAGATGGAGCAATTCATCACCGAAGGGCGCGTGCGGGTTAATCAGCAGGTAGTCACAGATCTCGGTAGGAAGATCGATCCCGATGTAGATAAAGTTGAAGTGAATCGTCGCCCTGTTCATGCGGCGCCGAAAGGTATCTTGGTTTTTAATAAGCCGCGCGGGGTGGTATCTACCATGAGTGACCCCGAGGGGCGCAGAAGCGTTGCTGATTTTTTGACAAAGAAGTACCAGTCTTACTTCCCAGTTGGGCGTCTTGATTGGGATTCAACAGGGCTTATGGTGCTCACCAACGATGGTGAAATTGCCGAACGGCTCATGCATCCAAGGTATGGCTTTGAACGGGTCTACCATGCGCGCGTTGAGGGGTCTGTCAGCAGTGGGGCGCTCGACAAAATTGCTCGTGGTGTGCGCTTGTCGGATGGCGTAGTTAAGGCTACGGCTAATATTCTAAACAACGATGAAAATACCACTTGGATTGAGATATCTCTCTCTGAGGGACGTAATCGTGTTGTTCGACGTCTTTTTGATAAGCTAGGGCACTCTGTCATGAAGCTTAAGCGCACCGTTTATGGTCCGTTTAAGCTTGGGCGTCTTGGTGTTGGGCAGATGCGCGCTTTAACCCTATCGGAATATGAGCAAGCTCGAAGAAAGGTGCTGACGTTTAAGCCGGGGCAGGCGAGTGAAAGCCCTCCTGCTAAGTCAGAGGTTGCCGCGCCTCCGGAACGCCGCTCTGAACTTTCTAGCCCACGGCCTCGGCGTGACTCTGAAGGTAGCCAGGCGCGGCGCCCGCAGCGATATTCAACTGGAGAAAGCGATGAGCGGTCCCAGCGCGGATCTAGTAGGCGCTCTCAGGGTGGACGGCGTGGAAGCGCTGAGCAGTTTGGTGAGAGGCGTGAGGGCGACGTACGGCGATCGTCGTCAGAGCGTCGCGGTGGATCAGCTAGACGCTCAAAAGAATTGGGGCGCGGCAAGAGATCTGACTTCAACCACGAGAGAGAGCATCGCAGCGATCGCCGGCAGTCGGCTCGGCCGATCGGGCGCGCTCGCCCTAAGGGTGGCGCAAAGCGGAGGCCCTAGGTATCGCGCGGCACCCTCGGATTGCAGGCGTTGGCTCTTGCATGTGCGAGCGTGGCAAACGGTGGGCCCACGAGTCGATTGCGAGAAGAAGGGCTAGCGGTACGATAAGGAGCCTTGATCCTGTAAGGAGGTATCAAGCGGCGGTTCGGTCTGCTAACTCTTTGGATTTCGTGAGATGTAATCCACGATGTGTGTCGATGGTTAACCATACTAGTGAGTTAAATCGTTGGGGTTGCTTGCTCTTTAGTGTCGGGCTGTGTATAGTCATGGCCTTGGCTGATTAAGAGCCTTTTCTTGATGCGGGGTAGAGCAGCCCGGTTAGCTCGTCAGGCTCATAACCTGGAGGTCGTGGGTTCAAATCCCACCCCCGCTTCCATTACATTCAATTCCATTGTTTGCGATAATCCTCTAATACGGCATCCTTAAAATTTGTAGTGCCAGGAACAAGTATGTACTGCCGGCGTGTCCCTAAGGGTTAACGCTTTTGGGTAACAGCGGTCGTTTGCAATAGCTAATGGAGTGTCTTTAAGATACTGCGCTTTTGCTTCACGCCCCGCGTCGCTTCACCGCTGATTTTTGCAGCGTTGCTTTGCATTAACTTCTCGACTTAACGTGTCCTCACATTGATGACAAAGGGACAGCATGCGGAGGCTCTCGATGTTCAAGCTTACTAAGTTACCCGTTCAAGTGTCTGACTGCGTGGTGTATGTTGTTAGACGAGAGCAACAGCTTAACGACGTGCGCGAGATCGTAGTTTCAACTAGTGAGAGCCGCGCTATCTGCAACGATCCCTGCGTCGTTGGCTTTAATTATACTAATAAATTGGGATGTGCTTCTGCCAAAGTCTTTCAAGCGCTGAAAGGGGCTGGGATATTTAAGGCTAGCGAAAAGTCTACTAGCGTTCTCACCATCTTACGAGGTGGACTAAATTTTGAGCTGCGCACGGCTTTGGCGCATGCGTTTAGCTGGAATGCGCACGGTTCCTGGTTCATGAGCGCGCAGCGTAAGCTTACCAATCCGGTTACGGGCGAGTGGGAGATTATTGAAGATGCATACAGCAAGATATATCCGCACGGTGAGGTAGATGTTGTTTTTGGTGATGTTGTAGCAACCGGAACGAGTCTGCGGCACGGACTGAGAAAGCTTGCAGAGGTAAGAGAGAGCGCTGTTCGTTACCGCTCAGTTACATTCTTTACGATTGGTGCTGCTATTTCGGCGGATATCTTGGCGCGTTGGAAGTGTTCTATCGAGGCGGCACAAGGCACGGCAGTTGACTGCACAGTGGTTTATTTTGAAGGTATCTTCGGTGTGGCGGGGCCCAATACTTCACTTCGAATAAAACTTGAGGGCACTGACCTTCTTCGGCAGGGCGGCATTCACGCACCTGAGTTCGATAAATCTCAGTATGATAACCCGCTCTATCCACTTGAGCGTTGCACGATCTATGACGCTGGTTCTCGAGCTTTTAATGTCCCTGAATATTTGGCAGATGTGCTTGATTATTGGGAACAGGTTGCAGCGCTTGCGCGCACCGGAGTAACCTTCCACGATCTCGCGCGTGAGCGCTATCCATCAGTCGATACTAGTAGGTTTGTGTCGGTAAACTTAGCAGAGCTTGCCCAGGCGCACATTGCGGATTGTAGGGCGCTGCTACCCTCGTAGACCTTAAGTTTGTAGGCGCTAAGTGCGCGGTTTAACTGGCTTCTGTGCGAATCTAACTAAGCCCCAAAGCACCCATTCTGCTGTGCGCCGCGTTGAGTAGGGCCGGCGGCTGTTTGAGTAAGGATCGCTGTAGGGTTATTCTAGCTAAGGATTCTGGCTGAGCTGGGCTCTTCAGCTTCACACGAGTGAAGAGAAGAATTTTTAAACTTTTTGCCGATCTGCAGAAACAAGCAGAGCTCTACACTGGGATTTCAACGCGAGTAGCTGAAGATGAGCGGCACACTAACATCACCACACGGTAATTGGCGCGACACTAGAGACGCAGGTCCTGACAGTGGTGCATCCTCGATCGTTGCGAGAAATAACTCTGCGCTTGTCCCACCGATAGCCTTCGCTACCCCAGTGATTACCATTGACGGAGGAGCGAGCACCGGAAAGAGCACAGCAGCTAAGATAGTTTCGGAGCTGCTGGGTGGATTAAATGTTATCGATTCCGGATTGTGGTTTAGGGCGCTCGCAATTGTGGCGAAACATGTGCAGGTTGAACCAACAAATCCGGAAGCAGTTGCAAAATTTATGGAGCGGATTACTGTTCGGCCGCCCCATGGACAAGACCCTACCATCGGTATTAGCTATCTCGATCCTACCGTAACAGTAACCTTTACGTTTACGCCGCAACAGCTTGAAGGTGAATATGTCGCTCTACGTGCATCGGTATTAGCCCAGTCGCCAGCTTTTAGAGTCGGTGTAATCGAAGCGCAGCGGCGCCTTGCTGCAGATGGGTGCGTAACGGCGGGGCGCGCTCAAGGAAAGGAAGTATTTAGCGACGAATTTGAGCGCACTGCACAGCGCGCGGTGTTACGGGTACTGCTGTGGGCAGATCCTCAAGTGCGAGCCGAGAGAAGATTTTTTCAAGATAAGCAGAGGGCTCCCAGTAATGCCGACGAACTTGCAGAGACACTCAGGATGATCCAAGAACGCGATAAGCGGGACACCGACCGTCCACTTGCTCCACTGATTACGAGACAAGCAGCCGAGCAGGCCGGCTACCTGGTGATTGAGACTACCAGTAAGAGCGAGCGGCAGGTCGCAGAGGAGATTGTTTCTGCCGTGCGAAAAGCTGCGCAGAATTAACACCTTGCTATAAACAGTCTGGTGCTCGGACTCTTGCTTCTCCTCAGCCTCAAAGGCTTTCACTCTGTTCTCGAAACGTCCGCTTTCCACTCGTAGAATACCGCCGGATGCAGCGTTAACTCCTAACAGATCGTCGACACATTCTCTCGCTCCACTAGGTGCCGCTTCAGCATCACTACCCTCTGTTTATCTATATCCCCGTGTCTTTTGACACGAGGATAGTAGGTTGCCTCATCCATTCAAATGTTTGGTTTCCGGTGAGGCGTTACGTATTCTATTCGCTCTTCGGCAGCTGTCGGTTCAATAGGGTTAATTCTTGGGAGTGGCTCTCAGGTGTGTTCGTCAGAGTTGGCGTCCGGTTAGACGATGCTGCCGTTAGCTTATTGCCGATGCATTGGAAGAGAAAATAGCTGCCTAACCGATACAAACTTTTTGCGAAGCTAAACCTTTGCGGTCTGATGATCCGCTGATAGAGGTGAGTAAGGGACTACGGCAGTGGTACCAGTTCGTGGGAGCAGATCCACGGGCACTCCCAGTGATCTACTCCCCCCCCAAATGGTACCAGACTGATGTAGAGTCTCCTCTAACCTTTTCTTTCTCCGCCTCTGCTCTCTCTCTCTCATATGACATTCCCGGCTCATACCCTTTACTGCAGCAGCGACACGGAAGATTCTGCTGGGAGCGGTTGAAAGTGCCTAGCCGTGTTTTGATAAGTTACAGAATTTACTTAGTCGGCAGGTGGCAACGGAATTGCTTATCAGAGCAAGACGGGAATAGGTAGGTGTTAGTGCAGGACGCATCGAACAGTTCGGCTCAAGGAAAGCCTTCTACCTAAAAAACAACAGACGCTCAGATAGGGAAGGTTTTGTACAGATGCTAAAAGTCCTGCACACAGATAAGGCTCAGGTAGCCTTAGGATACTCCACTAATTCCGCGGATAGGGAACTCGAAGATACTGAGGTTGCTGAAGAATTTCGGTCGCTTCTCAGTAATGCGCGCCGTAAGGGCGCACAGGTTGCTGCTTGCGAATCGGTCGACGCAATCTCCCTGGCGATGGCCGTGCAGAGTATTGCCACACGACCCCCTTCGGCCGTTGAGCAGCCTGAGAAAGCTAGCAACTATCAGGCTAGCGACGTGGCTGATGATGGCGAGTTCGCACAGCTTTCGGCGTCCGAGGATGGTGCCATAAATGCCCGGTATTCCGATGCTAGCGGGCGTGGCGATGACTCTGCGTCTTCAAATCAGTCCTACGACTCGGCATCAGAAGAGACGTTTGATTCAACGGCAGAGCGCCCCCGGACTGAGAGCCAAGACACCGCAGCAGCGACTGAAGCAAGCCCAGAAGGTAGTGTGAAAGCCAGTGATACAACCGAAGAAAAGGGGGTGAATGCTGCTCCTAGCGCCGTTGAACAGTGGGCCAACGAGGTCTCAAGTGACGTTGAGGACGTACTACAATCAAAGGCATCCGAGGAAGGTTCCGAAGTTATTCTTGAGGAT
>JBIKWG010000187.1:0-5901 GCA_044356425.1 Bdellovibrionota bacterium | reverse complement strand
ATGTAACTACTTAGTAAGTGGAGTTCTAGAGTGAATCAAAGTCCTAAGGGGTTAGTGGCTGAGGCCGTTTCGTTCATAAAGACCCTCGCAGTAATCGTTGCGATAGCGTTTTCAATTAGGGTAAGCATCGTTGAGCCATTTAAGATTCCCTCGGGGTCTATGATCCCAACTCTTCGTAGTGGAGATTTTATCTTGGTGTTGAAGTTTTGGTACGGCCTGCGGCTGCCCTTTATGACCGAGACCTATACCATGTGGAATACTCCAAAGAGGGGGGATGTAGTGGTGTTCACACGGCCGGATGATCCGAACACTCCAACCGAAGATGATTCTGCCATTCACATCATTAAGCGTGTAGTAGGCCTTCCTGGCGATAAGATCGAAGTTCGTGGTGCGCAGGTGTTGATAAACGACCAACCGATTGAAGAGCCGTATGCTCAATGGGAAGAGGGCGGGGCAAATCTGGAGGGCTATTTCGGGCCGCGCACTGTGCCTGACGGTCACGTGGTTCTTTTGGGAGATAATCGAGACCACTCAAAAGATTCGCGCTTTTGGACCGATCCTTACCTAGATATCCGTCGTATTAAGGGTAAGGCAGTTGTCATTTTTTGGTCTTGGGATAGCTGGAAGCGTATCGGTAAGAGAATTAAGTAATGAGCTATTTGTGGAAGTTATTTGCCGACAGTGTAGCCTTTAAGGTATCTGGAAAGGATACCCGCCGCTACCTTAATAGCAGGCTCTCGAACGATATTCGTTCTGTAACGCCTGGGCATTCTATCGTTGCTGCGGCGTTAACTGCCCAAGGTAGGGTTGAAGGGTTTTTTACCGTGTTCTGCCTCGCCGATGATTGCTTCTTGTTGGTCGCAGATGGCGGCAATCGTCAGGCACTTTTCGCTTCGGTTGGGCGGTTCATAGTAGCAGATCGTGTTTCAGTTCAAGACGTATCGTCATCAACCGTTCTTCTGCACGTTGCAGCGCTAGAAGCGATTGTTCAACAAGTAACTGAAGCGCTCGGATTAACCTCAATAGTTCAAACCCCAAGCTCACGGATTGCTGCTGAGGGAACTGATCTCGTCGTTCGGGACGCAGATAGTGCTGCCGTGCTGAATAAGCTTGTGGCGCTGTGGGGACCACCTCTTACTGAAGAAGAGTATGATCTTCTTCGCGTGAAGCACGGATATGCGGCGTATCCAACTGAGATAAGCGACGACATCATCCTTACTGAAAGCAAGCGCGCTGAGGCAGTAAGTTTTTCTAAGGGGTGCTACGTTGGTCAGGAGGTAATTGAGCGCAGCGACGCGATTGGAAAAGTGCCCCGGCAGCTTGAGCGGGCTGTTTTAAACGGCCAGGGATCAGTCAGCTCAGGTGATGCAATCGTCAATGGTGAGGGTGTTGCAATCGGGAAGGTGGTTAGTGCGTATCCAGAGCCAGCAAATAACCGCATCTTTATGTTTGCGCTGCTGAGAAGCGGAAAATATGCTGCTGGCGACATCGTATGTTGCGCAGGGCTACAAGGCTCACTAATTTCTTAATGGGAGAAGGTTCATGAGTGGCATAAGTAAAATAGTTCACAAGGGGCAGGTTATCGACTTTCTCGTTAAGACAAAAGCGCTGAAATTCGGCGAATTCCTGCTCAAATCAGGCCGAAAGGCGCCGTATTTCATTAATACGGGATGCTTCGATGATGGAGAGAAGATCTCAAGACTCTCTGATTTTTACGCCGCAAAGATCGTTGAACTCGGGCTTGATAACGTGGATGTCATTTTTGGTCCGGCATACAAAGGGATCCCGCTCTGCGTTTCAACCGCGATGAGTTTACAGCGAAATTTTGAAAGGAACATCGGATTCTGCTTTAACCGCAAAGAGGCGAAGACTCGTGGTGAAGGTGGTGATTTTGTCGGAAAGCCGATTGCTAAAGGCACCCGCGTTGTCCTGGTAGAGGATGTGGTAACAGCAGGAACCACACTGCAAGAGATGGTTCCCGTGCTACGTGAAAAGATCGGAGTTGAAGTTGCCGGGGTGATAATATTAGTTGATCGAGCAGAGAAGGGAACAGGAAGCTGCTCTGCTGTAGAGGAAGCCGAGCGTGATTTGGGGATTAAAGTTACGGCGATCGTAACTATTCACGACATAATCTCATACCTCTCTAGCGAGAATTCTTCAGGTTTTACTATCGATGCAGAGCTCAAGGGGCGCATTGATGCATATCGTTCAGAGTATGGTGTCTCATGTATCGCCGCATAATTGTTTCTCTCCTGTTTGCCACAGCTCTGCTGCATAGCGCTGTAATGTCATTCGCTGATGAGAGTGTGTCTTCAGTCGGTAAGCAAGAAGAGGAGCTTCTCAAGCGATCTCACGAGCTCTATCAGCAAGTGCTAAGCCCATTCTGCCCCGGACGCTCTCTTAATGATTGCCCAAGCTCAAAAGCCCAGGAACTCAAAGATGAGCTGCGAAGTCGATTGCAGGCAGGCGAGTCTCAGAAAGAGATCCTTGACGATGTTTTTGCAAAATTCGGCGACCAGTATCGTGCTGTTCCAGTGTTTGCTGGGTTCGGCATCTTCGTATGGCTAGTTCCGATCGGATTTGTGGTGCTGGGGTTCGCTGCAGCAGCAGCTGTTGCTTTTGGAAGGAGGGGTAGAGCTCCTACTCTAGAAAGCAACCGCACGCCGCAGCTGTCTGAATCAGTTGCAAAGAAGTTGGCCGAGGAGCTGAAAAACCTTCAGTAGAGTTGCGAATGTTACGGCGCTATTGAGTAGCAGCTGATAAGAGAAGATAATTCGAAGATGAGCACGCCTTCTCTCACGCAGCCTCCAGTAGCTGGCTCCGGAAATTCTGTAGAAGATTGCCGCAAGCTAGGTAATCTTGTAGGGCCGCCTGCGGTTATCCGTCCCAGCCAGGCTCCGATTGAGATGTCCGTGGTTTATGCTAGCGCCAGTCTTGTCATTCTACAGACCGGAGACCAACGAGCGGTCCTCTATCGTGACGATACAAAAAACAGAGAGTTGGCGCGGACGGAATTAAAAATCAACGCGAAGCTGCAAGTGTATGTCCTCTACGAGGACAAGAATACTACAAATTGTATCGTTGGATTAAAACCGCCCGATCCTTCAGATCTCTGGGAGTGTCTTCATTCACCTGGAGCTTCTCTGGCGGGCACTAAAAAACGCGCCACTGTGGATTATATTGAGGTGGATTTTAAAAAGAGCACAACCGGAAGGATCGGTCGTAATGAATTTTTAAGCTTAGAGGAGTTTAATTCCATCGCACGGTTGCCACACGGAAGTCCGATCGATTGCCGAATCTTGGGTGTGTATGGGCGTAAGACAAAGAAGCTAATCCTTGGCTTGCCAGCGAAGGGGCCTTGCTCTGAGTAACGATGCTAGCGACCGGAGTATAAGTCGGGGATAATTAGGGCGCCTCTGGCCTGCTGGATGAGAGTGCTTGGAAGAGCATGTTGAAGCGATCTTAGACCACGCAGCGTACTTAGGAATTCTGCGAGTAGGTCGGATGACTAAGACCCACTTCGTTGTTGGTAAGTTAGCAAGAGTCGGTGTTGCGTGCGCCCACGTGCGTCCAGACCAGTCAAAATTCATTTAAAAAGCTAAGTCCGTCGTCGGAAGATGAGACGAGAAAACATTGAAACGAGCTGGTCCGGTAATCAAACCGCAGCGGCGTGATGGTCGCAGCATTTTTTGCGTGCACGGTATTGATTAAGCAGAGATAGGCTTGCCGCGGTAGCGAAGAAGGATATTTCAGAATGAGGAGCCTTCGGTTCGAGTAGTCAGCGGCGCACAGTTATCACGCGGAAGACCGACTAACTTTTCCAGCAACAAACATGGCATCCCCCTGGGCGCCATTAATTCCTGGCAACGCGAATTTTGTGAAGGCCTCAACGTCACCATAAAGACAGCGACCGTGGTATCGCTCGCGAGCCACTAAGCCATCCAACTTGCTATCGGTGACGGCGGGAGCAAGCATACGAGCTACCTCCTCAGATTGGGCTGCAACTCGTGAGAACAGTCGAAACATCTTCATCGATTGAGTGTGCATATACATGTAGGCGGCATTAGACTGGGATACGTCAGTTTCTAACAGGAGTTGTCCGAGGCCTTGTCCCTGAACTGAGGGATGACACACAAGGCCTTGTAAGTGATAGGTCTTTCCCACGCTTAGGTCGAGCAATCGGCTACATAAAAACCCCACGGGCCCGCCTTCACTGCGGGCAATTAACACTCTCTGAGCCCCGCCCAGGTGTGCAGTTAAATCGTCTAGCCTCTTGATAATCTGCGATGGGTCCGCGGTTGGAGTCAACAGAAATCCGCCTTCGTAGACTTGCAGCAGATCTCTGCTGAGTCGCTTGACTTCGGTTGCGCTCAGCGTGCGAGGATCTGCGTGAGAAATAGTTATCGAATGCTTTGTCAGCTCTTCGTGATTAATTCCGATTGGAAGCAGACCAAATTCCAGGGGCGACCGTGTTGTGGTTGACGAGCCTTTGTGATTCGCAACAGACGGTTGTATGTCCATAAGAGCCCCCATAAGCGCCGAGTTGAGCGAAACATAGGCGTTCTTTTTCTTTGAACTGCTCTGCCTAGAAGGCAGTAAACGACTGCGGCTTAAGAAGCCTGAGGGAGAATCAGACGGCGAGAAGGCCAATCTCACGAGCCCTTAATTGACTTCATATTCACTTGGAAGGATTTGAAAAGTTTGATACGCACCCAAGGCTTATGCTCGCAGGGATTGTTAAGACAGGCCAACAGTCACCTGCTGTTGGCCCTAGTGATAAGCTGATGGGGCAGTTAAAATCGATATTTCAGATTAGCTAACGAAATAACTCAGAGCTAACCAGAAACCGGATGCGTTCAACGCTACAAATCTACAGATGAAAAATAAAAGACGGTGGGGCACCCGTTTTCTAAGCTAGGCCTCGCCGCCTCATAAGCGCGGAGGCATCGGCATCTCTGCCGCGAAAAGCGCGATATGAATCGCGTGGATCCCGCATATTCCCTGTTGAGAGAATCTCCTGAAGCAACCGATGTACCACGCTCAGATCCCACGGCCCGTCGGCGTCAAGAAGCCGCTCCCACGCATCCGCGGCAAGGGTGTCAGCCCACAGGTAGCTGTAGTAACCAGCCGAATATGCGTCGTCGGCAAATAGGTGTTGGAAGTGCGGCAAGCGGTGACGCATGATCACCTCTCGTGGAAGCCCAAGGGTAGATAGTACATCGCGCTCGAAGTCCGATGGATTTATCGGGCCTCCACCCTCGAGATGGATCCGCATATCAAGCACCGCGCACGCAAGATACTCAGCCGTAGTAAAGCCCGCGTTGAAATTCTTCGCCCGAAGTATCTTTTCAACGAGCAAATGCGGCATGGGTTCGCCAGTCTTGTGGTGCAGTGCAAATTGGCTCAACACCTCTGGCGTCTCAAGCCAGCGCTCGAAGAGCTGAGATGGTAGCTCTACGAAGTCCGCAGAAACCTGGGCGCCTGCAAGCGATGGGTACGTAACCTGAGATAACAGCCCATGCAGAGCGTGTCCGAATTCATGAAAGAGAGTTTCGGCATCAGGCCATGATAGCAACGTTGCCTTCCCCGGTTGCCCCTGCATGAAGTTGCAGTTATTGGATACGATAGCCGACACCTCGCCATCTAACCGCTGTTGCAAGCGGTAGTCGCTCATCCAGGCACCAGATCTCTTTCCGTCCCGCCAATAGGGGTCGAAGTAGAGCAATCCGATGTGGTTGCCCTGAGCATTTTTTGCCTCCCATACCTCTACGCTCGGGTGAATTGTCGGTACTACGCCCACCGCAACCAGTGCGAAGGAGAGACCAAAAAGCTTTGAGGCCGTATGGAACATGCCATCGCGCAGCTTATCAAGCTGCAGGTACGGCGTTATGTCGGATTCAT
>JBIKWG010000205.1:0-5489 GCA_044356425.1 Bdellovibrionota bacterium | reverse complement strand
TTGATGCCCTGACCCAGGTCAAATGCAAACAGAACGTAGCATGTGCCCTTTCGAAGCTGCGGCATGGTTGACCTGATTACCGAAAGAGGGCCACCTGACTCCTTGGTCTCTTTTGTGCTCATAGCGCGTTCCTTCGTGAACTGTTTGTGTGATTTGATAACTCAGCAGAGTATAGCACCCCTAGCAATACTCACGCGAATGTGAAAAATAGCAAGTAATACTAGTCACTTGAAAGCATCTGGCTTGCTGTTGATCTGCATCTAGGGCTGTTTTAGGCCTAGTTTTATCCCAGCACTGATTTTCGATTGACGCACCACTGCCGCTCTCCTACCTTGGATAGAGATATGCAGCTAGGTACCCCTGTCTCCCCTTCTTCTGAGCCGTTTGTGACGAATTCGCGCCTGTTCCAGCAGGTGTTTAACGAGTTCCAGGATTATATTGAGAGTAGCTGCGCGCTACTCACGGACCCTTCCGTAAAGAAGCATCTTGATCGCGGCAAGCTGCTCGTGCGGCAGCGAATCGCGCGTTTGATTGATCCTGGCTCTGCCTTTCTTGAAACATCTCAGCTTGCCGGCCTTAATATGTATGATGGGGTTCGGCCGGGAGCGGGGCTGGTGACAGGTATCGGCTTAGTTGAGGGGCGTCCGTGCATGATCATCGCCAATGATGCCACTGTTAAGGGCGGCACATATTTTCCCATGACGGTAAAGAAGCATCTGCGGGCGCAGGAGATTGCGGCCGAGCATCAGCTTCCCTGTATTTATCTCGTAGATTCAGGTGGAGCCTTTCTGCCCCTGCAGGATCAGGTTTTTCCTGACCGAGACCATTTCGGTCGGCTGTTCTTCAATCAGGCCAGGATGAGCGCAGTCGGGATCCCCCAGATAGCGGTGGTGCTAGGCTCGTGCACGGCTGGTGGTGCATACGTCCCCGCTATGAGCGATGAGGCGATTATCGTGAGGAATCAGGGGATGATATTTCTCGGCGGTCCGCCGCTCGTAAAGGCAGCTACGGGAGAGGAGGTTACGGCGGAAGAGCTCGGTGGCGGAGATGTTCATTCGCGCATTAGTGGAGTGACCGACTACCTCGTTGATTCTGATGAGCAAGCGCTTGCGCAGGCGCGCCGCTGTGTTGCATCGCTCGGCAACCTCGAGATCAAGGGTGTTTATCGCCAGCCGCCACTGCCGCCTCGATTCGATCCAGAAGAGATTGCTGGACTGATTCCTGGCGATTCCAAGCAGTATTTTCCGATGCGAGAGATTTTGGCGCGTATCATAGACGGCAGCGAGCTCGATGAGTTTAAGGCTACCTACGGGACATCTATCATCTGCGGGTTTGCGCGAATCGATGGGTATCTCGTCGGTATTATCGCAAACGATGGGATACTCTTCTCAGAGAGTGCGTTAAAAGCTGCCCATTTTATCCAGCTCTGTGAACAGCGGCGGACGCCGATTGTGTTCTTCCAGAATATCGTCGGTTTTATGGTGGGTAAGGAGTACGAACATAAAGGTATCGCTAAAGATGGCGCAAAGCTCGTTACCGCTGTCGCCTGCGCGTCGGTTCCGAAATATAGCGTTATCGTTGGCAATTCATACGGCGCTGGGAACTACGGCATGTGCGGGCGGGCGTACCAGCCCCGCTTCTTGTGGAGTTGGCCACAGTCACGCATTGGAGTTATGGGCCCAGAGCAGGCAGCTGGTGTGCTCACACAGGTGCGCAAAGATAGCTACAAGTCGAAAGGTCAGCACTGGTCGGCTGAAGACGATGCTGCTTATTACCAACAGATCAAAGAGGGTTTTTTGGCGCAGACCTCTGCGTTCTATGCCACAGCACGACTGTGGGATGACGGCATTATCACCCCGGCTACAACGCGCTCAACCCTCGCACTAGCGCTCTCACTCGCAACCGTTGCAGAGAGCCCTGGGGCGCGGGTGTTTGGCACCTTTAGGATGTAGTGTGCGGTGGCAGCATGCAGAATAGAGTAGCTATAAAGCGGATCCTGATAGCCAATCGTGGCGAGATCGCGCGCCGCATCATCCGCACAGCACGCCGTCTGGGAATTGAAACGGTTGCTGTGTTTACCGACCCCGATAGGGACGCACCGTATGTTCACGAGGCAACGACCGCTGTGGCCCTGGGGGCTGCCGATAGGTACCTTGACGCAGAAGGATTGGTAGCAGCGGCTCTTAACTGCAACGCAGATGCGATACACCCTGGCTACGGATTTCTCTCTGAGTCAGCGCACTTTGCCCGATTAACGCGCCAAGCGGGGGTTGTTTTTATCGGCCCACCTGCCGAGGCGATCGAGAAACTTGGTAGTAAAACACGGGCCAAGGGGCTGGCGCTAGCAGCGCAGGTACCAACCTCTCCTACCCTGCTCTTTACAGCCCAAGACCTTCCAGGCCAGATCGCAGAGGTTGCAGCTTTTGGGGCCTCTGTTGGGTTTCCGTTGCTTATAAAAGCCGCGGCCGGTGGAGGGGGGCGTGGGATGCGCATCCTTACGGCGGCATCTGATGTGGGCAGTGAACTTGAGAGCGCAATGCGCGAAGCTCAGAAGGCTTTCGGTGATGGTGAAGTATTCGTAGAGCGTTTTCTCTCACCAGCTCGTCATATCGAGGTGCAGGTTGCAGCGGATCAGTACGGTGCAGCGGTTGCGTTGGGCTCACGTGACTGCTCCTTGCAGCGCAACAATCAGAAGATCATCGAAGAGGCTCCGGCCCCGAGCCTGATTGCAGGAATTGAGCAGCAACTCTTTCAATGTGCTACTGAACTTGCCAAGGGGGCCGGCTACTCTAGCCTTGGAACTGTTGAGTTTTTATATCTTGCAGATGGGACCTTCTATTTCCTTGAGGTGAACACTCGGCTTCAGGTTGAGCATCCAGTTACGGAGGCGGTTACTGGGCTTGACCTAGTTGAGGTTCAGGTTCGGCTAGCTGAGGGACACTCCCTGGCAGAGTTGGGTATCGCCACTCCCCCTGTTGCTCACGGGCATGCAGTTGAAGCCCGTTTCTGCGCAGAGGAGTATCGCGACGGACGGTTTATTAACGCAACGGGCACGGTCGCTTCGTTGGAGCTTCCCGATAGTTTGCCCGCCACCGACCAGAAGCTGCGCTGCGATATGGGGGTGGTTAGTGGCTCTCAGGTGTCGTACCACTACGATTCGATGCTGGGTAAGGTAATCGTGCACGCGCCGTCTAGAGCACAAGCGATTGCTGGGCTTGAGTATGCGCTGAAGTGTACTTCGTTATCAGGAGTGGCGACGAATCGCGCCCTGCTGATTCACCTCTTACGTCACCAGCTGTTTCTCTCGTCATCTCACACAATTCAAGGCTCCAAGGAGCTTTTTCCGGCGCAGGAAACGTTTATCGAGCTTGAAGTTTCAGCTCATACCGTCTTCGCTGCGCTGCGCGTAATGACCCCGCTGTCTGCCTGGGCGGCAGATTCGCCGTGGCTTACAGCCTCGCCGCACTATCCGAAGATCTCTACACCACTGGTTACTACCTCTAGCTCTGGTAATACGGTGGCCTCGCATGCCTCGCGAAGTGGAGCTGGACGGGTGCAGGTGAGCATATCTAACGCCGCTGGCCTAGTGGCGCACAATGTTGTTATCGAGCAGTTTAGCGCGGTGAATGGCCGCTATAAGGCAACGGTTGCGATCGATGATGGGCAGCCTATGGTGGTCTCTGCGGTGGACGATCGTTGTGGCTGGCTCTGGGTGCACCTGCCGTGCGGGTCGGTATCCCTACAGGCTAGGGCTGAGTCTGCTAGCCCTGCCGTGCGCGGCTCTGATTCCGTGACTACGGTTTCAGCGCACCTTCCAGGAAAGGTTGTTTCTGTGGCGGTATCTGTAGGCGATCAGGTCAGTGCAGGAGAGGTCATCGCAACACTTGACTCAATGAAGATGGAGCACCCCCTAAAAGCGCCCCGCTCTGGACGGCTTAAAGCCCTTCACGTAGTAGCGGGTTCTGTTGTTCAAGCTGGGGCGCTGATTGCGGAGCTGATTGTACTAGAGTAATCCCTCCGCGCGTTTCGCTCCCCCGCTCCTTTTTTAAATCAGCATTTTATCAAATTGCTCCCTGCAGCTACAGATCTACTTTAGGCGCTATGGGTTTTGGCCGATGCCCAAGATGTCGGGGCGGGTCACGGGGAGATAGGGCAATGAGGACTTACAGGCTAGACTCTAAGAGCGCGTTTATTGCTAGTGCAATCATTTCGGTTGCGGCGGCAGTAGCATTATCCACCGGACTCCCAAATGTGCTCCCTGATGCCGAGGTCGATAGCGATGGGGCGTGTATCGCCGGTGAGTATGTTATCATCAAGAGCGCGGTAGCTCCGCGTGATGACAAGTCGTTGCAACTGATTGAGTCAGCCGATGAGAGTTCGTATAGATTGGTCGACCAATCGCGCTCGGCCATGCTTGTGCGAGATGCCGAGGCTGAACTTGCCCTGAGCAGTTCAGGCAATGCGGGTGATTCGGTCCTTGAAGGTAAGGACGTAGTGCCCGAGAGAGAGGCTACGCTCTGCACTGCGCTGCGAAAGCAGAGTCGTGAGCAGAGACGACTCAGCAGCGCTCGGGCGACAGCGGGCCAGACCCCAATGCTTGTGCGGCGTGTTGACTGCGAATGTAACAAGCCTATCTTTCAGCAGCAGACACGGCTAACCCCTACCGATCCCAAATTCTCCTGGAGCTGGCAGTATGCGGCAGGCGCGTTTGGGGTAAGTCTGAGAGCCCAAGAGGCGTGGTCAATAACTAGCGGAAGCCGTGACACTGTGGTGCCTATTATCGATGGCGGCATCGATTATACTCACCCCGATCTGGCGCCAAATATGTGGGTTAACCGCGAGGAGATAGCAGGAGATGGTCGCGATAACGATGGTAACGGTTTTATCGATGATGTAAACGGCGCTAACATGGTGAGCGCTAACAGTGATGTCAAGGATACGCATGGTCACGGAACCCACGTTGCGGGGATAGTAGGTGCTGCTGCAAACAACAATCAGGGAACCGCGGGGCTGATGTGGAATGCAAGCCTTATGGCCGTGAGGGTCTTTGATGCCAGCGGCGAAGGATCAACTTGGACGGTTGTAAAAGGGGTAGACTACGTAACGATGATGAAGAATCGCGGCGTAAACATCCCAGTGGCAAACTACTCTTTGGGCGGGCCAGGCTATCTCCGCGCCCTTGAAGAAGCCTTTAAGAACCAGAGCGCCGCCGGAATTGCAGCCTCGGTCGCCGCCGGAAATGAGTCTGCGAACAACGATGTTACGCCCTCCTATCCAGCTAACTTAAAGGTGCCTGGACTTATCTCTGTGATGGCGTTGGGGACAAATGGGGACGGCGGCAGCTACACGAACTACGGTTATAACACAGTACATCTTGCAGCTCCGGGCTCTTACATTTACAGCACTCTGCCAAATAGCGACTATGGATATGAGGATGGCACTTCGATGGCCGCGCCTGCTGTGGCTGGCGTGCTCGGTCTTCTACACAG
>JBIKWG010000186.1:0-5983 GCA_044356425.1 Bdellovibrionota bacterium | reverse complement strand
ATCGCATACTCTTGGCTTTCAGCTCGCTTCATGGCTAGGATACGCGCCATGGACATCAAGGACATTGAGCACATCATTAAAATCTTGAAGCAGAACGAAGTCACTGAGTTCGAGCTCGAGCAGGAAGGAACACGCGTCAAGTTATCTAGGACGTCGGCTGGCGCCTACATCGCTACTGAAGCTCGCTTTGATGTGGTGCCCTCTATTCCGCTGCAAGCACCGGTTGCGATCGCTTCTGCGGTAGTTTCAGCCACAGAGGATACTAGTCGTTTTGTGAAGGTTGAGTCACCGATAGTCGGCACTTTCTACAAGAAGCCCTCACCGGACGCGCCGTCGTTTGTTAAGGAAGGTGATGTAGTGAGCAAGGGTGACACACTGTGCATCGTTGAAGCTATGAAGCTGATGAATGAGATTGAGTCTCCAAGTTCCGGAAAAGTCGTTAAGATCCTTGGCGCCGAGGGCCAGGTGGTTGAGTTCGGTGAAGTTCTATTCTTGATCGATCCAGCAGGTTAGCAATCTATGGGCGGTATTCCATTTCAAAAGGTGCTCATCGCTAATCGCGGTGAGATCGCTCTTCGAATTATTCGAGCTTGCCACGAGCTAGGAATAAAAACAGTAGCAGTTCATTCAAAAGCCGACGAGGATGCGCTGCACGTAAAGCTGGCTACCCAGAGTGTTTGTATAGGCCCAGCGCTTGCAAAAGAGAGTTACTTAAACATTGCTGCAATTATGTCGGCGGCGGTCGCAACGCGAGCTGATGCGATCCATCCAGGCTACGGCTTTTTAAGCGAAAACGCAGCTTTTGCTGAGATTTGTGCAAGCTGCGGTATTACCTTTATCGGGCCTACAGTAAGAAACATGCGAGTAATGGGAGATAAGGCCCGCGCTCGGCGTGTTGCCGATAAGGTTGGCGTTCCAACTATCCCTGGCGACAGTAAGGGGCTTCTTGATCCGGCAGAGGCGCTTAAAATTGCAGAAAAAGCTGGCTATCCGATCCTCCTTAAGGCGTGTGCCGGCGGCGGCGGTCGCGGAATGAAGATTGTTAACAGCTCTGATGAGTTGGTGGCGACCTTTCAGACTGCGCAGCGCGAAGTCGAGGCAGCTTTCGGTGACGGACATCTGCTCGTTGAGAAGTATCTTCCCAAGGTGCGTCATATCGAGGTGCAGATAGCGGGCGATCAGTCTCACAAGGTTATTCACCTTGGAATTCGAGATTGTTCGATTCAGCGTAGATATCAAAAGGTGCTTGAAGAGTCGCCTTCTATTGGACTTCCTGCTGATCTGCAAAGCCAGATTCAAGATGCAGCTGTAGAGCTTGCGAAGTCAGTTAATTACACAAGCCTGGGTACAGTAGAGTTCCTTGCAGATCTCGATAATCATAAGTTCTATTTCATCGAGATGAATACGCGTTTACAGGTCGAGCATCCGGTTACGGAGCTGGTAACTGATACCGACTTGGTAAAAGAACAGATTCGACTGGCCGCAGGTTTGGATCTTTCTTTGCAGCAGAAGGATGTTAAAATATCTGGACACGCCATTGAAGCTCGCATCAATGCCGAAGATCCGCGGACGCTCATTCCATGTCCTGGTCTCATTAAGAGCTACCATCCTCCAGGAGGAAATGGCATTCGTGTGGACTCGGCCATATACGCTGGATATTCCGTAAAACCTTACTATGATTCGATGATATCCAAGCTTATTGTGCGGGATAAAGATCGAGAATCATGCATTAAGAAGCTGCTGGTTGCCCTCGACGAGTATCTGATAGACGGCATAACAACTAATATTGAACTCCATCGAAGAATTCTGTCCCATCCTGACTTCAGAAGTGGTAATTTTTCGACCAAGTTTTTGGATAAAACGCAGCTCTTTTAGTGCGAAAGAAGGGTTGCATCACGTACTCTTAGGAGGCCGCTTTGAGCACCGTTTTTCGTGTGAATCCTATTGCCCGTGTGTTAGCGATTGGCTGCTCTTTCCTGTGTTTTTTTGTCATTGCTGGGCATGACGCATGGTCAGAAGTAAAAGAGAAGCGCTCTCGTGTAGTAATACCCGAAAAAGCTTATGAATTCGGCACAGTTTCTGAGGGGACCATCGTTGTTCACGACTTCGAGGTTCGTAATATAGGAACCGCCGATCTGTCGATCTCTCGTATTGCCCCGACATGTGGCTGTACAGCGGCTACGCTTACCTCGCCGATTGTTCCACCAGGTAAGTCAGAAATGATTCGAGTGCAGTTTGATACGGCTGGATTCTCTGGCAGTAAGTTTAAGCAGGTGCATGTTCGCACATCAGATCGGGATGTGGCGGACTTCGTGTTAACGCTGCGTGGTACTATAGTTTCTGATGTAAAAGTAGAGCCAGCAAAGGTCGATTTTGGCGAACTGGCACGGTCGAGTTCGCTTACAAGTCGTCAGAAAGAGTTTGTGATTACCATAGCAGCTGATTCGGATCGCAAGGTGCAGCGGGTCGCCCCGTCTTCAAAGTTTCTTCAGGTAGAAGAAATAGCGCGACGCGCCAAGACTGCCAGCTATAGAGTGCGACTTCTTCCTTCAGCCCCGCTTGGTGAACTCCGCGAGCGTGTGGTGGTTTCATTTGCCGGCGCTGATTTTCCCGCTCTCAACGTGCCTGTAATTGGGCGGATAGTGGGAGATGTTCGCATTGTTCCTGCAACGGTGTCGTTTGGGCTGGTGTCTGCTTCTCACGAGGTAGAGCGCCGCATTCAATGGCAAAACATGGCATCGAAGCCAATCCGAATCGTGGGGGTTTCTAGCTCTGATTCAGCAATAAGAGCTGAGCTGATAGACATTCAGCCAGGCAAGCAGGGTGTGATCGTTATCAAACTTGATCCTCGACGAGTAGCTCGGGATTTGAGGGCTACCGTTACTTTAAAGACTGACAGCATCGAGCAGCCCGAGGTGCTTGTGCCAGTGTATGGGGTTAAGCCACCGCAATAAAAATGGCACTTAATAATAGTTGTAGGGCATATTTCTGCACGCGAGCGTGCTGGCTTTGGTCAGTCGTTTTAGCTGTATCTGTGTCGTGCGCTCATCTGAGCGCTCTAGCTGATTCTATCACCTATCGAGGCGTTCAATTTAAGGTCGATTCACGAGAAGACATTACAGAGAGCACGGTTAAGGTTGTTATCGGCAAGAAGCCTATTTTGCTTCCTCGAAACGGAGTAGAGCGTGGAGTAGTTCTTCGGTATCTGGCGGAGCCCGAACTTCTCGCATTGGTTCCTGTTCTGGACCTTAGACAGATCGTATCTAAGGCGCTTGTTGAAGGTGACACTGAGTTGGCGGCACAAGGAGTCGTCGCAGCGCTCTCATCGCGAAGTATGTCAGCCGAAGCATACGAAGATTTTTTGACTGGTATCATGGCGCTTGAGCGCGGGGGGAGTGTTGTTTCTCGCGCTCTGCAGTTCATTAGTTTAGATGTTCGAGAGCAGGCCCTGTGCGTCACACTCTCTCAAGTAGGGATAGATTCGCTGGCACGGTTTGGCGAAATGCTGCGGCGCTCTTCCTTTGGTGATATGTGCTCAGCTCTGTTAATCGATCGCTCGGCAGCATTGTTACAGCAGGGGCAGGTTTCGCAGTCGGCTCGCCACCTTCGGGCAGTTGTGAATTTGGTCGCCGGAAATAACTCAAGGCAGACAGAGGTGGTGCAATCATACAATCAGTTAATACTGCTGGTTCAGGGTATTAATAAGCGCTCTCCGGTTGAAACTATCGCTGGTCTAGAGCGCCTGCGAAGAGACAAGCTTTTCTCGCAGGTCAGTGCGTCTGCAATCTCTGGAATTATCATGAAGGGTAGCGAGCAGTGGTTGGCCGAAGGCGATGCCGCAGGCGCACTGTATCTGCTGTCACATACCGACCCTATCTCTCGAACTCCGGTCCATCATAATCTGGTGTTAAAGGGCATTGAGATGTTGCCTGCACAGCAGTTCTCTGTAGTTGTTCAAGATCCGGTCAAGGGCGGATTGCGTCTATATGCAAGTAAAGATGAGGGGGTTCGTGCAGCTCTTGTGAGGTATATCTCAGGTGCAGTTGACCAGCTTGCAGTCAGTAAGAGCGAGGAAGATACGCAGGGTGCGGCTGCACTCCTATCACTGCTTGACCTGTTTCGACCTGATTCACCTGAGCTAAATGATGCCATTCGCGGGCGCTGCGCTGCTGCTCTGATGGCAAGTGGAAGGGGGGCCGCTGCAAACCTCGTCATGAAGCAGATGATTACGGGGGTCCCGATATCGCTGAGATTTGAGACCTTTGTTCGCAGCGGGTTTGTCGCGGCTGTGGTGACTTCTCTGGCTGCTATCCTTGTGCTCTGTGCAGCGGCTAGAAGTGTGCGTTTGGCTGTGGCCAGGCGTAATGCCAATCGGAGGCGCATTGCAGGCAATCTGCAGCATCAGCAGGTGTCGGAGGAGCCCTCGTTTGTGGCGTATCCTGCAGAGACTCGAATGAGTCCTGTGCGCAGCGAATATGAGCTTCTGCTCAAAGAGTTTGATTTATCTCCGCAGGCCTCGCCCCATGAGATTAAGATGGCTTATCGAGAAAAGGTAAAGGCGGTTCATCCTGACCGTAATGTTCTGACCGGAGAGGGGCAATCAGATGACTTCATCGAGCTTACTGCAAAGTACGATCGCCTTCTTGAGCTGCTTGAGCAGCAGGGCAGGGGAGAGTAGCTCTGAGCTAACTGGTTACGGCGAACTTCTAAGAAATGCATATCGCCAGGTGGTAGGTGCTATACGGTGTGGAAAATGACCTCTCTCGGTCAATCGATTAGCACCGCACTCCAACTCTCAGCCGAGATATATGGCGCTCTGCAACGGTGCGCGGTGGTGCAACAGGAATTACCCTTTGGCGCGGTGGAATCGAGCGTGCCCCGATCTCACGCAGCTCTTCTTTGCACAGCTCGGCAGCCCGAGCCCCCGCTAGCAGCTTCTCAATAAGCTGCGGGCAGAGTGCTGGTTTCGTTGCCCGTGATATGTATCGTGCTCTTAGAGCCCGGCGAAGCCAGCACTCTGAAGATAGGTACTCATTTGCAAAAAGCATCCCCCAAGCCGGATTGCCAGATTCTAGTTGAAACGCCACTTCTTTGAGGATTCGGTTGTTCATTTTAAGCATGCCATAAGCATGGCAACCGCCATGCCATGCGGTCCAATATATAACCATTTGAATTTGCTTGTTGGTTGGGTGGCTTATGATGCATGGTGCCTCAGATGGTGGTGCACCGTGCATCACAAGACACCTGCTTCAAAAGAATCGACGAACCGAGAGGTACGAGCCGTGACAGCTCTCTAAATGGAAGGTATAGTGTGTTCTTGCGGCGATTGGAGCGCGCGAGAGAGTGTACGAACTCGGCCAGGACCGGAAGGTAGCAACCGCACTACATATATCTGTGATGTGTTTCCAGTCGCCGTTTTAGAGAACGCAAGGCAACCTGCCTGCCGCGTTTGTGAGGGGTCTTCAACCCACCTCGAGGGACAGAGCAGCGTTAGCATCACCACGGGAAAAAGCGCGTGTCATACCTGGTCTTAGCAAGAAAATATCGTCCGGACGGATTCGCCTCAGTCAGTGGGCAAGAGCACGTAACGCGAACCCTAGCCAATGCTATTCGTCGTGATCGAGTCGTTCATGCGTATCTCTTTACCGGCCCACGTGGTGTAGGAAAAACATCCGTAGCGCGCATTCTTTCTAAAACCATCAACTGTCAAAAGAGCGGAGCGACTGAGCCTTGTCTTGAATGCAGTGCATGCAAAGAGATCGGCCTTGGAACAAGCCTTGCCGTTCGAGAGATTGATGGAGCCTCGCACAATAGCGTCGATAACGTCCGAGATTTGATGGATTCTTTCAAGTCTCTACCTCCACCAGGATATCGATTCAAGGTGTACATCATTGACGAGGTGCACATGTTGAGTGTGTCCGCCTTTAATGCACTGCTTAAGAGCTTGGAAGAACCACCTCCTAATACCGTGTTTATTCTGGCA
>JBIKWG010000185.1:0-6036 GCA_044356425.1 Bdellovibrionota bacterium | reverse complement strand
CCGCGCAGAATCTTGGCGCCGTGGCTGTGAGCATGTTGAGCGCACGCCATAATCTGTTCGCGCGATTCTACAGAGCAGGGGCCCGCAATCACCAGAAAGTTTCCGTCGCCAATAGCTACATTGCCAACCGTAATTACGGTGTTGGTGGGCTTATGCTCACGGCTTGCGAGTTTATAGGCCGAGCTTTTGCTGCTTGCGCTTGTTGCGCTCTGCTTTGTTGATACCTCACACGCTACTGGAGGTATCGGTTGCTGCCCTGCGGCTGCAAGTGGCTCATGTGCCACATCAACCGCTTCGATGTCGCAGGCAGGGTAGCACCCTAGCACCTTAATAAATCGCACGGTGCGAGTAAGCTCTGCGAGTGCCGCACTAATCTCGACACTATCAAGGTTGCCATGAAAATCGAGATAGAACATCTCGTCCCAGGCGTTTGCGGGCACTGGCCGGCTCTCAAGTTTCGTGAGGTTAATCTGGTGGCTCTTAAAGATTGAGAGCGCATCTACAAGTGCTCCTGCTCTATTCGCCGTATGTATGATGATCGAAGTTTTGCTGGGCACACGAGGATCTACCTTCGATGGCTGTTTGGCGATAACGAGGTAGCGGGTGTAAGAGTCTTCCTGGTTACCGATACCACGCTGTACCACGTGTAAACCGAATAGCTCTGCTGCTTCCTCGCTTGCAATGGCAGCGTGGGGCGGCTCGGCCAGCTCTTTGACCCGTTTTACGGCGCTCGCAGAGTCTTGAGAGTATTCGACCTGACACAAGGGAACTGTTGCTAAGAAATGGCTACACTCTGCCACTGCTTGCGGGCTACAGTGAATTCGTTGTAAGTGCGCTACGGGTATTCCCTCATAACCAACGACACAGTAGCGCACAGAGTGCTTCTCTTCCCCTACGATAGATACACGAGACTGCAGTAAGAGGTCATACACCTCGTTTATTGCTCCTGTGGTAGTATTCTCTATGGGAAGAATGCCGTAATCGCATGCGCCTGATTCAACTGCTTTCACGACTCCTTCGTAAGAGCTGCAAGCGATGTAGCGTCCAGGTGTGCGTCGACCAGATTCTTTAAAGAATGATTGCCCTGCAAGGTGACCGTACGAGCCATCGATTCCATGAAATGCGACTGTAGTCTGACTGCTCTGCGGTGACTTGCCATTAAGCTTTCGTTGCAGATAGTCCTGCTGATGACGAATCGACTCAGCAATTATCTCATGGTAGATCTTTGTAACGTGCATCGGGCTTAAGCCTAGCTCGCGGCCCTCTGAAATGCGTTTCATCAGCAGCGCCCGCTCGCGGGCCTCATCTCGTACCTCAGCTAGCGAAGCATCTTTAGCTTCAATGACCTGCTCGGCGAGCTGCCTACGCTGCGCAAGCGTTGCAAGCAGTTGGCTATCGAGTTTATCAATCTCTTCTCGCACCTGACGAAGGCTCTTTAGATCTTTATCTGACATATCTATCTGTTTACCGGGTAATAAATACTTGGTGTGCTACTTAGTCTTTACTGCTGTGGTGAGGTGCATCCACGTAGGTTAGAAATTTCTCATACTGCGGAAGTCGCCCGTGCACTGCGTCAAGATAGCGCCCTTTAAGCATGAGCGACACAGGGCCAGCACCGTTACTCTTTAATGCTCTATCATCAATTGAGCCGATCGGTGTTACCTCAGCGGCCGTGCCGGTAAAGAACGCCTCGTCAGCATCGTAGACCTCGTCGAGTGTTAGTGGTCGCTCAGTGACGGTAAGGCCACTGTCGCGCGCTATCTCGACTATTGTTGAGCGAGTGATGCCTGCCAAGATGGTGCCAAGAGGGGGCGTCACCACCTCATTTCCGCGGATGATGAAGAAGTTCTCCCCAGGTCCCTCTGCTATACGACCGTCGGAGTCCAGAAAGAGCGCCTCGTGGTATGGAGTGCCACGCAATTCAAGCGTAGCTAGGATGCTGTTTACATAGTGCCCGCAAATCTTCGCATCTGCGACGGTAGAGCGCGGGTGAATGCGGATATATTTGCTTACTTTTATGTCTGCCGCTTCAACAGGAATGTATGCGCCCCACGGCCAGCAAGCGATCATCACCTCGACAGGTGAATTGCGCGGGTTCAATCCCATAACGCCGTAGCCGTAAAACGCAAGCGGGCGTATGTACCCCTGTGGCAGGTTGTTTCGACGGAGCAGCTCGGTTGTTGCATCTGCAAGCTGATCTACAGAGTAAGGGAGTTTCATCGCCAATGCGCCGGCTGAATACGCCAGTCGCTCCATATGTTCGCGCAGCCTAAATACGGCTCCTCCGCGCTCAGTTTTATAGGCGCGAATTCCCTCAAATGCCCCGTCTCCATAGTGCAGAGCGTGAGTCATTACGTGAACTTTAGCGTTTTCCCACTCAACAAAGGAGCCATTCATCCAGATGTACGGTGTTGTTTCCATTAGCGTATCCTATCAAGTATGTGACGAGTCATCTCGTTGGTTGAGATCGCTTCTTGTTTATTCGTTGCTATATCGTGGGTTCGGAAACCAGCTTCTAGGGCATCATGCACGGCTCGTTCAATCGCCGCAGCCTCCTCCAGCCACTGAAACGAGAACTGAAGCATCATCGCGGCAGAAAGTATCTGTGCAATCGGGTTTGCTACGCCTTTGCCAGCGATGTCTGGAGCAGAGCCACCCGATGGTTCATACAAACCGAATCCACTGCTATTGAGGCTAGCAGAAGGGGTGAGTCCAAGCGAGCCTGGAAGTGCGGCGGCGAGATCAGATAATATATCTCCGAAGAGGTTTCCGGTGACAATGACGTCGAATTGTCCCGGGTTCTTTACAAGCTGCAAGGCACAGTTATCCACTAGCATCTCTTCGAGTGTAACATCAGGATACTGTGCTGCGACCTCTCGTGCTACCTCCCGCCACAGCTTGGAGGTGTGTAGCACGTTAGCTTTGTCTACTGAGGTAACGTGTTTGCGTCTGGTACGGGCGGCTTCGAAGGCTACCCGAACTACTTGAGCTATCTGCTCTTCAGAATACTCTCCACTATCGCGAGCACATCGTATTGATTGCCGAGTAAAGAATGAGTGTTCACCAAAATAAACATCTCCCTGCAGCTCTCTAATAATAAGGAGATCTACTCCGCCGGCGATTACATCGTCCCGTAATGGGCAGCTTCCTGAAAGCTGACGATACACCTTTGCTGGTCTGAAGTTAGCCGCCAGTCCAAACGCTTTGCGGAGCGCAAGGATTGAATTAGTTTCGCAGGCCTTCCATTTCGGAAGGTGAGATTCATTGACTGGTCCACCGACAGAGCCGAACAAAATAGCATCTGCAGCTTCACATACGGCTCGTGTTTCCTCAGGAAAGTGCGAGCCGTGCACCTCAAACGCAGCGCCGCCAACAAGAGCTGGTGTGAAAGTAAAGGAGCGGTTGTACTTTGACCCCACTGCCTGCAGCACCTCTAGAGCTGACGGCATCACCTCAGGGCCAATTCCGTCGCCGCCCAACACTGCGATATTCTTAGCTGTCATAGAGCGTTACCGGTTAGGAAATCGTGCATCAAAAAAGACCTTCTGGCTGGCTTTGCGCCGCGCAATCTCGGGAATTTTAGAGCGCAGATACTCAAGTTCATCGAGGCCATTAAGTAAGCAATGTTTGACAAACGGGTCATACGGAAAAGACCACGAGCGCCCGTCGGCTGTTGTTACGCACTGAGCAGCAAGATCAACGGTTACTTGTAGTATTCCTGCGATAGCCTCGCTAAGCAGGTTGTTCACTACATCGGCCGGGAGTGTCACTAACAGTAGTCCGTTCTTTCCGCTATTGTTTGCAAAGATGTCAGCAAATGATTTTCCGATAATAACTTTAATGCCGGCACCAGCGAGTGCCCATACAGCGTGTTCTCGCGATGAGCCACAACCAAAGTTGCTATCTGCTATCAGAACTTGAGCGGCGTGATAGCGTGATTCGTTGAGATAAAAATCCGTGTAGCTCGCCTTGAGTCTAGCAAAAAGGTGTTGGCCAAACCCGCTGCGTGAAATGCTCGTAAGAAATTGAGCCGGAATTATCATATCTGTATCCACGTCTTTAATCGGAACGGGGGCTACATGAGAGGTGACTGTTTTAAAGGGTTCCATGTTGTTTTTCTCGTGTCTTTTCGTGTTCTTTTTCTTGTAACTATAGACAGGGCTCACAGATGTACCCAGTGATAGCGCTGCTTGCTACGGTTGCTGGCGACGCAAGGTGCGTAATGCTTCCTTCGCCTTGGCGCCCCATAAAGTTTCTGTTCGAGGTGCTAATGCATCGTTTACCTGCTGGGACCTTGTCGTCGTTCATCGCAAGGCACATCGAGCAGCCGGGCATTCGAAAGTGTGCTCCTGCATCTTCAAATACAGCTTTGAGGCCTTCACGCTCAGCTTGAGCCATAACAGCTTCGGAGCCAGGAACTACGTACAGAGTGACGTGGGGATGCACTTTAGCACCTCGTAAGATAGAAGCAGCGACTCGTAGGTCTTCAATCCGTCCGTTGGTGCATGAGCCGATAAACGCCCAGTCCAGTGGAACTCCGATGAGCTGCTGGCCCTGCGAGAGTCTGGTGTAGTTGAGTGCTTGTTCGGCCACCTTGCGGTGCGTTTCAGGAAGCTCAGAGAGCTGGGGGACGTTTCCTCGAACAGCAATGGCTTGCTCGGGATTGGTGCCCCACGTGATCATCGGTGTTAATGTTGAAACATTAATTTCAATCTCACGGTCATAGCTGCATCCTTCATCGCTTGCATACGAGCGCCAGAGATCCTCAGCCGCATCCCACTCACTGTCTTTCGGTGCAAAGGGCCGGCCCCTGAGGTAGCTAATCGTCGTATCGTCTGGTGATATAAGACCGGCTCGGGCCCCACACTCGATACTCATGTTGCATACCGTCATGCGCTCTTCCATCGTCATGGCGCGGATGGCCTCACCACAATATTCGATAACGTAGCCGTTTCCGCCGCTGATTCCGATTTCAGCGATAAGTTTGAGGATAGCATCCTTGGCGTAGACGCCCTTAGGGAACCGCCCATTGAAGGCTACGCGCATTGTCTTGGGTTGGCGCTGCAAGATAGAGCCTGCCGCTAATACGTGTCCAACCTCACTTGTTCCGATTCCAAATGCCAAGGCGCCAAAGGCTCCATGGGTCGATGTGTGAGAATCTCCGCATACAATCGTCATGCCAGGCTGCGTTAGACCCAGCTCTGGTCCGATGACGTGCACAATTCCTTGCTGGCCAGAGCCAAAGTCGTGCAGGGTAATACCGAACTCTTTACAGAGCGTTCGTAGACTCTCGACCTGCGTACGAGCGGACTCGTCGTATATCTCAAATCTATTTTTTCGGGTTGGGATGCTGTGGTCAAGGGTTGCGGCTACCCGACTTGGGTCGAATAGCGGAATTCCCCGCTCTTTGAGAAGAGTAAATGCCTGGATGGATGTTACTTCATGAAGTAACATAAAGTCGATCGTCAAGAGGTGAGGGGCCCCGTCGGCAACCTCACTCGTGGTAATAGAGTGAGAGTCCCATATCTTCTCGATTATCGTGCGCTTGGCGCCTGGCACCCGCGGTGAAAGTAGTTGTTGATTTGCCATAAGCCTAACCTTGAGTTCTGTTCCACAGCACTAGGCTGAACCATCCATTCTATCGCTGGTTTTGCTTTCCAAACAGGGAATGCTGTCTGGATGGAGCAAAAAAAAGGCCCTGCTTTCTTGCAGAGCCTCGATTCGATACACGATTAGACTCCGCCTTGAAGTTAAGGACCCACCACGAGAATAAAAATGTAGCCAACGGCTGAAACAGTCATGGGCCGTAGGATACGACGAGCCCATCTGTGAATCAAGCAAATAAGTAAGCTCCCAACCCCCGGAGGATTCAGGTTGCCTTGGTAAGGGCTTATGCAGACCACAAAAAGTAGGCTCATCGTGGAATCGAGTGGGTAGAACTGGCGTTTCCGGACGTGAACATGCACGTGCACATGAACGTGAACGTACCCGTACCCGAAGAAGTGTGGTCACACACCCTGAAGGCAAAGTTTAGAA
>JBIKWG010000184.1:0-6058 GCA_044356425.1 Bdellovibrionota bacterium | reverse complement strand
GGAGAGAGCTCAAAGGTGCCTGCGAGGCCGCCAATATCGGACTCGCTCTCAAAGACGGTTACCTCCCAGCCTGCTTTACTTAAGTCAAAAGCTGCAGCGAGACCAGTAAAGCCGCCACCAACAATCGCGATGCGTTTGGCTGTCATGCCTGATGATTTGCTCCGTACTTCAACGGCTCTCCCTGTACTGTATCGATTAAATAGAGCGGGCGCTGTTGACCCTGTTCAAAAATTCGTCCCACGTACTCACCTAGGATTCCCAATACGGTGAGCTGCACTCCTCCGAGGAAGAGAATCGAGGCCATAATAGATGTATAACCTGAGAAGTTAACACCCAATATCTTTAGTATGACAACGACTCCGATATATAAAAAAGCAAAGACCGACGTGAGCACGCCCAGGTATGAGGCTAGTCGTAGCGGTGCGTAAGTGAAGGACGTAATCGCATCGATTGCAAGGAAGAGTGATTTGCGAAATGGATACTTCGTTGTGCCCGCAAATCGTTCAGGTCGATCGTATTGCACTGCTTTCTGGTGATAGCCGATCCATGAGACCATTCCCCTTACGAAACGATGGCGCTCACGAAGAGATTGAAGGGCGTTTACGGCGCGTCTGTCCATTAAGCGAAAGTCACCGGTGTCTCGCGGCACTGAGAATCCGACCATGCGCTCAAAGAGGCGATAGAAGAGAAAAGCAAAAAGCTTTTTACTTGCGGACTCTCCGGCGCGTGTTCGTCGCTGGCCATAGACAACGTCGTATCCGTCTTTCCATTCCGCAAGCATCGTTGGAATGAGTTCGGGGGGATCTTGTAAGTCGGCATCTAGTATAACAACTACTTCGCCCGCCGCTTGATCGAGCCCGCACGTTACTGCAGTTTGATGTCCAAAATTTCGTGCGAGTCGGATAGCTTTAACAAACCTAGCTTCTTGAGCAAACTGGCACAGCAAGGGCCACGTTTCGTCCGAGCTGCCATCGTCTATTAATATAACTTCGCAGGGGTAGCGATACTGATTAACTACATCAGTGAGTCGGCGTCTTAACTCGGGTAGCACGGCCTCTTCATTGTAGCAGGGAATTACCAGCGAAATGCTCTGAGGCTCTCGATCTCTCGGTGTTCTCTTCAGGCAGGGGGAGGGGGGTATAGACACTGAATTCCTTGTAAAGTGTTTGACCCCCTCAAATTATCACGTCGGTTTTTGCCCATCAACGCAAAGAATTGGGGTGGTGAGAAGGCTGGATCTTTCCCTCAGGATGGTAGATCCTTCAGGCTGAAAGAGATATGTGTAAAGGTCAAACTGGTATCGTGCGAGTAAAGGGCTAAAAATGAATGCAGTCGTAACGGCGTGTGGTCGGTGTGGTGCGAGTGTGGCTGGTAGCATGAGGTTTTGCCCGGCCTGCGGTAAAAATCTCGTATCCACCTCCCTAAAGAGCTATACCTTGCTTGCTGGGGCGGCTGTGGTGCTATTCGGTTTAGGCTATGCTCTTCAAGTAACTCTTCAATCTCCCTCTTTGCGGGTGGCTAACGGAGCCGCTAGTCCGGCACAAGAGCTTCAGGAGGATAACAGCGACCCTCAGATCGTTGCTATGCGGCGTGAGGTTGAGGCTGCGCCAGAAGATCTGACTAAACTTAAGGTTTTTGCCGGGATTTTAGGTGATAAGATTCGACAAGAGCCCAAGGCCTCGCAAGGCTTGGTGTTTGAGGCTATCGATGTCCTTAGCCGCATTCTGCACGTTGCTCCGAATGACCCTGGTGCTCTGCTGTTAATGGCCGATGTATCTTTTGAGCAGCAAGCATTCTCCAAATCGCTAGAATTTTACGAGAAATATCTTCGTATAGAGCAGCAGGACCTCGGAGCCCGCGCTCGCTATGCCAGCACGCTAACTTTCCTTGGGCGGTTTGACGATTCGATTAAAGAGCTCAAGAAAGTGCTTGCGCAGGATCCTAAAAACTTCCCCGCCATGGCCTACGTAGCGATTACCTACCATCAGAAAGGTGACTTCAAGACGGCACGTCAATACGGTACGAAAGCGCTTGAAATCGCGCCATCAGAAGAGGCTCGCGCGCGCTTTTCGGGTTTTATGGAGAGTCTTAAGCAGGCGGAAAGCGCAGCGCCGGCGGCCTCTTCTCAGCAAGTAGCTGATAAACATTCCGGCGGTGTTGAGGCTTTAGTTGCAGCTGTTCAGTCAAATCCGATCGCTGGCCCGAAATTCGTTAAGCATGAGGTCTCGCATGACGAGGGGGTTATTAAGCTATATTTTAAAGACTTCCCAATGGCGATGATGCCGCCGTTTGCAAAAGAGAAATTCTTTTCAGGAATACGAAATAAGGCAGTGGAGCTGGGCTTAAAGCGCACCAAACAGGTGTTATTCGTTGATCAGACGACCTCGGCTGTTATGGAGACATTATCGCTGTAGCTTGGCCTTTCGTAGCTGAGCCTTAGGCGACTACATCAAGCCGTTTTGTTGGGGCTCCCGAGCTAGCGGCTGGTTTTTCTTTTGGCGTTTCGCGTGACTGCTGCTGAGCCATGGCTTGTTGAGCTGCTTGAGCCGCCTGCGCTTCTTGTCGTCTAGACTCCATCTGCTGCTGCTCCTGTGCTTGAGCCGCCCGGTTGTTCGCTGCCTGTTTACCAACACCTGAAACCATAGTCCTCCTGGATCCATTCCTCTGCTCTTTTGCTAGGGATCGCCACAATCGGGTGCTGCCTCAACAGTGTGGAGCTAATCTCTTTCCGTAATCGTCCATCAAAGTTGGCTAGGTTAGTGGCGGGGCGGGTGCCTGCTATAAATAGCCGGTTTTACTGGCTTCGTTCGTTACTTGCCAAGCACAGTAAGGGCTATTGCCTTTCAAAGGGTCTTTGCTTGCCGCAATACTTGAGCCAGTTTTAGGATATCTGCGGTCGATGGCCCGTCCGAATCTAAAGCCACATATGTTTGGCTAGCATAATTTTCTAGCCGCTAAGACTAAAAGAGTGCTAGATTATCACAGTTTTCTGCTTTTTTGTGATTAAGGAGCGTATGGATACTGCTTTAAGGAACTTTCTTGTAATCCCTTATGATGAGCTTGAAGAGCTTAACCTGGCTGCTAAAGAGAAGGTCGCTCGTCGGACTCCTGAAGATGAACTGAGAGAGTATTACCTTAAGTACCTCCACGAAGAGAAGCGAATCAAGGCGGTTACCGTTTGCTTTACTGATATCGAGGGTCGATTCCACATGTTGGACTACGACAAGAAGTTTCTCTTGAAGTCGCATGATAATTTGACCTTTGATGGGTCCTCAATTAGGGGCTTCTCGGTCGTTAAAGAATCTGACCTGCGTTTGGATGTGGACTGGGGCTCATTTCGCTGGTTGCCCGCGGATGTTTTCGGACCAGGCAAGGTCATGGTTTTCGGTCTAATCAAAGATCGAGATGGCAAGGGGTACATGTCTGACATGCGGGGCCGGCTCAAGGCTTTCTGCGATGACCTGTACAAAGCAGAGGGTGTTGTTGCAAACATCGCAGTAGAGTGCGAAGGGTTCCTTTTTGAGGGACGTGATGCCGAGCAGAATTTTAACGAGCGCGATGGTTTTAAGCTCGTATCGGGTAGTGGTTACTATCACTCTTTGCCGTGTGATCCTCTAAAGGCTTTTATCGATTCACTTGCTGAGGCACAGCGTGCCATGGCTTTTGAGAATGAGAAGGATCATCCAGAGGTTGCGCCATCACAGTTTGAGTTGAATTACACCTACTGCGACGCCCTCTTAGCCGCTGACCAGGTGCAGCTTTACAAGCTCACGGCACGTCAAATAGCAGCTAATTCAGGGCTCACCGCTTCGTTCTTACCGAAGCCGATCGCTGGCATTAATGGCAGCGGTATGCACACCAATCTTTCGTTGTCGAAGAAAGGTAAGAATCTTTTCTACGATGCAAGCGGAGAGGATGGTCTTTCGTCCTCTGCGTGGGATTTCGTTGACCGGCTCCTTAATAATGCCAATGATATCTGTTTAATTATTAACGGAAGTGTCAACGCATACCGTCGCCTTGATCCTCACTTCGAAGCACCAAACCAGATTCGCTCTTCACCGGTAGATAGAACTTCGATGATCCGTATCCCGCTTGGGAACGAGAAGTCTGCTCGACTTGAGGTTCGAACGGTTGCTCCTGATGCCAATCCATATCTCGCCTTTCTTTCGATTCTCTACACGGGTCTTAGGGGCCCTAAGAACGATCAGCAGGTAACAGAGAATCGTCGCTCTCGGACGCGCTTTCTTCCAGGAAGCATTTATGACGCAATTCGCCTGTGCAAACAGAGCGATTTTGTTACAGAGATGATGGGCGAAGTTCCAAAAGAGAAGTTCATCGAGCGCAAACTTGCATCAGCCGACCGCTGTCCTCGAGAGTTGGGCACGCTAGTAAAAACTGGTGAGGTAATTTTTCATCACGAGGTTGCAAACCAAAACATCTGGAAAAACTTTTAGGAAGGCGCATCATCACGATTTCATCTCCCGCCCCGTCTCATCTGGCTTAAGTTGCTGGCCAGGTGAGGCGGGGTTTTTTGTGGGTTTAAAGCGAACGCAGAAAGGCCACTAGTGCATCGCGCTCGCGCTTGGATAGCCGTTTAAAATGATTAGTCGAGCGCCTGGCTTCTCCGCCATGCCAGAGTATGGCCTCTTCAATCGAGCGAGCACGCCCGTCGTGAAGATAAAAGATCCGCTTGGATAATCGCTCAACAAAGCCTATTCCCCAAAGCGGGGCGGTTCTCCACTCTGAGCCGCGCGCAGAAAATTCTTGCCACGAGTCTGCTAAACCTGGCCCCATGTCATGAAGCAATAGATCGGTGAAGGGGTGTATGGTTTGGTTGCGAAGTTCAGGGTCTTCGTGACTATTTCCTGTAACAAGAGTCATGCGATGACAGCTGTTACATTCGAGAGTTTTAAAAAGCTGCTTTCCTGTGATTACCTGTTGGTCACTCTGATTGCGAGCTTTAGGCACACCAGCGAGGCGTTGATACAGTGTGAGCAGCTGTAGCTGTTCGTCGGCTAGCTCTTGAGCGTCCGGCGAATCATTGAAGAGTGGGTTGGTTATCTGCATGTCATGATACAAGGCCGAGGCAGACTGCTGTTTGACTGAAGCCAAAGTTGCTTTGTGTCCGAAGCGCCCAACTGAGTAGCCCCCTTTTTCGTGATCAGCTACAAAGTTAACTCTGCCTGAGATTCCATCTCGGTCTGAATCGTTCGGGTCGCTTAGGCGCACAATCGCTGAGGCAGGAACCGCTTCCAATAACCCAGGGCCAATTATCGCAGGAGCGATTCGAAACGAAAATGAAAAAGGAGAGAATTTCTGAACCGCCCGAGAGAAAGTTAGGTTTGGTCTTCGAAGCCGATAGAGAGAGCCGTCGTTGTAGCGGCCAGTTGTTTCAATCCATGAGAGCGAAGTACGCAGCTCTCGATCGTTAAAAAGATCGTGGTCAAGTATCTGTTGCCCGAGGCCATTAACCTCAGGGGCGCTGCCATTGCTCTGTAGCCCTGCTGCTTTGGTCTTAACTACTGCGCGACTTCCAGGGTTGTTGCTTTGTGAAAATGAGGGTGGGCCCTTCCCGTTGTCGATGTGGCACCCGGCGCATGAGCGGTTTATATACCGAGGACCAAGGCCCTCATCTGCCGTGGTGATTCGGTGAAAGAGAGCGAAGCCCTCGCTTTGCAGAATGCGACGCTCGGCAGATCCAATGCTCGGGGCGGGGGCTTGAATTGCGTTCTGGTCGGCTAAATCTGAAGAGAGCTGACCGCCCAAAAGCGTTAGATCTTGGGCCGCCGACGAGTCGCACGTAACGGATGAAGCTAGAGCCACCACCACGGCTGTTAAAAAAAAGCGGGCAACACTGCCCGATGGGGTGGTGTGAATGCCAGCTGCAGTGGGTGAGTAAAAGGCGCTCATGTGCATATTTTGTTATGAGCCCCGACCTCTTTAATGACGCATATCGTCCGTAGTGCCTCAAATTAGATGTTACCGAAGAGAAGCTGTTTGATGAGTCGATGACTCAAAACTCATGTTACCGAACCTTTATAAAAGGCTGTAAACATGA
>JBIKWG010000183.1:0-6065 GCA_044356425.1 Bdellovibrionota bacterium | reverse complement strand
AACTCGCGAATTTAACGAAGCTGAAAAGAAGCACCGAGCACTCTCACGTGCTGGAGCAGAAGCAAAGTTTAAAGGCGGTCTCGCTGACCAATCGCGTGAGACAACGAAGTTGCATACAGCGCACCACTTACTGCTTGCCGCAATGCAGAAGCTTGTTGACTTAAACATCAAGCAGAAGGGGAGTAATATCACCGCAGAACGGCTGCGTATGGACTTTAATCTCGACCGCAAGCTAACTCCTGAAGAGCTTGCAAAGGTAGAGGAGGTGGTTAATCAGCAGATAAACGAGAGTTTGCCGGTTGCCCGCGTTGAGATGCCACGCGAACAGGCTGAGAGCCTAGGCGCACAGATGGAATTTGGGGCGAAGTATCCAGATATTGTAAGCGTATACTTCATCGGAGACCAGAAAAATTGGATCTCAGCTGAATTTTGTGGCGGCCCACACGTTGAGAATACGCAAGAGATCGCTGAGGGAGCTAAGCGTTTTAAGATTCAGAAGCAAGAGAACGTAGCCGCAGGCATTAAGCGCATCAAGGCAGCTCTGGTATAGTACGCATCGGTTGATCGGACCGCCCTAGGCTCTCTCCGAGAGCCTAGCGTCGTTATTTGGGCAACAGGTACAGCATCTGAGCGCGCTCTTGCACCACTCCAGCGTGGCGCTTGGCATCGTCACCTCGTCCCCAAAAAAGGTCGATTCGTGCAGTGCCTGTTATGGCGCCCCCAGAGTCTTGGTCCAGAACCAAGCGCGAGACCTGCTGTTTTGTTGTCGGATCAGGTCGGGTCTCGTGGCCAGCTGCAAAGACGGGTTTAGGAAAAGTAACGAGGGCCAGGGCCCCTTTGGGCGCAAACTTAGGGTCTGCGGCGATTGTACGCCCGGGGGTCGCTGGAACGCCTAACGAGGTAACGGCGCGTTCGGTGTTTGTGCGAAAGAATACGTAGCTAGGATTTCGAAATAAGATCTGATTACGCTCTTGGGTGCTCATGGTGCGTAGGGCACTTTCAACGCGTTGCATCGTAATTGGTAGGGGCGCGATCTTCTCTCTCAAAAACTTCCCTACCGCTTCATAGCGTAACCCGTTCTTCTCTGCGTAGTTCAGGTAGAGTTGAGAGCCATCACTAAGTGTCACTGTGCCCGAGCCCTGGATGTGAAGGAAGAAAGCATCAACAGGATCAACGTAGCAGAGCTCAAGTGAGCGACCAGTAAGTACGTTCTTTCCATCTATATCTTCACGTGAAAAATACGGAAGCACACGATCGTTGAGCACTCTTCCTTTCAGTAGTCCCTCTTGTCTAAATCGCTCAGCGAACGAAGAAAGTTCAATCGAAACGAGATCAGCTGGGCGAGCATACAATGGTTGAGAGAACCGCTGAGTTTTGGTGAGGCTGCCTGGGATTACCGGTTCAAAGTAGCTGGTCAGCAGAACCTCTCCCCAGCGTTTTCCGCCGCACAGCTCGAAAGTTATCGCGAATGAAGGTGAGCTTTTGGTCGACTGGCTCTGAGCTTTTTAAAACTACCAGCAGCTGTTCCAGCTTCTCTAGGTAGGCTTTGCGGGTGGTTGTCACCGGCCCGAACTGCATAGTGCGGCTAGATGTTTTAGCAAGCACTGCTCGTTGTGCCTCGATAGCATCCGCCAGACCCACTAAACCGAGGTCGTCAGATAGCTCAGGGGGAGATACCTCGCGGAATGCGGCTTCCGGGCTGGGCAGCAGCGTCCGAGCACATCCCGTCATAAACAAAATTGCGCACAACGTGCTCACCAGACGCTGCAGGGAGCTGCGATATTGGCCCATTTTACCTGTAATTGTGAGGGTTTTTGTAGGTGTCACATAGTTCTTGTAAGCGCCTTCACTCTCCACCGCAAGGGGGTTTTCTGGTTTGTGTGAGTCATTAGGTACCCACCGGCATCCTACCTGATAGGACACCAATTTCAGGCGGAATGATTGAGATTGGTGTCACAGGTTGGCAGGGGGATTGCATGGAAAGAGATCGCAAGTTGCATCTATTTCTGTTGAGCTTGGTGAGCACCTTTTTGTTGGTGCTGAGTATCTCTTCTGCTGTGTCAGCAGGGGAGCTTGAGGCTGCGGAGCATCTGAATCCGTATCGCTCTGAGCTCTCCCTTCAGGGATTCTATGAGTTGAAAGCAGAAGCGGGGGGGCGTAGAGAAACTCAGGTTATCCCCACCGTCCGCATAGCTGGTCGCATCCGCTCTGAGGGGCGTATAGACGCCCGCTTTCGCCTGCGGAAGAGCAAGAGCTGGAAGGCTTCAGTGCGCCAGATGGGTCGTGAACAGCTAGATCCTGTTAGTCCCATATTGTTACAAGGAAAGATCGCTGTTGGGGGTGGATATCGGACACGCGGAGCCCGCATGATGCCTTCGGCTGCGTCTATTATCGGCAAAGAGTTAAAGATATCCTTTCCTGGGCGAGCCAAAGGTATACGTGGTTCTCGTCAGCGCATTTATACTATTCGGGTAAATCTCGATGGGTCTCTGCGAGTGTCTGCGCGGGTGGCCAGCGTACCAGCACACGCGTTTACGCGAGGCGCCTGTGCTGCTGCAGTTGGTGAAGGTGCGGCAACACCGCTGCACAGGGTAGCTCCTCTGCTTGCAGATTCTGCCGGTAAAGCAACTAGCACAGCTGTTACTCGAAGAATCGTAACGATCAGCACTGATGCCGACCCTGAGTGGTATGCAAAGTATGGCGCTAATAGTAATGCAGAGATCGCCGCCATCATAAACGCGGCAGAGGTTATTTATGATAAGCAGCTTGGGTTACGTTTTAAGATTGTCCGGCAACATCTGTATACTGACGTGTCACCTTACCAAACAACAAGCTCTGGGGAGATTTTGTCAGCCTTCGTTGAAAATGCCGATAATAGGATGAATCTGGTTGAAGGTTCCGAAGAATTAGACAGCGCTGTTGATATTAAGCACCTGTTCACCGGAAAAAATTTGGACGGTGCGGTGCTTGGCATCGCCTACATCGGCACCGTCTGCGCAGCGCCGCAGTATTCGTATGGGGTAACACAGGATTACCTTCCCGCGGCCAATTTTGGGGTCTTTGCACATGAGGTCGGCCACAATCTGGGGGCGTTCCATGATACGACTGATATGAGCGGTCTGATGTATCCCAGCATCCGAGTTCCACCGGCCTCTAGCTTCTCTTCTGCGAGCCTTAACGACATATCGTATCATCTCGACAATTTCGGGGGGTGTTTGGCAACAACTTATGTGGAGCCTTTGGCAACACCGGTAGCAACTGCAGCGCCAACTGCAGCGCCTACACCACCTGCTAATCGTGATATCTCCGATGGAACGCTTTCGATAAATTCTCGTGTTACTGGAACCTCAGCTAATCCGCTTGTTCGAATTGCCGGACGGCTTCGTGCAGCTGATCGCAGCCGTATACCGAATGTCACGGTGTACCTGATGTCTGGAGGTGAGCCACTAGCGGCAATAGCCACAAATTCTGAGGGCGTCTATCAGTTCTTCGTTCGTGTGTCGATTCGCTCAGACCGGAAGCTGCCCGTGTATGTGCAAAGTGAAGGAGCAGAGCTTCGAACCAGGACGCTGTATCTTTCCCGTACGTCTGCTGCCAGAAAAAAGTTTGCCGTAAAGCGATCAAAAACATCAGTGAGACCTTGACCCACTGCAACTCTTTGGAGATACATTGCCTCATGAACGCAAAAGTAGACAAATGCGAAGAGGGGCTCCTTCAGGCAATGAGGGCAATCGATAACCAAGTGGCCCGTGCCCTACAGCGTTCGCCGGCTGAGCGAGAGGTTCAGGGCGTTACAAAGTGGGAGCCCTATGAGAGTCGCGTAGAAAACCTGACTGCGTTTATACTTAATGCGCTCGGTGATGGTGCTGTTACTTTTGACTCACTGATTGTGTTAGGACAGGCTTTTACTAAAGCGCTTCGTTTTGCGGCAGAAGATCTCGGCCCTGATGGGTTAGGTGCGATGCGAACCAGCTATTGTAAGGATGCCATGGACAGCATCGAGCGAGACGCAAGCAAGGCGCTCAGTGAGCTTCGAGGCCAGCATCTAACGTAGCGTTGATTTCCGCGACGGCGCTTTTATTTGCCACCACCTTTCTTCGTTGATAGGCAAACCGTGTTGCCGATCATGCACTATCCGCTTCGGCAATCCTACAATAAGCCACGTGAGAGGGGCAGCCCCGCGCCTCTCGTAGCTGTTTTCTATTATCGCCTCATCATCTGTCGTTATGCATATCATGCACTGTATTACTGGTCTTACCGGGGATGGTGCGCAACGCATGCTGTTGCGGTTAGTAGCCGGCTTGCAGGAGCGTGGGCATCACTCAACGATTGTTACGCTTGGTGCTCGAGAAGGTCTTGCTGATGCGTTTCAAGACCTAGGTGTGCCGGTTTTTGCGATGCATTTGCGACCAACGCCCAGGGTCGTGGTAAAGGTAGCTCAATTGAGAAGGGTCGTGCGCGACCTGCGGCCTGATATCGTTCAAGGGTGGATGTATCATGCAAACCTATTGATGTCCCTGGCAGCATATTCTCTAGCGCAGCCAGTGCCTGTAGTATGGAACATCCGGCGTGGATTAGACGACCTTGCGAGCCGCAAGATAGTAACAAAGGCATGCATTCGATTGTCGGCAGTTACATCACGTTCTGCCAAAAAGATCATTTACTGCACCGACCGTAGTCGACAACAGCATGAAGAGCTCGGTTTTGTGCGGACTCAAGGAGTGGTAATCAATAATGGGTTTGTCGCCGAGCGATTTTATCGCAGTCGCCAGCGTCGCGAAGAGTGGCGCCACCGATTTGGGCTTGCCGATCACGATGTCGCCATAGGAAATGTCGGGCGATATGACGTTGCAAAAGGGCACACGTTTCTCATAGAGGCATTTCGCAAGGTGCTAGCTCAGCACCCTAGGTGTCGTCTCGTGCTCGTGGGGAGGGGGGTCTCTACTGAGAACTTAGAATTGCAGCGAGCGATCTCTGAGAGTGGTGTGCGTGAGCGAGTTGTATTGTTCGGTGAATGTGCTCGGGTTGAAGAGGCCTACAGCGCGTTTGACATCTACTGTTCATCTTCGGTGGCTGAAGGTTTTCCAAACGTTGTAGCCGAGGCGATGCTGTCGGAGCTTCCCTGTGTCGTAACAGACACAGGCGCAGCACGCGAGCTAGTGGATGGTATTGGTTATGTTGTTTCTCCACGCGATAGTGAGGCATTAGCAGGGGCACTAATAGCGGCGGTTTCAGCCATTACGACATCTGCCAACCAGAATGGCACCGCGCTGCGAGCGCGAAAGCGAATTATCGACCGGTATTCTCTGGGGCAAATTGTAGGGCGATATGAGCAGGTATATGGCTCATTGGCCTTGAATGGGGCGTCGTTAGAGTACATTCACCCTGCTGCGGCGCAGTTTTAATGGTGCGTTTTCAGATGGTTAGCATCTTACAACAATCTTCAAGTAGGTCTTGTAGGTCTTCGTTGACCCGAGTGAGTCCGAAAGGTTATTCTAATGCCTGGATCTGGTTACCGCTCCGGGACCCTTACCGGTCGATGTTCATTGCCCCAGGCAGTGTATCGCAGCAGTGCGCGCTTCCGTGCCTGAGTTCCTGCGGACTATCAGAGTGTTAATGCCTTGGAGGAATGTAATGTCGAAAAAGTTGTACGTTGGGAATTTGCCTTTTTCCCTCGAAGATGCGGATCTTTCACAGCTGTTTGGTCAAGCAGGCACTGTGGCTTCGGCGCGGGTTGTTCTTGATCCAGCAACGGGCCGTAAGAGAGGTTTTGGCTTTGTTGAGATGTCTTCGCCTGAAGAAGCTGAAGCAGCCGTTCAGATGTTCAACGGCTCTGAAGTAGGCGGTCGAGCAATCGTCGTAGATATCGCCCGCGAGCGGCCACCACGTGAAGGTGGCGGCGGAGGTTTCCGTGGTGGAGACCGACCTCGACGTCATGGCGGTGGTCACGGCGGGCACGGTGGACATGGCGGTGGCCATGGCGGCGGACGTCGATAGTCCAAGGATACAGAAGAAAGAGCCCCTCGCGGGCTCTTTTTTTTACGCAGAGTTTAGCTACTCGACGA
>JBIKWG010000182.1:0-6082 GCA_044356425.1 Bdellovibrionota bacterium | reverse complement strand
TGAGGCATCCGATTTTAGTGTTAGAAATCCTTTTAAAGGATTGTTGCGTTTGTTGTCTTTTAGGAAGCCCTCTAAAAGGGAGCCGCGTTGAAGCTCTTCTTTGGCTTTGCGAATCTCGAGCAGCTGCGGCTGATTAAGCACGATGGCCGAGGCTTTGAGACAGTCACTTTCGGGTTTGATAAACGTACCGAGTCGCCCGGAGGTAATCTTGGTATCATCTACCATTATTTCATCGCCGTTTAGGGAGTAGGGGCGAATCACCTTGGCAACCTCGGGATTCAGTTGATTGGCAGCTAGGATTGTAGCTGCAATGCCAGCCCCACGAACAACTTCGTTTAGCCCCGAGAATCCAAGAATAGATGGCGCCGTGGTTTCATGATCGCTTACAACGGTAAGGTAGGGATTGTTATTGTCGATGCCCACCGTGGTAAAGGCATCTAGCCTTAGCGTCAGATTGCCAGATATCTTGTAGCTGCGCTTACCAACCACGACTTCTGAATAGACGGGAGGTTGAGCAGAGTCGTCGAATCGGATAAAGACGTGCGAGGAGTTTTGTGGTGCGGTCTGCTCAATATTGAAGAGCTGAACCGGAACGGAGGGTCCCGAAAGGACGAAGACGCCCTGATTGCCCGCTTTCTGTCCAACGATGATCTTCACCTTTCCGCTGGAGTCCTGGTATACGCCAGTATCCATAGTCTGAATCCACTCGGCGGACGCGAGCTGGCGGTAGAAACCAAAAGTGAGGCTGGCTACAAACAGAGCCCGTTGGCATTGAGCAAAGAGAGATTTGGGGTGTTTCGTTGGATGTTTCATGGTGCCGTCGGTATAGAAGCCATCTTTTCGGGCTCGTAAATCGGGGTTGTAAATAGGGATTGTGGAGCCTCCGGACCGCCTCAAGAGCTCCCCTCCAGCAAAGTTACTATCGGCCACAACCCTGCCGGATCATAAGCTATACTTTTGCCCGCGAAGTTGCGAGTATGTTGAGCAGCTGCTGCTGTCGTACCTGGTAGTATTTTCACTCAGCTACGGCGGCCATTCTCAATTTTAAAACGGAGTCTTTGTGATTCTTATCCTTGATTTTGGTTCCCAGTACACCCAGCTGATTGCCCGGCGCGTACGTGAGTTTGAGGTCTACAGTGAAGTGCGACCGTGCACCATCGATCCTGAGTCGGTTGACCTGAGTAGTGTGCGCGGCGTTGTCCTCTCAGGTGGGCCTGCAAGCGTGACTGACAAAGACGCTCCGCGGTTCAATCCGGCCTGGTTTGATACGGGCTTGCCGATCCTAGGGATATGCTACGGAATGCAATTGATGGCCCATCACTTCGGTGGCGCGTTAGGTCGAGGTGCTGCACGCGAGTACGGCCCGTCAACGGTAACGGTTGAGGCACCCGGACCGCTTTTTAGGCAGTGGCAGGGCAGTGAGCGGCTGGCTGTGTGGATGAGTCATGGTGACCACGTTGAGAAGCTTCCCGCAGGTTTCGTGACATCAGCGAGCAGTTCAGGTGCTCCGATCGTTGCCATGCACCACAGCACAAGGCCGCTTGTGGCTTTGCAGTTTCATCCCGAGGTGGTGCACACGCCTGAAGGACGAACGATACTGCGGAATTTTGTTACTGATGTAGCTGGTTGTCAGCCAGACTGGACACCAGGCAATTTTATTGAGCAGTCGATTAAACGGATCGGCGAGCAGGTTCCAGAGGGTGCTCAGGCTATCTGCGCTCTAAGTGGTGGAGTTGATTCTACTGTTGCAGCAGTGCTTGTGGGGCGTGCGCTTGGTCAGAGGCTTCACTGCTTCTTCGTTGATACGGGGCTGATGCGCAAAGGTGAAGCGCTGACAGTCATGGAGCGGCTGCGGGCGCTAGACTTAAACATCGAGTTGGTTGACGCTCGAGCACGCTTCTTGCGCGAGCTTAGAGGGGTTGTTGATCCTGAGCAGAAGCGCAAAGTCATTGGGCGGGTTTTTATCGAGGTCTTTGAAGAGCGCGCTAAAGAGTTGGCAGGGGTGACTCATTTAGTTCAGGGGACACTGTATCCCGACGTCATAGAGAGTGTTTCGGTGCGCGGCCCATCGGCAACGATTAAGACTCACCACAATGTTGGTGGGCTCCCTGAGCGGCTGCAATTTAAGCTGATAGAGCCATTCCGTGAGCTCTTTAAAGATGAGGTGCGGCTGCTCGGTGCAAAGCTTGAGATGCCGACCGAGATATTACAGCGACAGCCCTTTCCAGGTCCGGGGCTCGCGGTGCGGATATTAGGGGAAGTGACCGAAGAGCGTGTTCGGGTTTTACAAGAAGCAGACCACATCTTTTTAGAGGAGGTGCGCGCCGAGGGGCTCTATGTTGGCCTGTGGCAGTCGTTTGCTGTGCTGTTACCGGTTAAGAGTGTTGGAGTGATGGGGGATGGTCGGACCTACGAAGAGACCGTAGCTTTGCGGGCGGTCACTTCAGAGGATGGAATGACGGCCGATTGGGCATTCTTACCAGAGGCTCTGCTGCGACGGGTCAGTAACCGAATCGTAAATGAGGTGCGCGGAATCAATCGCGTGGTGCTCGACATTTCGAGTAAGCCACCAGCAACAATTGAGTGGGAGTAGCATAACGCTCGCACAACAGGCTCAAGATGTGATTGCGGATTGTGATGGAAGAGAGTTGGGAGCGGACGTTCGAGGTTGATGGTCGGGAATATACTGCCCGCTTCATTCGCCGCCCTTTTCGTGAGGGGCTTGAAGTGTATGTTCAGTGCGACGGCGTTACGCTATCGGTCCCTGAGCTGGGGCTGGGTGAGGCAGCCCTGATTGAGCGCGCGTCAAAACTTGTCAGAGAGCAGTTGGCGCTCTCACAGATTAAATCGTGATAGAAATGGCCGGCCAAGAAAGACCCCCCGGCCGCTATGCTAGACGGTAATGTTGATTGATCGGCCGCGCTCACCATCAGCTGGCGGAGCATCGTTTAGTGGCGATGGGCCCTCTTCAACACTCTCTTGTATAACGAGGTCTTCGAGCGAACTACGCCGCTTATGTGGCTGGCGCTGGCGGCGATTCTCTTTTGTGGAATCATCAGTTTGCTTTACCCTGTCTAGTATATCCCGAGAATCGGACACGGGAGTTATATCCGCTGCATGCAGCTGAATCCGTTCAACTTTCATTGTGCCCTCCTTGGCAACAAGAGGGGTTTTTCCCCTCAACTTCTAGGTCGTCATAAAGCGCCAGAAGCTTAACTGGAATTTCACATCGGGAAAATTTCAGATTGGACTGGGAAAAAGTCTCAGACTGTCAGGGGATTGCACCGAGCTGTCGACACTCCCCGTGAGGAATGCTGGTGCTGTGCCAAGTGCTGGCGCATCTCAATAGTTGAGAGTTGGGGGAAATCTAGACTATGGGTCGAGACAATCGTCACACTGCAATATACATCGCGTACGATGATTCGGATCAGATGGAGCTGGCGACACCGGAGCGCAATTTGCTTCGGGCTGTGCTTCTTAATGCCGTGGCCGACATGGGGAGGCCAGGGGACTGCTCTCGTCGCGCGCGCGACTATTTCTTGAGCAAAGAGGATGACTACTTATTCTCGTTTCAATCAGTCTGTAGCTACCTTAACGTCAATCCGAAACACATCCTCACAATAGTGGGGCTCACGGGTGGCAAAGATAGTGTTCCTGATGAGAATCCGCAGCTGGCTGCTGAAGCCGCGCTTGAAGGGCTGCAGTAGCACTATCAGCCGTAGGAGGGATTGACTGAGAACATTAAGCCGCAGGCTGGATGCGTTTCTGGCTCTCTTTACCCTTGAGGGTGCTATCTCAACTAGCGGCGTAAGTCGATATTAGCTCTTTAATCTTGGGGCCAAACGGCGCCTTCCACAATCTGACGATGCGCGCTACCTTTGAACTCCGGGCTTGCTCCTTGCACTACTTCTCGTGCCGGGAATAGCTCTGAGAGACGGGGGAACCAAAGAGTCTATATGCGCATTGAATCAACGCCAGAGCAGGCCGAATTCGTTGGTTTGCGGTATCTGTACAGGGCCAGCGTGGACCCTTCCGCGCCGCTTTTCGTTCTGGTGCACGGAAGGGCTGGCAATGTTGGTGTGATGTGGGCTTTTGAGCGGTGTATTCCGCCGAGTGCGGCAGTCATTTCGTTTGAGGCAACCCTTCCGGACTCCGTTGGTGGAATGAGCTGGTGGGAGATGCTCCCAGGCGAGTCTACGCCTCCCGAAAAAATTACTGCAGCGGTGTCGCGTGTTTCCTATGCACTTTCGCAGTTTCTGCTGCTCGAGCAGCTTTCTCCACAACGCACAGCGTTCTTGGGGTTCTCACAAGGGGCCGCACTAATTTCTGTAGGTATGTTGTCTGGCGAGCTGCGTGGAGTTGGTTTCGGCCTGTTGTGTGGGTTGGTTCCACGCTTCGCCCTAAGTTCAGTTGCCTCTGTTCAGAATAGAACGCGGGTTTTTATTGCGCATGGCACCAAGGATACCATCATCTCTGTAGAGCGGGCGTACGAGGCGCGTGATTCCCTTGGCGCGTTAGGCCTAGCGGTTGAATACGTTGAAGATGAGGTAGAGCATCGGCTAGGAGTCATCGGAACTCGCGCTCTGAAAGCCTGGTGTCACTCATTCGAGAGCGGTCTCTAAAACCGTTTCTTATCTGGCTCGTGTACGTCCCGCAGCGATTTTCTGAAGCCTCTTGTCAGGGGGGCGCATCAATAGAGATGTATCGGCGCACCAGAAGCCGCTCATTCGGGAAGCAGACAGGTTCAAAAGCATATGGCGATCTCAAGTCTACGAACGGTAGTAACTGGCTCGTTTATTAAAGGGCTCTCTTCGGGGAGTTCGGGCGGTGGCGTGCCCGCTGCACTAGGCGGCAAAAAAACTCAAGCAATCGACGTAACGCTGCGCGGAACAGCAAAAAATTTCGCCGCAGGTGTGCAGGCCTTGAACGTCGGAGTCTCTTACGTAAATGTTTCTCGCGATTTCAATCGTCGACTCCTTACAACGGTAGGCAAGCTAGAGGATCTGGTGAGCCGAGCGGGTAAGGGTAACCTAAGTAACGCGACTGCAAAGGTCATGCGAGAAGAGTTTGAGGCACTCTCTGGGGATTTTCGCGATACCTTGAAGAGGTCTAAAGTTGAGGGGCGAGATGTGCTCGATCCTCAGAATTTAGCGAGCGTTATTGCTGAGGCTGGCCTGAGCCCAGATAAAGTCGAAGAGCTGCGAGCGGCCTTCCGTGGTATGCGCTCGCTCACCAAGTCAAGCACTGGTGCTGATGGCGAGAGCGTGTCGTTGCCGCCGACAATTTCCGTTGATGAATTTGCATCGGCGCTGCGGCGCTCGACTCGCGACCTTAGTGGGGAAGAGGACGACGAGGCGACTCAGGAGGATGTTTCAGCTAATTTTTCTCGAATCAGAGATTCGTTAAGGGGCATTCGAGCAACGCTTCGCGAAAATCTGACGTCTCTTGAAGAGACAACTGATGTGCTGAGGCAGAATTTAGAGATTACTCGAGCTGCTGGTTTTGCATTTCTTGAGACCTCTCGCTCGGTAAAGGGTACTGAGAGTCCCGAGGAGATCGCTGAACGGATTCGGAAACAGATTCAGGCCGCGGCCCCCACCGCTCTCTCTCAGGCTCAAAACCTCGAACCGATTATGGTCGCCGGGCTTACCGCTGCTGAAAAGCAGTCTGATAGCGCTAAAAAGTAGCTCTCGCTAAAGAATTTAGCCGCTTATTCCGATCACCATAAGGCCACTTTTAATTAACGGCCTGCATCTGGTAGACTCGGCCAAAGTATCCGAGGAGCTGTGGAACAAGCAGAGGTAGAGCCTACGAGCGGTGATGCTGCGCTGCCCTCGGGAGATTGATTTTGATTCTAACCAAACGTATGAACAGTGATAGTTTGCTCTCTTTCGGTCCCAACGCCGGCTACATGGTAGAGCTGTATCAGACCTACCTCTCTGACCCATCGCTGCTGGCTAGTGAGTGGCAGGAATTCTTTAGCCGACTTGAGCGCGAGCAGGCTGGCGCAGCTAATCAATCGTCTCAGCCCGGAGGACATGGCGAGCATGCTGACGGGACGCTAATCAATGGTTCGGCGAAC
>JBIKWG010000181.1:0-6084 GCA_044356425.1 Bdellovibrionota bacterium | reverse complement strand
GACTTACATTTCATGCCTATCTATTCGCCGGAACCGCACAAGAGTTGCGTCGTGGGACAAAAAAATAGCCGGGGTACAGGGCAAAACACAGTAGCCCCGGTACAGGGGGAAATAGCCGGGGTACAGGGCAAAACACAGTAGCCCCGGTACAGGGGGAAAACACAGTAGCCCCGGTACAGGGGGAAAATAGCCGGGGTACAGGGCAAAACACAGTAGCCCCGGTACAGGGGGAAAAAAGAGTTGCGTCGTGGGACAAAAAAATAGCCGGGGTACAGGGCAAAACACAGTAGCCCCGGTACAGGGGGAAAAACACAGTAGCCCCGGTACAGGGGGAAAAGAAGCCAGCACCAGTAGCGCCGCCCCCACAGCCACCAGAAGATCTCTCGGATTGTTCAACTCGCAGTGATTGCGGGGGAGCCTGTGATGCAGATGGTACAAAGGGGATCTGCCAGGGTACATGGGAGCTAGGGTGCTACTGTAAAGCCGGTCGTCTTAGTTAAGTTGTCACAGGAGCCTTCCACCGAGCTGGCTTTATCGCTATCTGCAATGCCTTGGTAGGCCTCGGTCATAAAGGCAAGTCGAAGCCAATTATGCCATTTGCCAGCAACGCCTGGGGGCGGAGTGCTTCGTCTGTAGAATAGGGAGCTCCGCATGCGACCGTGGTTCTACCTGGCGCACGCCGCGCTTGGCCTTGCCCGCGCAGGTCTTCTAGTTCCGATACCTCTGTTGTTCGTCGCCGATGTCCGAGTGGTGATTAACGGTTAATCGTGTAATCTGCGGAGAGTGAGCTGAGAATACTACTAAACCGAACTAGTGGCGAGTAGGATCAGCATCTCCTTGGTGATTAACTCGAGAGAGCTGATTTACATCTTCCCACAACTTTGCATACTTGAGCATCACCGCATACGCCTCAATCGCGGCAACAACAAACCCTGCAATGCCTTCGCGATAGCCACGCTTCTGAACGTAGAACTTGAAGAATCGAGCGAGAGGTCGCAGTGTAATCGCAAATATGTTGGGGCGGCTGCCTCTGCGTCGTAGGGTCGCCGTTGCGTTGGATGAAAGGGTATTCATGCGGCGCACGTAATCAGAGAGATCCGTGAAGCTATAGTGGTGTAGCTCGCTCGCACAACGGGCTGTTGTGCCAATTACAGATGCTTTTTCGTGGGGGTCTTCACCGCCCCAGGAGGTCTGCGAACGCCTGCATAGCCGCAGCCTATATTCGGGATACCAGCCGCCTTTGCGCCACCACCTATTCAGAAAAAAAACCACACGATTTATGTGGTACCCGTTTATGGCGCTCTCGATCGGCTCGCCATCTCGCGCTAAAATGTTTTGAATCTCATGCTGTAGCTCCGGTGAGACCTCTTCATCGGCATCGATGTTTAGTACCCACTCAGAGGCGCATTGCTCTAGGGCAAAGCGCTTCTGCAGGACGTATCCCTGCCACTCGCGGTGCGTAATCTTGTCGGTATACTCCCGGCAGATATCGAGCGTGTCGTCTTTTGATCCTGAGTCGATTACAATTATTTCATCGCACCACTTGACGCTTTCAAGGCAGCGGCGAATTTGGCGCTCCTCGTTGCAGCACACGATAAAAGCAGAGATTGAGGCTCTAACAGGAGTAGTCATGGCGGTATTGAGAAGCAGAATCAAAAAAAATGCAAGGATGACAGGCTCCTAATCTACTAAAAAGGTAGGTAGAACTGCATCGACACCGCAGAAAGCGCGGTGTATTACTTGTCACTGGATAGAGTGATGTGCAAAGTTTCGCTGACGAAGGCCCTGGCTTTATGAATATCCTAGGAATATCTGCTTTTTACCACGATAGTGCAGCTTGCCTCATAGTTGATGGCAAGATTGTATCCGCAGCGCAAGAAGAGCGCTTTACGCGTAAGAAGCACGATCCTGAGTTTCCGCGTAACGCTGCTAGCTACTGCCTAAAGTCGCAGGGGCTAACGATAAAAGATGTTGATTACGTAGCCTTTTATGATAAGCCCCTATTAAAGTTTGAGCGATTGCTCGAGACCTATCTCGCAACAGCGCCACGAGGCTTTACCTCGTATGCTAAGGCATTGCCCTTGTGGTTGAAGCATAAGCTTTGGATTCCTGATGCAATTAAAAGTGAGCTGGGCTTCAACGGTGAGGTGCTGTTTACCGAGCATCACCAGAGCCATGCAGGTTCAGCTTTTTATCCTTCGCCCTACCAAGACGCAGCGGTTCTGACGATCGATGGCGTGGGCGAATGGACTACGAATAGTTTAGGCGTAGGTAACGGCAATAAGTTTCAAATCATCCGCGAGATAAAATTCCCGCATTCCATCGGATTGCTCTATTCAGCGTTCACTTATTTTACCGGATTTAAGGTTAACTCTGGCGAGTACAAAGTAATGGGGCTCGCACCCTATGGTGAGCCTAAATATGCGCAAGCCATATACGATCACCTGCTCGACTTAAAGGAAGATGGCTCATATCACCTGAACCTGAAGTACTTTAACTATATGACCGGTCTATCAATGACCAATGACGATTTCGGGACGATATTCGATGGGCCGCGCCGTAAGCCTGAGGGCCCACTCACTCAGCGCGAGATGGATCTCGCAGCGTCCGTTCAGGCAGTGGTAGAGGAGTGCATGTTGCGGCAGGCCCGTTTTCTCCATAAAGAGACCGGCCTTTCTAATCTGTGTATGGCAGGAGGTGTCGCTCTCAACTGTGTTGGTAATGGCAGGCTGCTTCGCGAAGGCCCCTTTAAGAATATTTTTATCCAGCCGGCTGCTGGCGATGCCGGAGGGGCCCTGGGTGCTGCTTTGTGCGTTTGGCACGGTTACTTAAACAATCCGCGAGTGACCGATGAAAAGACGGACTCTCAGAGTGCCTCGCTTTTGGGACCTGAATTTTCGGATGACGAAACGATCGCCCAGGTAGCGCAGTTTAATGCGACATACCGTCGTGTTGCAGGAAGCGAGCTGTTTTCGACAACGGCAGATCTGCTAGCACAGGAGAAAGTTATTGGATGGTTCCAGGGGCGTATGGAGTTTGGCCCGCGCGCCCTCGGTAATCGAAGTATTCTGGGCGATCCACGCTCAACTTCGATGCAAGCGACCATGAATCTTAAAATTAAGTTCCGCGAGTCATTTCGTCCATTTGCTCCTGCTGTAATGCGTGAAGAGGTCTCAAACTATTTTGAGCTCGATTCTGACTCGCCCTACATGTTGATCGTTGCACCGGTTGCGAAAGAGCGCAGACGGGCGATTACAGAGGAAGAGTCAAAGCTGTTTGGAATCGCCAAGCTAAACATCCCTAAGTCTGATTTGCCTGCAATTACACACGTAGATTACTCGGCCCGAGTTCAGACAGTAGCAGCTGGTCAGCACCCAACTTTTTACAAGTTACTTGAGGCTTTTAAAGCTAAGACGGGGTGTCCTGTATTAGTGAATACTAGCTTCAATGTGCGTGGCGAGCCGATAGTGTGCACGCCCGCTGACGCCTATGCATGCTTTATGCGCACCAATATGGACGCACTTGTCATAGGTAACATCGTAATGCTGAAGGAGGAGCAGCCTCAATGGAAGGAGCGAGAAGATTGGCTAACGAAGTTCGAGTTGGATTAGACCACAAGGCACCAGCCTGTGATTCTGTAACCGTATCGCAGCGGACTGTTTCGGGTCCACTCGAAGAGCTGTACTTCGGACGGCCGATGCGCCAGCACGTTAAGGAGTTCGGCGCCCTCTTTGCAACTATTGCTACGGCAATCGCGGCGAAGGGGCTATACGACGGCAAGCCTCTGGCATCATGGGGCGTATGGCTTGCAGTGGGATCGCTCTTTGCTTTGCTTGGATACCGAGCGCCCCGCGTGCTTCTGCCGGTTTGGCGCGGCTGGATGAAGCTGGCACACTATCTTTCCATAGTTATGACGTTGCTTATCCTCGGACTCATTTGGGTGGTTGGCTTCGTTCCGATGGCAACGCTGCTTAGGGCACTCAGGATTAAAGTGATGGACCTCTCGTATGGAGCTGATGTTGATACGTATTGGGAGAAGCGCGATGCAAAGTTCGATGATTTTAAGCGATTAGAACAACAATTCTAGGCAGCACTGACGCATCGAAATTCACACCTGTCAACTGACCATTATCATTCCGAGGCACCTGAGACGCCAGGCAAAGTTTTCCTATTTAGCCGCGCCGCCTGCCAGTCGAACTATATAGTGAGTGTCACACGTCCTTGCCAGTAGAGCTGGTGAAGTCCCTGTTAATACTCACCATAGGTTGTTGTTCCAACTCACACTCGCTCTCCAAAGCTGTGAACGGACTAGAGGCAAGGAGGCCATGAAAACCGTTCTTATAATAGATGACAACGAAGACTACCGTGAAACGGTGCGGTGCATTTTAGAGCAAAACGGCCTCGAGGTTTACGAGACCGATTGTCCTGATACGGCATTCGACCTGCTCGGTAAAATAGATGCACCAGATTTAATAGTCTGTGACCTGCATATGCCCTTTACCACCAAGGACAACGCGCACGAGTTCAAACACTCATTCGAAGTCGGGGTAAAGACGGTGCATGAATTAGCTTGGGTATACCCCGATACTCCGGTGGTAGCGGTGACTTCGCTTGAAGACATCGATATTACACGGGTGCGGCGTTACCTCTCACCAATTCCGATGTATCAGAAGCCCGATAGTGTGAGCGATATGATAGAGATTCTTCGCTGCTATCTAGTTAGCAAAGAATGGGGCGGAATGCAGTAGTAGCTACTCGGTGCTACTGCAATACCTTGCTCAGCTCAGAGAAATTCAGCGAAGGCATGCCGCATTTCGCCGCGGCTTCTTTGTCGCCTAGCATCGCTTCAATTACGCATTTAGCCGTTGGAGGAGGGGTATCTTCTGTCTTTGGCTTTTCGGGGAGGCTAGAGGATGAAAGCGGCTTATCATCGTTTGTAGAAAATAGAGTTCCAGAGATCCTTGGGTTTTCATAAGCCGCCGCGGACCCTGTTGCAGCAGGCGCCGCGCTCACGGATGCTGGACGGTTCTTATCTGTGTGCGGGCTCGAAAATACTCGGTCACCGGTGATTCCTTTAGCTACGCCGGCTGTTACTTCAATGCATCCTGGCCCTTTCTGTGAAGTATATACCGACCCGCATTTCCAAACCTGGTCGGCTTGGCAGGTAGATATGTGCAATACCAACGAGAAGAACATTACCGAGAGCTTCATGAATGCAGATAGGCTGCGGCAAGTGGTGCTTTGGCAGACCTGAGAACTGCGTACAAGAGCGTTTATATGACGTATGATGCTGCTGTCAGAAAAAACGTTGATTGACCGTCGCACTAGCTCTCCTTCAGAGCTTTTCGCAGAAGCTCCATAAATTCCTTTCTAGGCACCTCGCGGGCTCCGAAGCTCTTAGAGAAGGGGCTGAGCACTTGGCAATCTGCCCACGTTACCCCCTCACACCGCAGAGTTTCCACCATAAAGTTCATCGCTGCCTTTGATGCGCCGCTTACGCGATAGAAGCCTGACTCTGCCGCGAAGAACCGCCCCAGGCGTACTCCGTAGATACCCCCTACGAGAATATCATCTTCATACGCCTCAAACGATAGGCAGAAACCGCAACGAGAGAGCTCGGTGTAGGCTGATATCATCTCTTCCGTAATCCAGGTGCCGTTCTGATCTTTTCGGTGTGGAGATTCCGCACAAGCACGAATAACCTCAGAACATCGCTCGTTAACGGCGAGCCTGAAGGGATTTTTCTTTAAAAGCTCGCGGGTGCGACGTGATAGATGAAATTCATCAAAGAAAATAACAGCTCGCTTGGGTGGAGCAAACCAGGACAACACTTGAGCATCGAAGGGCCACGGAAAAATGCCGTTGGTATACGCAAGAACAAGGGATCGAGGATCAAGGTCACCCCCAATCGCTAATAAACCATCACTATCTGCCTGCTCAATTGGCGGAAATCTCTTAATAGGCACAGTCACTCCATATGCCCCTAAGGTACACTTGAAAGAGACCTTGCGACAGTGAATGACAGCAGTCCGGCTGTTTTGGCTAGGGCTACCGGCTCTTATCGCTACCATAACTCCCTGTTTT
>JBIKWG010000180.1:0-6130 GCA_044356425.1 Bdellovibrionota bacterium | reverse complement strand
AATGGATAGGAAAACCAATCGCTTTTCTGCAAGTAGTTGATGTGCAGTAGTCGACGTGCTGAGGGGTCTTGCTAACGGTCAAAATAGGCCCAAAATGCGTTGTCTGTAGGTCCACGCTACGGTTTCAGCGGTCCAAGCAGAGCATGGAAAGACGAGCTAAGTCGCGAAAAATAGCATTTCAGATACACGCCTGCCTTTCCGTCACATGTGAAGCGGAGCTTAGCAGTCATCAGGCGACGGCTCAAAGGAGTCGTAGGAGGGGATTTCATCGAGAGCGAGCGCAGTATCGATGAACTTAGGAATAGGAGGAGGTGCCTGAAAGTCTGGAATTCCTTGAGACTTCATGATGTCTTTGATTGAGTGCTCGTCTTGGATGAATGCGATGATTCGCATCTGTGCTTTGCACTTGGGGCACTCTAGGGGGTCTATCTCGTAGATTCTCTTGATGCACGCGGCCCAACTGCTCCTACGGAAGTCTCTTCGATAGTCACTCTCGGTTTCTTCCTCTGGAGGAGGAGCGAGCTTAGCGCGCTCGCCTCTGCGCCTACAGGAATACCGTCCATAGTACCTGGTCAGAGACTCGTAGGTTTTCGGGATATGAACTGAGAGCGCTGCCAAAAACTCCAGAGCGTCGAATTCGTGAGCCGCCCCATCCTTAGTGGTATAGGTAACGATGTCGTCCTGTATTGAGAGCTTTTCCAAGGATAGGGGGGCGCGCTCGATATAGCGAGCAACGAACTGCTCGCTCTCTTTGTCGTGGAACGGGTCACCCATCCAGACGCCAAAGCCAGTGTGCTCCTGAGAGAGGATCTGCGCCACGTCATCGTCAGAGATAAGCTCTTGCTTGTGAAGCTGCGCGAGGACTCGTTCAGCGAAGGCTTGCTCGATTGCGTTAAGGTCTACCTCAGCGAACCTTGTGAAGGCGCCGTCCTTCCAGTATCCGTCAGCGAGGAGTCCGTGGAGATGCGGGTGATAGTTCAGTGCCTCACCGGCAGTCTGCACGGTGAAGATAGCGGCTAGTTCGCGCTCATCCACACCGAGCACTTGAGAGAGCGCCCCCCAGGCGGCACGAAAGAGGATGGAGTTAAGCTTTCGGTCGTACTTAAAGAAGGCCCGTAGGCGTTTTGGGATCGTGAAGACGGTGTGTCGATGGGGTGTGTCTTCGATAACTTCGCTGTAAATGTGTTCTGCGAACTTCACTGCTCTCTTGGCTCCGCACGAGGGACACACCCCCCGGCGTTTACAGGAGAACGCGATAAGAAGCGAGTGCTTGCAGCCGTCACAGTATACCCGAGCGGCACCGTGAGCGAGGATACCGCAGTTTAAGTACTCGTCGAAGGTCTTTACTACCTCATCCCGTAAGCACCCATACTGATGCTGGAACCGTGCCTCCCACTGGAATTGTAGGTCATCCCGAGAGTGGTAGACGATCTGGTAGAGCACCGAGGCTTCCGGTGTTCGCCTCCTGTAGTGTTGGAGCTTCTCTTTTGTTTTCTCCCATGTGTAGCGCCTGAGCATACAGGCTTGTTCGAGCAGGGGAGGCTAGGGGGTGTGTTAGAATTGGGTGGGAGTGCGGAGAGGGATTCAGGTTAGGGTTCAGATAGAGCTATGCACCGGCAGTCACGAGGGCTCTAGTTTTAACTCCGGGCAAGCATATGTGCGGCCTCGTGCTAAAGTGCTCAGCGTGACCACACCAGCCATACCTTGCCATCAATTGACCGAAGAGTACCAATCTTCAAGGAAAGACCCCGGCCTTCGCGGAGCTCTGGCTGCATTCATCCGCCTCCAACATCCGCATTTTCGATCGATGAGTGTCCCAAGGTGCTTCATCATACAGATATCTGAATCTAAATCCGAGCACTATCGGCAAGGTGTTGTAATACTCTATTAGGACAAGTTGCCTTATAGCTGGGGATACAGTCCATGAAAAAAATCGACATGTCGAGAGGTCGTCCATCACCTGAGCAGCTTGCGCTTTCAAACGCTATGGAGCACATGGGTGCAGACCCTGACCCCATATTTCAGGGGATAGACGTTCGCAATTATGGTTACCTTGAAGGGCTACCGGCAGCTCGCGATTTGTTAGGTCGTATAGCTGGCATATCTGGCGACAACATGATCGTGTGGGGAAACAGTAGCCTTACGCTGATGTTTCTTTATAGTCGCTTTCTAGCCGATAAATATCGGGCAAGGCACCCGGGGCGCGTTCCGAAGTGGATAGCAAATACGCCTGGCTACGACCGACACTTTGCAATCTCTAAAGAGCTGGGCATCGAGATGATCTCTGTTCCTATGCTTAGCGATGGTCCGGATGTTGCTGCGATAAGGGCGATTATCTCCGAGGACTCATCGGTGATAGGCATGTGGTGCGTACCTAAACACTCAAACCCGTGTGGCACTATTTATTCTGATGCGTGTGTTCGGGGTTGTGCTGCGCTTCCACAGAGCAGCAGCGGAGAGTTCACAATATTTTGGGATAATGCCTACGGGGTCCATGATTTTTCAGGTGACGTCCAGTCGTTGCTGCCAATTGTGGCTGAAGCAGAGACACTCGGCACCCAGAGTCAAATCGCACTCTTCTGCTCGACCTCAAAGGTCACGTTCGCGGGTGGTGGTATCGCCGGAATTGGGCTTTCAACCGAGAGATGCACCGAATTTCTACGACACCTAAATGTTATGGCAATCTGCGGCGACAAAACATCGCAATTAAAGCATGTTCGCTTCTTTGAGCAGCCGGGCTCCCTCGAAGCGCATATGCAGAGGCATGCAGCACTGCTCGAGCCAAAGTTTAGAGTGGTAATCTCGGTTTTTTCGGAGGTTCTGGCTCGGGTTCCTGGGGTGTCGTGGAGTAATCCACGAGGCGGATATTTTATCTCGCTCTATCTGCCACCTGGGACAGCCACAAATGTATGCCAACGCGCTAGCTTAAAAGGTGTAACGCTGACTGCGGCCGGCTCAGCGTATCCATATGGTAGGGATCCAGCGGATGCTCACCTGAGAATTGCACCCTCTTCAGTGTCTCTTGCTGAGATCGGTTACGCTGCGCAGGTTATCGCTGAGGCGGTTTGCGAGAGTGTTGGTTCATAGACCGTAAGGCTTCTGCTTATTCTCTTTGGGTTACAAGAGCTGCTATCGGAGAGACGGTAATACTAATTGAAAAACCCTCAAGCACCTCGGCATATCGGAATATCTCTCAATGAGAGATCTCGCTCTTGATTATCGCTTCTGTCAGCATCTTTCCTCCGTCGTGAATTATCAGGAAAACGTGCTGACTAATTCTGCTGATGAAACCTCTGAGTCCACTCCTTCAATAAAAGTCAGATAATTCCTAGCCGAGATGATTGGCAATACTAACGTAATCGTAATACTCGATGCGAAAAACAGACGATTCAACTAGCGCGCCAATTTATTTCCGGTTCGCTTGACAGCAACATTTCAGACTCTGCGGTACGATTCAGCTGCCCGCGTGAGGTCGGTTGGTTGTGGTGCAGGTGAGCGTCGCACAAAATGGGTAATCGGGTCGTAATGCTAAAGAACGCCCGAATCATTTTAATTCCGCACCACAGCTCTGCCTGATCGCCACTTTTCCGACTTCTGCATGTGTTTCGTATCGAGCGCTGATAGCGAGTAGGTGGTTATCAAGGAGCAAGAGAAGCCCCTGTCGGTAACACAAAAGACTGCCCAACTAAACTCCCTCCAACTATGCTCAGGACGCTCGCTGTATGCTCAGAAGTCCTTCCCGCTTTAGGGTTGCGACAAGTCTTCTCAACGAATAGCAATAAAGCACAAAGAGCAGCACACCACGTAATAAGCAAACCACCGCGCCCGTCTATTGCAGCAATCGACAGAGCGATACCGAAGAGAGAAAGCGCTCGTACCGCCGACGCAATCGAACCAGGTGCTTCTCTTAGCACGTTACGGAACCAGGAAGGGCGCATTAAAGGGGCAAAAGTACTCCAAAAATGCCGTTAAATGCTGAAAGTAAGGCCTCCCGAATTCGCTTGTCCAGTATTGCATCGGCAGCAATAAATTTCGACCAGGAGCTGAGCAGCCAAGGAGCGCGATTAGCTTTGGTATGATCGTATTTTATTGCGTAGCTAGACTAGCCTGCACCACACAGCGAAATGAGGGCGGCAAAAAAGATAAGTTTAGGTCAAATTAGCGCTTTCGTGAGAGACGCGTCTCAAGGAGTAGCGTCTGCCTGTTGCGGCCTGGCACTGTGTTTGAAACCTCTGACGCTAATCGACGGAAGTAGTAAGTCATATGGGTGCAAGGTAGTGGGCAGCTAGTCCATAAGAGGTGTGAGCTCTCAGTTTTCTTGAAGCAGCAGCAGCGGGCAAACGAGCAGGCTATTTTCCTACGCGCGATTTGTCGGCCGCGTAGGCCTTGTAAAAAAAAGGATGCACGGGCTACAACTGTGCTCACGACGCTCGGCTGCATTGAAGGATTTACTAGGGTTATACCAAGAATTCATGGCACCGACAGCTGAAGGGATGAGTAGCATCGTTAGGCCCTGTAAGCTGTCTGGCTCATCGGCTATCTTTGTGACGTTTTGGAAGAATCGAGAAATCGATTCGACTTCGTCCAGCACAGGCTTGTCAAAGCAGTCATTGCAGGGACGCTCATCAACCGCCTCAGGTGCCTGCAGCACTTCGATTATGCAGGCTGAGTTCGGGGGGCTCCCTTTTGTTTAAACTGAAGCGTAAACATCACCAAGATAGAAAACGTAAAGGCGATAAGAATGACAATATGGTTCGTTGGGCGCTCAAGACTTAGCGAAATTCGCAAGAGTACGGTTGAGATTATAAAGCTGGCGTTTCTGACGACTGTGTAAAAAGAAGAGTCATACAAGAAAGAAATAATCAACAGCAGCACGTCTGCGTAAACCATCACGTTAAAGAAATCGAGATAGAAGAATGAATTGGGGTTTGGGAACTCCGCGTGGTGTGTCAGCGCATATAGCGCATGAGACATCCAGCTCTGGAGGTTATAGATGCTTGTTGCTGCCAGAACGCCAAGGAGGCAGATTGAAACTGACCGCTTGAGGTTAATGAATCGCTCAAGGGGCTCCTTGCTGTCGTGTTCACGGTGTCTCGAATGCAGACGATGAAAGCCAACTGTAAGGGCAAACATTACAAAAGATGCCACAAGGTCAAAGCCGAGAGATATGACCGCAGGATCAGAGAGTCTTAACGGGGCATGCATATTAACGTCAGCGATGTCATGGAAAAAGCTTCGTAGCGCGATGAGCGTGATAATTTCAAACTGTTTGCCGATAAACTCAGTCATCGATTCCGGCAGAATAATCACGAGCAGAAAAACCTCATAAGCTAGGATAAAGCTAAAAGGGGTATAGATCGCTTTTAGGTAGTTGAAAGACTCTCCGCGATAGAGGGCTGGTACATTATTGAACAGAAAAATAAGGCCGAGGTGGCCGATAAAAAATAGCACTGCGAGCCGAATAATAAGCACCTCAAAGGCTCGTACGTTTGAAGGTGTGACATATTTTAAGAAAAGCCCAGATAGAACACGCGCTCCCCCGTTAATCGCTTCCATGCTTTAAAGCCTCTACCGTTGTTCAATCGTTATGGAGGCAGCGTTGCACACCGGATTGCTTTGAGCAGCCCACAAAATTACTGGTGCAATTACTGTGAGCACCACTGTAGGGTCGCTAAGGGTAATATAATCGCGATAACGTATGCGCACCTAGGGGCGATTAGCTGTAACCACTAGCTACTTGCGATAGTTCTGGAAGGTTTGCTGCCGCTACGTAAGCCCTTAGTCATTTGGAGTAATTGTATTAAGCCAATTTACGAGGAGTTGGTTTGAGAGAAGTTCAGAGAGTGGCGCCTTGAGTTCTCGTGGCGCGCGGCTATTCACCATCGCCTCGCGCAGTCCATCACACAACATCTTTGTCGTTATCAGGTTGTCCGAGGTCTCGCTAGCATCAGATGCACAGTCGGGCTGCCAGCGACGACTCTCAAGGTTGTCTTGGTATTCAGCCAGAAAAGTCTCTACGCGCGCCATAGCAAGTTTTAGCATCAGCGCAGATTGATTCGGATCGCAGTAAAGATGTTTGCCATTACATCCGAGTCGCTTCATTCCAGCAACAAGAATTAAATCAGCATGC
>JBIKWG010000179.1:0-6169 GCA_044356425.1 Bdellovibrionota bacterium | reverse complement strand
CGATAGCAACTCGTACAGCTCCAGTGAGTAGGCTCGTCCAATGCTGCCACCGCTCGCTTTGTTTGAGGCTGCTGTGAAGAACCGCAACGGGTTGTTTGAGGCGCGCCTCAAATCTATCTGTTAGTTGCGGTGTAAGAGCGATCTCTGGAACGATTATCAGAGCAGAGCGACCCTTTTTCAGGGCTTCAATAATGAGCTCAAGGTAGACTTCAGTTTTTCCACTTCCGGTCACGCCATGCAGCAGAAAAGAGCCGTAAGAGGGGTCTGCGATGTGCTCTCGGATTGCTGCCGTTGCGGCTTGCTGCTCGGCAGTAAGGCTCTGCCAGAGCGAAGCAATCGTGTCAGTTGAGGATCCGCTACCCTGCAAAAGGAGGTCTGGGGAGCCCTCTTCAATCAGTTCTTTTGCTAGCAGTCTTTTTAGCGTAGCAGATGCGCAGCCGGTAGCTAGCCGCAGAGCTGACCAAGCTACCCACTCACTCCGCGCATCCAGCAGATCGAGCACTTTTTTTTGAGCAGAACCTAAGGATCCTTCACTTGGTTTTTGCGTGCGTCGATACAGCGGATCTTTGCGCCCCCAGGCCGGGGTCGGAATCGCTAGATCTAGTATCTTAGAGAGTGGTTCAGCGTAGTACTTAGCTAGCCACTCAAAAAAAAGGAGCTGCTCAGCCGTAAAAGCTTCGCAGGTTGATGAAGTGTCTGGAATTTTTTTGACGCGTATCTTTCGAAGCCGCATCTCTTCAGCTGTTGTCACATCTTTTGGTGTATTCACCGATACAATAAATCCCGAAACCGTGCGCTTACCCAGAGGCAGGGCTACGATCGTGCCTGTCTTCAGACTCGGGAAGGTCTTAGGATCGTATGAATAGAGGTATTCGCCTTCAAGGGGTGAAACAACCGCACTGCAGTAGGCTAGGTGTACCTCCTGGGGGCAAGCTTCTTGAAGGAGAGATAGCTGAGACATTTTGTCGGGTTGAAACGGCTTTTAGTCAGCCTGTGAACACTTTTTAGAAAAATAGCCGATATTGATAGCAACATACAGCAGGTTGTTGGAACTATTTTGTCGGCTATGTGCCAAGAATTGGGTCTCTAAAACAAAGTCTGAACATCCAATAGGTTACGCAGAGGTGTCAGGGCAGCACCCGCATCGGTCTATTAAGAACTTACATGGTTGCGGTGTGCCTTGGCTCCTCCGGGAGCCGGGGGCAAGGAGAGAAAGAGAGATTGTAAGGGTTCACCTCAAGACGGCAGCTGAACAAGGGAGCAGATAGGTGTTTTCAAAGGTATTCGGCGCAAGAAAGCCAATTATTGGCCTCGATATCGGGGCAGGGACGATCAAGCTTGTTCAGCTTGACCTGGCGGCGCGCATTCCTGTGCTTACTGCTATGGGGGTCATCGCAGCGCCTAGCGATGCAATGCAGGGTAACATTGTAAAGGATCCCAGCCGTCTCGCACGGCAAATACGAGAGCTTGTGTCTTCAACGCGGGTAAAGTGTCGACATGTTGCGCTTGCGGTTCCCGCATCAAGTGTTTTTGTAAAAGCGATGAGAGTAGCGGCTGTTCCACTAGAGGACTTGCGCGCGCAGGTGTACCTGGAGGCAGCGCAAAGTATCCCTTACGATATGAGCTCGATAGCGCTGGACTTTCATGTCGTTGATAAGAGTCCTGATGGGCTGTTAGAGGTGTTGGTTGTAGCGATTAAGCGAGAGGTGTTGTCAGGATACCTTGAAGCTGTTGAGCAGGCTGGCCTTGTAGCATCCGTGGTCGATGTGGATTCCTTTTCATTGCAAAATTGTTTTGAATACAACGAAGCTTCCCAGCGTGCTTCCACGACGGCTTTAATCGATGTTGGAGCCCGCTTCTCTGCGGTAAATATAGTCGGGCAGGGTCGTTCCTTGTGCCTGGGAGATATTCCGGTTGGTGTTCACACAGCACTGCGACTTATTTCAGATATCCTAGGGGTAACTTCACAAGAGGCTGAGGCAATTTTATCGGACCCTTCTGCGTTATTAAATGAGAAGTCTTCTGCAGCGCGTCAACAGGCCCTAGCAGTGTTAGCATCGGATATTCACAAGCATCTCTCGCTTCTCAGCTCCTCGGGTGAAGAGGATATCAGTGTAAAAAATGCCAGGCTTTCGGGTGGCGGAGCAACACTCCATGGCCTGCAAGAGCACCTGCGCGTGTCGCTGGGGTGCTCGGTTGATATTATGCGGCCCTTTGCGCAGGTCTCAGTGCCAGTTTCTTTCGCTTCCGACTATTTTCGCTCGATGTACCCATTGATGGGAGTGGCGTTGGGGTTATCTTTGCGCTGCCCTGGCGATGAAATTGTTTCGGCTCTGGCGGTGTAGGCGATGATAAAGATTAACCTCATCGGAGATAGCTACTCTCGTCGGGCCACAAGGCGCCGCATTGTGTTGGTATTTGCTTTAGCCGTATTTCTTACGATTGCCCTCAGCGCAGCGGCTGGGTACTCGCTGCACTATGCAGTTGGCCGACTGCAACAAGAGAGTGCTCAGAAGAAAGAGCTCTCTCAGGAGATTCAAGAAATTACCAAGCGAGCCACGCAGCTTGAACAGCAGCGAAAAAACATCGAGCCAAGAGCGCAGGCATTGGCAAGTTTGCAGAGGGGCTCAAGAGAGGCGATTGAGGTGCTGTATGCCGTTAGTGCCAGCGTTCCTTCAGTCGCGTGGATTACCGAATTGCGTTCGTATGAGGGTGCCATCGAGATTTCCGGAATCGCCCCCGATGACAAGTCTGTTTCAGAGTTCGTTGAGGGGCTCTCGCAGCATTCGATCTTTTCAGAAGTGACCTTGGGGCGCGCTCGCCCTGTTGATGCACCACAGGGAAAAGGTAAAGAGTTCATCATCAGGGCAAAGATTGTGCTAGCTGGTGCAGTCCAGCCTCAATCAGATAAAGAGGGGGGCTTGCGATGAAACCAATCGTAGGGCTTGTCGACGCGATTGCAGAGAGCTCTGTGCCTCAACGAATTGCTGTAATGTTCACAGCGCTGCTCTGTATTTTTGCAGTAATCTGGTTGCTGTATATCTCTCCGTATTTGTCGCAACTTCAAGATTTGCAGTCCACGATAGCAGCCAGCGACGAAATGTTGCAGCAGGCAAGTCAAGCGCGGGCACGTCTAAAAAATATCGAAGTGGTTGTGTCGCAGCTTACTACTACTGAGCAGCAGATTTCAGCGCGCCTGCCGCAGGCAGCGGACCTTGATGGATTACTCACCATTATTTCAGGCAAGGCAAATGAGTCTGGACTGCGACTGGCTTCGCTTGAGCGTCAAGAAGAGATTAGCCGTGAGCACTTTGGTGAGATACCGATCAAGCTCTCAGTCTCTGGGCGCTATCACCAAGTAGCCGCGTTCTTTGATGCGCTGCAGCGTCTTTCGCAGCTTGTAGTGGTGAGCCGCTTCGTTGCACGCACGACGGCAGTTACAAATGATCAAGCTGAGATATCGGTTGATTGTATGCTCTCGGCTTTCCAGTTGCATACCTCGACACAGCCAAGCAATCCGCCGCAGAAGTAACCACAGTACAGGGCGTTATCCATAGCGGCTAACGGGTTTTATAATACGCCGTTTGCTTTTTGCGCTTGTGGTCAATCACTGATGCTAACGCTTCGGGGCATCCCAAGTTTTCGATCCTTTTTGTGTCGTTTCACCATCTCATTTCGAGGGAGCTAGATCTGGGTCAGTGCAGTAATCCGTTAGGCGAACTGGTGACAAGGTGTTGTTCGTTCAGTGTGGACCCGAGAGTGGGGACAAAGTGGTAGGAGAAGTTCTCATACGTTGGAACGAAGATGAGGGCCGATTGGCGGTGCTTCATCGGGGAGATAGAGCATGAATTGCAATGAATTCGTTTATCGAAGAGCCCTACTAGGGCTACTAGTGGCGTGCGGACTTGCGCGGCCGCTGGTTGCTGCTGCAGAGGCTCCTGTCGCAGATGAGGCTCAGCCAATCGTGGAAGCTCAGCCGGCAGTTATTTCGAATTCTCAGTCGTTTTCTTCGACGCGTGTGCTTTTTCGCCGGGCAGCTACTGTCATGGGAGTAGAGCTCCGAAACGGGGCGAGTATCAATCAAATCGTGCTTCAAACTCGCTCGGCAAAGCCCCGCTTTACCATTAAAAAGCTCGTTAACCCAAGCCGACTTGTTTTAGATATAGAAGGCGAGGCGATTTCAGCTAGCCAGAAGAGCGCGATAGCAGATCTGGAATTTGTATCAGGGATTCGCATCGGATCACATCCAGGCAGTGCTCGAGCAGTTGTTGATCTTGCTGAGGGCATGGAGCTGTCTCACAGCGCCGAAGTGGTTAATGGCGCTATTGTGATTACCCTCAAGTCGTCTTCGCAATCACGAGGGATCGTTTCGGCTGCAGCGGTAGTGAGCGTTGCCAACCCAGCTGCGGACTCACAAACTCAGGTGCAGGCGCCAGCTGCTAGGCCTGCGAATCTTCCCAAGGCGGGTGCTGATCCGATTGTTGTAGCCGCAAAAGAAAGCGCTAGTTCAAATCCGACTGCTGGCTCTGTGGTAGCAGTTGCGCTACCAGAATTACAGCCAGAAGCACCGGCAGAGCCAAAGTCAGTAGCTCTTCCTGCTAGTCAGGTAAAGAGCATAGATTTTAAGACGGCAAAAGGCCGAAATGCTCTGCACATCGGTGTTACGGGCTCTCCTGAGTACGCCATCGTCAAATCAGCACCTTCTGAATATGTCTTGACTATTAGAGAGGCAGCTCCAATTGGAGATGCAGCTACTGAGCCGTCTTTTGCCGAGGCTGGCAACAAGATGAGGTCAGCGCGTGCAACTGTAGAGGGAAAAAATACGCTGATTAGAATCTTCTCTGATCCTTCAGTTTACCTGACTGCCCATAAGGGAGCCGATGGTCTTATTGTTGAAGAGACATCAGACCTTCACAAAGTAGCAGAGGATATCCGGGCGCAGCTGAAACCTGAAGGCAATACGTCTAAGGACGCAGCGCCTGCGAAAGCAGATCCGTCCGACAGTGTTAAAAACTCAAAAGCCTCAGCGAAAGAATCAGCCAGCGCTGCAAAAGAAGCTACGGCAGCGGCAGAAGCTACTACCGCGACTGCCAAGAAGCCCGACGCAGACAAAGCGGCTGCTAAAGCCGCTGCTAAGGTAGCGCCAAAGAGCGGTGCGGCAGCCACCGACCCAGGGCTTGAGCCGATCGATGTTGGTGAAGCTCAGCTCAGCCGACTATTGGCTGACGATTCACGCTACACTGGGCGACTCATTTCGCTTGACCTTCAAGAGACGGATATCGACAACGCGCTGCGCATCATCGCAGAGGTATCTAACCTCAATATCGTCGCGAGTGAGGAGGTTTCTGGCAAAGTTACTCTGCGACTGCTTGATGTTCCTTGGGATCAGGCGCTGGATGTTATTCTGAAGTCAAATGGATTGGATAAGGTCCTTGAGGGAAATGTAATGCGCATTGCGCCATTCGATAAGTTGCGAGTGGAGCGAGAAGCCCTGAAGCAGGCTCGGGTTGCAGAAGAGGAGCTTGAGCCACTTTCCGTGAAATATGTTCGCGTTAGTTATGCAAAGGCTTCCGAGATTAAATCTCTGGTTGAGACAGTTTTAACAGAGAGGGGTTCTGTAGCGTATGATGAGCGCTCAAATCAGCTGATCATCAAGGATGTTCGGGCCGGGCTTGGTAATGTGTCTGAGCTTATCAAGAAAGTTGATTTGCGAACACCGCAGGTTTTGCTTGAGACTCAGATCGTCGAAGCAGAGCGCAATATCACTCGCGAGCTAGGTAGCCAGCTTGGGTTTCAGTACATCCAATCGCCTGCCACTGGAAACGGCACAGGATTAAATTTTCCTGCAGCTATTTCGATCGGAGGAAGTGCGATTGCGGGAGCTGCTAACAGCATTCTCGGATCCTCGTTTCCAGCAAATCCAAGCGAAGCTGGCGGCTCAGGTATTTCGCTGCTCTTTGATAGCGCTGATGGAACCAAGACGCTGGAAGCTCGTCTAACGCAACTAGAGCAAGAGGGTAAGGCTCGCATTATTAGTCGACCAGCAGTTTCGACTACTAACAACAAAGCTGCAGAGATTAAGAGTGTGAAAAAGATCCGCGTGCGGTTACCGCAAGGTGGATTATCGGTAGCTACTGGTTCAGGAGCTCAGGCTAGTGGTAGCGGCTCA
>JBIKWG010000178.1:0-6202 GCA_044356425.1 Bdellovibrionota bacterium | reverse complement strand
CTCAAGTTCAAATGGACCTGGCTGTTTTGTGGAGTCGTGACTGTTCATGCTGAGCTAATAATTTTGCGATCAATTTCAAACGGTCCCAACGGTGCCACACTCTTCGGCCTTGAGCAAATCTCGCGCCGGGGTCTGCGTGGTCGCGTGTGAAACCTCTGTTGGTAGTCATCAAACTGCTGTATCTAGTTTAAATCACGGTGGTTGATTTAATGTGTAGCGGGGGTGGACTAAGGAGTTCTCTTTCTGTACCGTGAGGTTTCTCAGACGTCGCCATGAATACCCAATATACTTCTCACTTTCCTCAGGTTGGAGTCTCAGTTGTTGCCGATAACGGTAGCGGCCGTGCGTACATCGCACTTCTGGATGATCAGAGATATCTGCACCTCGCTCAAGCAGCTTGTGAAAAACTTGCGGTTAAGGCTCGAAGCGTTGTGATTGCATGTGCTCCTGTAACCAACGAGAGTTGGCAATCGCTTAGCGACGATCTTTCCCGTGAGCTTCAACGGTTAGGAGTGAGACAGGCCAGTCTCATCGGTTTTGCAGCTGGGGCAACGCTTGCTCAGAATGTAGCGCTGCGCGACCCCCGCTTTATTCGTTCGCTGGTAGTTATAGACGCTTCTGCGCGACCACATCCAACACGCTGGGAGCGTATCGTAGACGCGATAGAAGAGCGACTGCCCTTCGGTCTCCCTCTGCGGCTAGGTGGTGCTGGTTTTAATGTTAAGGCCTACCTCCATCGCTTCCGTTGTCCTCTTTTGGTGGTCGTAACTCGCCGTGCAGGGCCGTTTGTGCGAGAAGAATTGAGAAGCCTTGCAAAGCTAGCTCCAACAGCCTGGTTGGTGGACTTTAGCGCCGAAGAGGAGGGCTCTGAGGTGGAGGCGTTAAGCAGCACCGTCGAGGCTTTTCAAGATACACCGGTTAAGTGCCCGCAGAAGAACCTTAAGGGGGCCGCGTGAGCACCGCATCACAGTTGACCTCGCATCAGGAGCTGACTCCGGAACATCACTCAGGTGCTAGCGCAGAGAGTGTACCTCGAATCCGTCGCGACCTTATCCCGCTGCTTATCAACGGGGTTAATGAGCCCGACAAGGGCGGAGCCTACAGTTGGAACGTTGTGGAGTCGCTGGAAGTTCTTTTCGACGCAGGACAGCTCGCCATCGCCCGGTCTCTTGCTCGGTCTATCCAAGAGTTGCTTCTGCACGATAGCCGCGCTCGGCTGTTTGTGGCCTATGAGGCTTTAGCTGGTATCGTCATCGAGGGCGACCTGACTAATAACCTAAGCACCATTGAGCGCGTCCATCACGAAATTTATACGCAGGGGCATTCAGATGCAGACCGTATGCGAATCTCGTTGGTGCGCGCCAGGGCGTTAGGCTTGGGCGTTGCAATGAAGGGGTTACCTGAGTCTGAGTTAATGTCGGCGCGTAGCCTGATTGAGCAGCAATACCTCCATGCGATCAGTCGAAAACGCCGTGACGTTGCGTTAATCACAGGGGTTGAGCTCATAAAAGTTTATCTCTACGCGCCGAAGCCTGAAGTGATCGCAGCGGATGGTATACTCAGACAGCTAGAGGCAGAGAGCCTTAGCTGCGAAGCCCACCCTGATCTGCTGTGTGACATCGCCCGCTTTCGCTATCACATCAACGTCGCACGTGGTGCAGACACCGACCCAATTGTTGCAGCTAATGAGCTACGCAGAGAGCTTCGACCTTTCGGAGCCCTGGCGTCTGCTCTCGGTGAGTTGACGATTGCACGCGTTGCTGGCGCTCGGCTCGATCGCGACGCGCTCGAACAAACTCTCGAGATATTTGAGCAGAGTCGACATAGCGCCGCGCTATGCGAAGCCACGCTCTTATTAGCCGGACAGAGCGCAACGAAGCATCACTATGCCCGCGCGCAGCGGTTTTTTACCCGTGCATTGGAATCAAGCCAGGAGGGTGGCTCTTGTTACGTTACGCTACTCTCGCTGTTTGGCCTCTTTCAGTCGGCCTGGGCTGGTGGTGGCTTTGGTGAGTCCAAGATTGTTTTGCGACAGGTTGCAGCGTTGCTGCGCAATCAGCTCTGTCTTTCAGCTTTTGGCCTTAATGCTGTTGCGGCCTATCAGCTTACCCGCCAGTACGAAGAGGGTGAGAGGCTTGCAACGCGATGCCTCCGAGCAATTAAGCAGGGCACTGCTATCTCTGGTATTCGTGACCAGGCGCTGCAGCTTTTAGCAAGTTGCTTAGCAGCACGTGGCCAGTGGCAGAGTGCCGCAAAAGTCTATGGTGAGGCAGCAGATTCCGCTGTGCGTCAACGTAGTATTGCGCTGGGCTGCGAGCGGCGTTTGGAGATGATTCAGGCGTCCGTGATGCACGTAGCGCAAACGCTCAAGTCTTTGCCGACGGCCGAATGTCAGGCTCTTCTCGGTCGCCTGCTTGAAGTTGAGCAGCAGCTCTCGCTGGTAGGTGCGCTGGAGGAGGTCTTGTTGCTGCGGGCGCGACTGGAGCAGGTGAGGTCTCAGGTCGTACTTGCCGCGCGTGATTTTGTGACAGGGGTGAAGCATCTTGGCTCGGCGCGGGAGCTGTATGTAAAGACGGGGCAGATGCGCGAGGTAGCCGTGGTAGATGGCTGTCTTGGGGTGGCGCTGCTTGAGGTTGGTCGGGCCCAAGGGGGCGCAGTGTTGGATGAAGCTTCAGGTGCTCTACAGCGTTCGCTCGAATTCTTTGATGTTTTGGGGTGTTCGCAGGTCGCTTGGAAGTTGCGGTTCTTCTTGGCATCCGGTGCGGCTATCCGCGCGGGGGTTGAATCAGACCAGGCACGCCGACTTATGTGGCAGGAGCTATCGCTTTCCTGGCTTGATGGTGCACTCGCCGACCATCAGGCGGCCGTAGAGGCGCAAGCGCAGGCAGAAATGGCTGTATGGGACAACGAGTTCGCTCCGCACCTCACATATGACGACCTCCAGGGGCTGCAACGGGCATTACGCCCCCAAAAGAGAAAAAAATCTGGTTCTCAGCCCGCGAAAAAGGCAGGCTATGTAAGAGCAAGTAGGCCGCGCTTCCGCGGGCAGCTGCATTAGGTGGTCGCAGGGTTGCGCTGTTATACCGAGTTGGCAGCTACGATGAGGCACTGGTGTGGTGCCGGCCGCGGGGTCGGTAAAGAGTCGCCAGTTCACCTAGGGGGGCTGATCTTGCTATCGACACTAATAGAGGGCTAAAACTACAACTTCGGGTGCTGGCGAAGCGCTCCATGAGGCTTTAGAGTTTGATATGAAGACAGTCTGTACTTTTCTAACTTTCGTAATCCTAGCGGCTGCGGGCGGGCTCAACGCCGTTGCTCAAAGTATTGCTGTTGTGGATACGCAGAGGGTGGTCAACGAGTCGATAATCGGCAGGGCCGCTCGCAATAATCTTGAGGTAGAGATAAAGAAGGGGCAGGCCAAACTAGCCCAGATGAAGGGTGATTTTGAAAAGCAGAAAAGCGACTTCGACAAGCAAGCAGCAATTCTTTCAGGGTCGGCCCGCGAAGCTAAGCGCGAAGCACTCTTGAAGAGGCAGGTAGAGCTGCAGCGTGCTTATCAAGACATGCAGGAGCAGTTGGGTCGAGATAACGAGCGAGAAATGTCGCAGGTTGTCAAGCAGGTCTCAAACGTAGTTCAGGTGTTAGCAAAACAGCGGGGATTCGATTTTGTTTTCGAACGCGACCGACAAGCTGTTGTTTTTTACTCAGAAAAGGTTGATATCACGGCAGAGGTGGTGCAGCTTTTAGATAAACAAAAAGTTGCCTTGTAAGAGGGAAGTAGCATGAGTGCTGAAGGAGCAATTGAAGAGAAGAAGATAGAGATGGATATCAATGAGATCGCAAAGTGGATCCCTCATCGGTACCCCTTCTTGCTGATTGATCGGGTGCTAGAGCTTGTGCCCAATTCACACATTATCGCGTTAAAAAACGTAACCGCGAATGAAGGCTTCTTTCAGGGACACTTCCCGAATCATCCAGTAATGCCGGGCGTGTTGATTATGGAGGCGATGGCTCAAGCTGCCGCAGTATTTGCTCGCTACAGCGAAGAGGCGCTTGTCTCTGGAAAGACATTCTACCTCGTTGGAGCAGATAGCTTTAAGTGGAAGAAGCAGGTCCTACCCGGCGACGCACTTAGGATTCACATGCGAAGCGTAAGAAAGCGTAATCCGCTTTGGATTATGGAAGGTGAAGTAACGGTCGATGGTAAAGTGGTTGCGTCGGGCACGATCAGCGCTGCGGCTGCCTAGAGAAATCTAGATAAATATTGAGAGAGAGAGAGAGAGAGAGAGATTCTGAATAAGGCTATGGCTGTAACAATTCACCCCACCGCTATTGTTGATTCAGCCGCGCAGCTTGGTGATGGTACCACGGTTGGGGCTTACTCAATTATCGGTCCGCACGTTGTGGTTGGAAAGGATAATTGGATCGGCCCACACGTCGTTCTTGAGGGGCATACGACTTTGGGCGACAGCAACAAGCTGTTTCAGTTCTGTTCAATCGGTTCGCAGCCTCAAGACCTGAAATTTAAGGGTGAGCCGAGTGAGCTTCGCATCGGCAGCCACAATATTATCCGTGAATTTGTAACGCTTCAGCCTGGTACAGCTGGCGGCGGAATGGTTACCTCAATCGGTAATCAAAATCTGTTTATGGCGAGCACGCATGTTGGGCACGATTCAATAGTTGGTGATCGGTGCATCTTAGCCAATAGTGCTGGACTGTCGGGGCATGTGACGCTTGGAAACGGGGTAATCATTGGGGGGCTTTCAGGTATCCATCAGTTTGTCCGGATCGGTGACATTGCAATGATTGGCGCTGGAGCGATGGTTACTGAGGATATCCCACCCTTCTGCATGGCTCAGGGCGATCGCGCAAAGGTTCAGGGCTTAAACCGACTTGGCTTAGAGCGTAATGGGGCGTCTCAGGATGAAGTAGCTCTCTTGCGTAAGGTATACCGTACGGTTTTTCGCCCTCAGCCTCACAGTGGCGTGATTCCGGTGTTCAAAGAGCGCATTGAAGTGGCACGAACACTGGCCGTCGGCCATGCCAGGGCTGAGGCATTTGTGCAGTTTTTATCATCGTCTGAACGAGGTATAGCCGCGCATCGAGGTGCCGCTCGCGCAACCGATGGGGAAGGTTGAGCGGATTGTAGGTGAGCGCTTTGACTTTTTTTGTAAGCGCTGGTAACCTCGGCAGGATTAACTGCGAAAGCAAAAAGCATCAGTAGTAGCAATCGGACCCTTACAGGCCAAAAGCGGCGGAGCGCACACGCTTCTGGCCCTGGACGTTGATAACTATCTCAGCAAGGCCTGTTTCGGTCACTAACTACTTTATATTGTTCGTTAAATTAGGAGCATTCATGACAGCCAGCGATTCAGTAACAGCAAACGTTTCTGAGGATATCAGCTCTCTTGCGTCAGAGCTTACAACCATGGAGCCAGCCGCTCTGGTACAGAAGTTTCAGCGTCATTCACAAGACACCGGTTCACCAGAAGTACAGATAGCTCTGGTAACACAGCGGCTAGCTGTTTTAGCCAAGCATTTTGCTACAAACCCGAAAGACCACCACTCACGTCGCGGTATGTTGGATCTTATTTCTCAAAGAAAGGGCTTGTTAAGCTACCTGAAGAGCGAGGATATTGGTCGCTATCGCAACACGCTGGCAGCTCTCGGTCTCCGAAAGTAATTACGTAGGCACAGTTCGTGTTCGGTCGTTCCGCCGCTGAGCTGCGCGTGCGGGTTGCTTATGCAGCTCGTCGCCGCAGTTAGCAGAAGGCGCGTACGTACTTGGGATACTAACGGGCGGCGCTTGCCCCCGGCAAACTAGGTCACATTCAAAAGGAAAATATACATGCACGTTATTGAAAGAGAGTTTCACGGGCGAGTTTTACGCATTGAAACCGGACGAATTGCCAAGCAGGCCTCTGGCTCTGCGCTGGTAACGTACGGAGAGTCTATGGTTTTGGTGACAGCCTGTTATGGCGCGCTGAAGGATGTAGATTTCTTCCCCCTAACAGTCGATTACATTGAGAAGACATATGCCGCTGGAAAGATTCCTGGCGGCTTCTTCCGGAGAGAAGGGAAGTTGAGCGAGAAGGAAACTCTTGTTTCTCGTCTTATCGATCGTCCATGTCGGCCGCTCTTTCCTGAGGGCTTTACCCGCGAAGTTCAAGTTGTTGCAACCGTTCTTTCAGCGGACGATGAG
>JBIKWG010000176.1:0-6215 GCA_044356425.1 Bdellovibrionota bacterium | reverse complement strand
GAAGAGGTCAAAAGCTTGGTTGCCTCTTTTTAGCATCGCTGCCGCAACTATTACCCAGGCAGCTGCGTGAGTGTACTGTCCCCCGTTTTCTCGTATTCCAGGTGGATAGCCTTTGATGTACCCCGGATTTTTAACGGTCTTGTCAAAAGGTGGGGTAAGCAGCTTTATAAGGCCACCTTGTTGGTCGACGAGGCGCTCATTCATTGATTTCATCGCCACATCCACTCGCGCGGGATCTCCTGCTTTGCTGATAACAGCCCAAGATTGCGCAAGTGAATCTATCTGACACTCGTCACTCTCACTGCTTCCGATAGGGGTTCCATCGTCATAGAACGCACGGCGGTACCAGCTTCCGTCCCATGCAGTCGCCTCTACCGCTTCTTTCAGGGCGATCGCCCGATTGCGCAGCAACTGGGAGTTTTCAGCGTCTCCTTGTGCTTCAAGTATAGGTGCAAAATGGTTGATTACTTCAATCTGGAACCAGGCCAGCCACACACTTTCGCCCTTACCGTGGCGCCCAACCTCATTCATTCCATCGTTCCAGTCGCCGCAGCCGATAAGCGGCAGCCCATGCGATCCAACAGCCGCAGTCGCTTTAAAGGTTCTTAGGCAATGCTCAAGAATGGTTCCCTCCTCTGCATTAGGCTCTGGGGTGAAGTAGCTTTCCATCTGGTCTTCACCCAATAGAGAGCCGTGTAAGAACGGCGCCCGATGGGTAAGGATCGAGTAGTCACCGGTCGCTTCGATGTAGCGACCGACGGCATAAGGTAGCCACAAAAGGTCATCAGAGATACGGGTGCGAACACCGCGGCCTGTCGGAGGATGCCACCAGTGCTGGACATCTCCTTCACGGAATTGCCGCGAAGCGTGAAGAACGATCTGATCTCGAACCATGTCTGGCCGACTTGTTAGCAGAGCAAGGGAGTCTTGCAACTGATCTCTAAAGCCGATTGCGCCTCCGCTTTGGTAAAAGCCAGAGCGTCCAAAAATACGACACGCAACTGTTTGGTACAGCAGCCAGTGATTCATCATGATGTTGAATGCCGGGCTCGGTGTAGCAACTGAAACTGTTGATAAGAGGTTGTGCCACCACTGTGTCACGCTTGAGGCCTCTGCCTTCTGAGTCTGCAGACTGCGGTAGCGCGCCACATCTCGACGCATTGAGTCTACGTTTGTCGAGTCAGAAATAAAGAAGTGCAGCGTTCGCTCTTCTTTCGGCTTAAGCGTCAGGCTGACTTGAAGCACGGAGCAAGGATCCATGCCCGCCCCTGTCTTTCCACTGAGCTTCACAGGCTTTGACTTACCTGCAAAAAGCGCCACACCGGAGCCGCGTTCAAGCGCCGCTGGACGTGACGGGTCTCCATTTCGGCCGAGGAATTCGAGGCGCGAGCCGGTATGGCTGACAACTGGCTCGCTTGATCCGAGCGCTACTACTCTGCCGCTAAACTCATTGTTGTAGTGGTTCACGGCGTACAGCACCTGGCCTGACAGATCAAAAGCCGTGGTGACATAACGGTAGCTCTCTTCGCGGGTAACTCCGAGCACTAGCTCTGCATAAAAGTACAGCTCGACTCTCTGTTCAGTTCCTTCTGTGTTTGACAGGGTAATTGACAGCCATTTTACGCGATCGTTGAGGGAGCCGGTTACCTCAAGCCGCGAATCAATACCCGCATTGTTGGTGCTAAAAGTGGACGACCCAAAACCATGCTCGACGGTATACTCTAGACCGCTCCCTGCAGGAGCTGGAGTCAGAGACCAATACTCGCCGTTATCCGAGCGGCGCAGATACACTGCCTCACTAATACTATCGAGTACGGGATCGTTGCTCCATGTAGTAAGACGATTCTCACGGCTATTTTCAGACCAGGTGTAACCTCCACCAGACTCGGTAGTTAGAAATCCAAAGTGTGGGTTTGATATCACGTTAGTCCAAGGCAGGGGTGGGCGGTCTTGGCCAATGCGCGGCATGATATAATGGTTGTTTTCAGCAGAGAATCCACCGATACCGTTATCAATAAGCAGAGGCGTTGACCATGGCTGCCGTTTAGAAGATCGTTTGTATGTGGAGTGAGCCGGAGCTTGTGTGCTCTGATCAAAGCTTGGGTTCTTAAGAACTTCGGCAAGACCGCTTATCTCTGCATCTACTAATACCCGCGCAACTGTTTCTAGCAGCGCAGCTTCACCCTCAGAGATCTGCTGGCTTGACCGGAGGAATACACCGCCCGGCCTGTCTAATAGATGGCCAGCGGGACTTAGGCGAACTACATACTCTAGATCTTCAGCAAGGTGCTGCATGTAGGTTCCAGGATTTGTATGGAGAACAACAAGATCAAACTCAACTCCCCGTTCACGCAGAAAGTGGTGCGCAAGGAGTAGCTCTTGCAGCACCTTGGCCTGCCTAGAATCGGTAATCTTCACCAATACAATTGGAAGGTCTCCAGAGATTCCAAAGCGCCACAGTCCAGACTGCGGTAATCTGTTAAGGGCGAGTGTTTCAGGAGCTCCGCGAACAGAGGGCTCATTATAGAGCATGCAGCCGGCTAACCGATGAAAGAGGTCAGCTTGAGCCGCGGTGTAAGCGTGGCTGCGCAGCTCAACCTGCGCTCGACTCCAGGAGAGCTCAAAGGCACGATTAACATGCATCAGCTCTTGATATCGCTCTAGTAGTAACTGGGCATCTTTGCGTACGCGCGCGGCGCCTGATACAAAAACCAGCGTTTCACTAGCACCTGGCTCAAGTCGCACTCGGCACCGAAGTGAAGCGATCGGATCGATGCTACTCTCTGGAGTGTGTGCCTGCTTGCCGGCGCGCACAAGGGCCGCGGGGCGTGATAGATCACATCCACGACCGATAAAGTCTGCGCGTGACGTCTCAAAAACAATCGGTGCGTAGCTTGTCTTAAGCGTGACGCGATGAAAGAAGAATAGTTCACGCTCATTCTCTGTGCGTGGCCTACGTGAAAACATGATCGCGTCATGATCTCGAAGCACCTCCGCTCCAATGAACAGCTTGCTGAAAGCTGGGTGAGCAGAGTCGGCTCGTTTGTGATTTAAGACTGGCTCAAGGTAGCTGATAACATCAAGTTCGCGTTCTGTGTCGCCAAGATTGGTTACGGTTACGCGCCGAAGTTCGACGTCATCTTCTGGAGCAACAGTTATTTCAGTGTGCACAAACACCTTCTGATCAAACCGCTTGAATTCAGCCCGTCCTGGGCTAAATATCGCCTCATATGAATCGGGTTCAGCTCTTGATGGTTGATAAGCTGAGGACCATGAAGCGCCAGTCTTTACGTCATTCACGTACACAAACGTTCCTAGTGGGTTGGAGGTAGGATCTTCTCGCCAGCGGGTGAGGAGAGTGCTTCGGTCAAACGAGCTAAAACCACCACCTGAGGAATCAATCATTACGGAATATCGTCCGTTTGAGAGCACACGTACGCGCGGTGCTGTCGTATTCGGCGAAGTCACAACCTCCAGACCTGGCTCCTCTTTTGGCAATTCCTCACGCTGGATGGTTTCAAGTTCCGGCTCGTGCGGAACGATAGTCGCCACACGATCAGGAAAGCGCTCGTGCAGAAGAAGCTCTGTTGATTTGACGATCGGCTGAGCGTGAAAACGCTCGCACATCGGAGCATTGTTGATTGCATTATTTATACTGATCAGAGACATGCCCTGATGGTGTGCAAAGAATGATTGGACTACGTGCTTGCCGTCGGTCCGTAGGTGTCTGGTTGGCGTGTAATCAACTGCCTCATAAAATCCAAAGGTACCACGGGCCCCCTGGCCCTCAAGTGCGCGGAGGTTTCGTATTACCACGTGTGTTTCGTCTACAAATGGCAGAGCAAGGAACGTTGAGTAGGGCGAGACTACCAGATCTTCTGATAGACCGCGTTTCAGGCCTAATCCTGGTACCCCGAATGCGCGGTATTGGTAGGTCTTTTCAAAATCAACACCGCTGTAGGCTGACTCAGAGATGCCCCATGGCACAGCTTGCCGCTTGCCATAGGCGATCTGGGCGCCTACAACTGCGCGGCCTGTTCTTCCAAGGATCGTAGTCGGATAGTCACGCATCACCACAAACGGCATGAGGTATTCAAACATCGTGCCGCTCCAAGATATAAGCGCTTTGCCTCCGGCGGTTGTTGCAAGCGAGCGACCAAGTGAGAACCAATGCTTCTGGGAAACTTCACCCCGGGCTACTGCAAGAAAGCTCAGGAGCCGAGCCTCTGAGGCGAGTAGGTCGTAGAAGCTTGGATCCCGCCGAGCGTGCTCAGCGTTAAAGCCAATCGTAAATAGTGCGCGGCCCTCATCGTATAGAAATGAGAAATCCATTTCTTTGATGAGCGATTCCACTTGTGGCTGGAGCCTTGAAATCAGCTCGATGAAAGCGTTAGCTGTTGCTTCTGCCCTCGAAATCCTGCTTTGAAGCACGTTGGCAGCCTGAGAGATATCAGGGCTGTTGCTTGTGTTAATAGCAGCGGCTAGAAGCGGCGCTAGCTGGCGCGCATATCCAATCACTGATTCAGCTGTAACTGGTATGCGAGTAACAGTTTGCAGAATCTCAGATGCTTTTGCTGAAAGTGATGCAAACTCTGCTGCAGGAGAAGAGTGCTGCGTGCAAGTTACCAGAGATTCCAGTTCCGCCACCCATCCAAGCAGGTCATCCGTACGTTGAAGCTGCTCAATCAAATAGGCCGAGCGGAATAGAGCCCCATTCTTTGACTCAGTCTTTACGCCGGCAGCTTTTAGTCTTTGGAGGGTATCTTTGCTGACGGTAAAGATGTCGCGCAGCCACTGGAAGCCTTCTGCGTATCCACATGCATAAAGCGAGTCTCTCAGCTTGACAATCGTTTGATATAACCCTTCTTCCCCGGACGGAAGCACAGGAGCCGCTTCAGCTAAAGCAGCCATAAGTGACTCGCGGTGCGACGTTGTCAGGAGAGGAGTGGTGTTTGCACGCTCTAGCACCGTAAGGTACGTGTACAGATGACCTAGCAGGTTTCCGCTGTCAACGGTTGAGATATAGCGAGGGTGTAGGGGGGCCAGAGTTCGGATGGCGTACCAGTTATAAAGGTGTCCGCGGTATTTCTCCATTCGCACCATAGTTTCAACTGTCTGCGAGGTGCGTGTTATGGAATCCGTAAACGAAATAAAGCCCAGGTCATACGCTGATATAGCACTCAGCATAGAGAGCGAGATGTTGGTTGGAGAAGTTCGTTCGGCGACTACTTCCTTGGGAATCATCTGAAGATTGTCAGGCATGAGGTAATTGTAGTCCTCACACAGATACTCATCGAAAAACCTCCAGGTATCAAAGGCAGCGCTTCGTAGGTAGTTTTCGTCTGACGCAGACATGCGTCGCGATACGGTCTCGGTCGGGTGTGAGACCCATTTCGCTATCCACGGCGAAGCAACCCAAATGAGGACCATCGGTAATGAGTAGGCTAGCGTAGCCGGATTGATTGAGAATGCTGTCGCGCAAGCCGCAAGAGCAAGAATCATCGTCGGAATAAAGAGTCGTAAATAATCACGCTGCTCATTCTTTCCACGTCGCTCGGAGCGTTCAGCCGGCTCCCATTCAAGCAGGTGCTTCTTACTAAAATATAGCCGGTAAACTGTGATCGAGATCGCGTGCACCATGAGAGCTGATTGATGGGGCAAGAATGCCACAGCACAGGCAGCACGAATGGTGTTGCGCCACAGGTCTCGACCGATGTCGCCCAGTAGGCCGCCCAAAGAGATTCCGACGCTAGGCAGAGCGAAGACGCTTGCCAAGCCTGTGAAGACTGGGAATGTCATTACCAGCAGGATGAGAACGGTCCAGACGAGCGGTCCGCCCGGCAGAAATAGCCAGCCACCGAGAAGCGCCAGGAAAGAGGCCGGTGGAAGGAGGCTACGCCTTAGGTTATCAAACATCTTCCACTGCGACAGGCAGGAAAGTTGATTACGCTGGCGGCCATGTCGCGTAGGAACCTGACGATTAAGCCAGGGAAGGAGTTGCCAGTCCCCACGAACCCAACGGTGTAATCGCTTGGAGTAGGCCATGTAGCGCGATGGAAAATCGTCGTACAGTTCAATGTCTGAAGCGAGAGCTACTCGCGCAAAAGATCCCTCAAATAGGTCGTGACTAAGGAGTGTGTTCTCAGGCACACGGTCGTGTAGTACGCACTCAAAGGCTTCCACATCGTAGATCCCCTTGCCCCAGAATGAGCCCT
>JBIKWG010000177.1:0-6215 GCA_044356425.1 Bdellovibrionota bacterium | reverse complement strand
AGTGCCTCTGAGCCTGCTGCAGGGTGGATTCACAAGACTCAACGAATCGATGGTGCCGGCGGCCTATGCGCAATCACTGCTTGCAACCAATGCGCTTATCGAATACTACGGCTTTGACCTCATAACTGCCTACCTCGCAATGCTTCGAGCTGGCACTGAGAAGAGCCTGGCGTTTGAAACAGCCTTCAGGGTTTCTCCCGATATATTTGAAGAGAAGTTAGCTCTAGCTCTAAAAAAATGGGCGGCCCTACCAGCTCTACCAAGCGCGGGAACCTAACGCGGCACAGTAAGGCTTAGGAAAGCGTGCCGGTACTAACCATTTTAGAGATCGATCTTTCCCGCATAACCGGTCATCTCTAGGTAACCGATAACCCCCTCATCGCTGCTCGCAACGGGCCCTTCCCAATAGACTCGATCACGACTTCCGAGTTCACTTGCGTTAACGCGAGCTGCAACTTCGATGTCGATCCCTTGACTTTTAACCTGCACCCGCCACCTAATCGGGTACTTCGCCGAGGTTTTTGCACTGCCCCAGAACTCAAGCGGCGTAAGAGCGATATCACCCCCTTCAAGCTTCAAAGAGCCCCCTTCTCGCAGCACAGTTCCTGAAACGTAGCTCGTAGATTTTGCATCTCCCCGAACAGAGAAGAGCATGAGCCGAGTTCCATCCTTAAACATCAATCCCATCCAATCCCATCCGACCTGTCCAGGAGCTAGTGCGTTGGTCATTATTTCGTGGTCCATCCAAGCTAACCCCTCCACAGCCTGAGGCCCCTGCTGCGTAAGTACATCCCCACGCACTGTGAGAGCGGGAAAAGAATAGTACAGCGATGCACACCCTTCACACTCGGCTTTCTTGCTAAAACCACCTGCACCCTGGAGCCACGGAATTGCAGCCACCTCACTCACTAGGCGCACCAGACTCTGCTGTGGCCCCATGGCGTCTCTGTTAGAAAAGAGCAGCACATGCCGATCAGCAAACATCTCTGCTCGCCAATCTCCCGACCAGGCCCGCAATGCTCCGTCTGCAACCCCGGCTACACCAATTTGCCCGCCACCCTCTCGCTCGTTAAAGAGTGTAACCCCGCGTCTAATATCGGTGAGAGCTGAATGCGCTAGAAACTCTTCGCTGCGCTGGCCAGCAACTACTACGCTGCGCCTAAAGAAAGTAAGCTGAAAACCGAATTGTGGCGGATCTTTAAAGGGTGTTGAACCGTGAGGGTAAAGCTGTCCAGTGTAGTACCACCACTCACTCTCATACTCACTGTGCTTTCCGTGGTCGCGGGGAAAACTCCAGTCATACCCCGGCCGCGCAACCTCAAACGATACCGGCCGCGGCTCCGCTGACGCAACCACACCGCTGAACAACGCCACCAAGAGCCCCAGAGCAGCGCGAAGAATAGCGCCGTTAGGAGGCCTGCGGAGCTTCGGCAGATACCCGCTTTTTTGTGCCATTAAAACACGGACGTTAAGCCACGACTCGATCGAACTCGCCAAATAATGCGATGGATTGAATTTTTCTCCACGAGCAAGAGAGCGCAGAGTGCCCCACAACGCGCCATCGCAACAAGCAGCAACTTGGTTGCATCGCCTTAGCAAGCTCCACTTCTCTACTTTATTGCTCATAGCTCTTTACTCACTTGAAATGGCGGCAGACCGCTGAATTATAGGCACCAGCACGGCTGCACAGAGCCCCACCACACCGAGCACAGCGGTGATAAACGCGATCCCGACCATACCACACTGCCACGAAGGATTGTAAGAAAGGGTCCATCCAAACGAGAGCGGATTAATATAGCACGTAAGGCACCACCCAAGAGCCACGCCAGAGCAGACGCCGATTGACAGCACCGCCACACTCACAAGAGCCGCTTCCAAAACAACTGCAAGCACAATCAAAGATGGCGCCGCGCCTAAAACCAAGAGCGTTTTCACCTCTCGCCGCCGCTCCCACATGTATTGCAAGGTGGATGTCGCTAATCCGAGCACAGCGATTACAAACACTATCCAGGTAACACTTTCAGTGATTCGAAAGGTACGGTTGAAGAGCGAACGCACAACCTCAAGCAAGCCCTGCTGGTCGCGCACAATCATGGCACCACCAACCATACGCTCAAGCTCCCGCTGCACCCGCTCTATAGCGCGACTATCCAACACATCAACCGTGAGTGTCTTGCAACCGTGACCAGGATACAGCTGAAGAAATGGGCTTTGATCAACGACCACAAGTGGCATCTCTGTTCCAAACTCTTGTACGATTGCGCGCACCGTAAACGTAGATCCCTCGACCGAGACGGGATCTCCCAGAGCGAGGGCTAACTTGCGAGCGGCTCCCTCTGTAATCAATGCGCCATCAGCAGATAGTGCACCTGTACGATCGAATTGTCCTTCCACAACAACGTATGCCCGCCGCTTGATCTGAGCTGATATATCTGTAGCAGCAAGCTGAACTGCCGCCCCACTAATAAACGTTACTGTCTCGTAATACGGGACCACCGCAGAAACTCCCTCAACCTGCCGGATGCGCGCAATCAGAGAATCGGGGATGCGCGTTTCATGAGACTGGCCGCTTAGCGCTGATGAGACAAAGAGGTCGCCCTGTAATCTGACCACAGCCCAACGCTCAAGCGTTGATCGGAAACTATCAACCATAAGAGATAAAGCAACCATCAGCGTGAGAGCCAACGCCGCGCCGATAGCTCCCCATACATAGCGCCTACCTCCGTGCGCGACTGCGCCCTGGGCGAGCCGCCCAATCGCCGGAGCAACTCTCGATACAGCAACCCTTCCAACGAGCCACAGGGCCGCCGGAACTGCACCTGCTGTGCCACCAAGCAACACAGTGATAAAGGCATAGGATGTAAAGAGCGAAGGGTATTCACGCAAGAGAATCACTGCGGCGGCTACTGCAGCAGCGCTTGCAACGGCCGCACCACCAGCTACGCGCCGCGAGCAGGGCCGAACGAACAAAAACTCCCTGCGCGTGCCGACATTTGGAGCGATACGGAGAGCTCCGATACCTCCAATTATAGAGCTAACGACTCCGAGGAGCACTATCGATACGAATACTCCGGCTGCACTGCCAACTTTATCCAAGGCAGTCGGTGCCAGCAGCGAGAGATTGTATACATCACCAATTGTGCCCAGAAATAGCTGGGTAAACGAAAGTGTTACCGGATATCCAACCGTGATTCCAAGCGCTGCCGCCACAACCGCAGCCACCACTCCTTCACCAATTGTTAACATCAAACAGGCAAGCGAACCGACTCCGAGTGTTCGAAGGATCGAGAGCTCACGTGACACCGCAACTAGACTGAGGCTCATCGACTGACATACCAGTACCCCACAAACCAGCAGTGTCATGCCCGCCATAACGAGCACATTAAACCGGTAAGCTGCAAGAAGGGCATCAGCGCGCTCCATCCGCTGCGTTGCGGTCTCGATCCGCAACGGATGCTCTGGCCCCACACAAGATCTGAGAAACCCGCGCAGCTCCTCTAGCTCCTCCTCAGATACAGGCGCCCCACTTCCTCGGCGCAGATACGCTGCATCGATGACAGCAGGCGGGGCTCCAGCTGAAAGAAGCGCCAGCGGAACCACAACCGCATCAGGCATCAAAGCGACCACAGAGCTGCGCTCGGGATAAACCCCGACTTTTCCCTGCAGAACCAATTCGCCGGAGCGCACTGATAACGTGTCTTCAGGCTCCACCTGCAATTCACGGGCGACTGCTTGGGACACCATAAGCGATGCCCCGCCAGAGCTTTTAAAGCTTGCGCCGTATGTGGCAACTCCCAGCAGCCTCTGCGGGAGCTGCTTAGCGGCACTGGTTACAACCCCCAACTCACGCCGCACCATTACTATCTCTATGCCTGCAAGAGGCGCGGTGATAAGACACGGCGCCATGGCTTGCATCGGAAGGCGACCACCAACTGCTGTTACAGTGACCGGAAGCTCCGCGGCCGAGAGTCCAAGCGCCTCGCCCATAGACTCTACCCCCGCCCGGCTAACCCGCAGAACAGAGCTCCACAACGTGGTTGCCAGAAAAAGCGCTGCAACAAGCAGGATAAAGCGCACGGGATTACTGAGTACGCGCCCGATAACAAACCGCCTGAACAGCCACGCTACCATCGAAGGACTCTCAAACACTCACCGCAGAGACAAGAGCTCCATCCTTCATCCCGACCACACGAGAGCAGCGCGCAATCGCGCTCTCACTGTGTGTGGCCATCACCACCGCAACGCCACTCTGCGCTACCTCCTGAAGCATGGTAAGCACCTGCTCACCAGAGACCGAATCAAGATTACCCGTGGGCTCATCAGCAAGCACGATGCGCGGCTCATGTACAACCGCACGCGCAATTGCTACGCGCTGCGCCTCTCCACCAGAGAGGGTAAAGGGCAGCGCCTTCAGTCGGTGTGACAGCCCCACTCTGTCGAGCAGCGCACGCGCCCGCGACTCTGCGTCAGAAACGCCGACCTTGAGCAGGATCAGTGGTAGCATAACGTTCTCAAGTGCCGACAGTGTTGAAAGCAGGTTAAATTGCTGGAAGACGTAACCGAGCTTCCTGCGTCGAATCTCTTGCAGACTTTTCTCAGATGCCCCTTGAATCTGAACTCCATCGATGGAGAGTGACCCAGAAAAGTCCTTATCAGCTAACCCGATTGTATTAAGCAGCGTGCTCTTTCCACACCCTGAAGGGCCACGCAGAGCGACAAATTCACCCGAGTAAACCTCGACTGAACACCCCTTGAGAACCTCTACCACGACCTCTCCTTGACAGAAATGTTTGCAGATCCGCTGTGCTTGAACGATCGTTTCCATACCTGAAACGATACCCCTGAAAGCACTGCCGAGCAATTGCAACCAGTGCCCTTAAAGGTCGGGTTTTGCCTCGCAGCGATATCTGTCGTAGAATTTTTAAAGTGACTGATGAAACCACAGCCATACCGTCAGGCGTCGAGCGCGCTCTAGCCGTGCTCGAAGGGCCCTTACGTGACTCCGCACAAGATGCGTCCTCGCTTGTTTTGCGACTCCGCAAGGCGCTGCCTGAGGTTGCTCTCGCAGATCTCGCTCTTGCTGCTGAAACCTTTGTAGCTCGACGAGCAGCGCCGGCCAAACTCGGTGCATGGGCTAAGGAGGGATTCTTTTCTGCTGCGCTGCTTGAGCAGGCATCACGAGAATCGATTGCGCGTTACCGCGCCCGATATTTTGCCGCATGCTCACATGTGCTTGAGATCGGAACGGGCACGGGATCAGACACGGCAGCCCTTGCTCGTGCCTGTTGCCACGTTACAACGATTGACGGCGACCCAATTGCGTCAGAGCTTGCCCGGAAAAATTTAGCGGTTCAGGGTATAACCAACGTCACGTTTCTCATAGGCGAGGCGCAAAGTGTACTCCCGACCCTAGCGCCGCAATTCGACGGGTTCTTCGCCGATCCGGCCCGCCGCTCCAAGACAGGCACCCGCTTTAAGGATGCCGAGGATTACTCTCCACCGCTTCCGTTTATTCTCTCCCTCAACCAAGGAGCGGTGCGTGCAGTAAAGGTCAGCCCTGGCCTCTTTATTGATCCCCCGCAGGGCTGGCGGCGGCAGTTTGTAGGGTTTCAGGGTGAGTGCCTTGAGCAAACGCTCTGGTACGGAACAGAGGTGCCTGATTCAAGTGTAGCGGTGACGGATCAAGACGCCTTCTGGACACCAACCGAGGATAGCCCGCAGCATAACTTTGCAGCTGCTTTGCCTGATGGGCTCGTCGGGAGCTACCTCCTTGAGGCACATGCAACGGTTAATCGCTCACAGTATGTGCAGCAGTTTTTTACTCAACTTGAAGCTTCGATGATTGCACCCGACGTAAGCTACGCCGTCACCCGCACATTGCCTCCACCTTCGGCCTTGGTGCGAGCCTACCGAGTTATTGATTGCCTCCCCTTCTCAATAAAGAGCCTTAAAAGTGCCCTGCGAGAGCGTGGCTGGAGCAATCGAACCGAACTTAAGAAGCGCAACTTCTCGCACGACCTAGAGCAGCTGCGTGCTGAACTTAAGCTGCCCGCCCATTCTCACAGCGCCCCGTTTGGTGTACTGTTCTTCTTTAGACAAGGCGATAGACCTTGGGTTGTTGTGGCAGATCTTCCACAGAGCGGAGAGCACCAGAGTGAGTAGCAGCGAAGAGAGATTGGCGCTTGAGAGTGGCCTGAGGGCTCTTGACCTTATGG
>JBIKWG010000175.1:0-6235 GCA_044356425.1 Bdellovibrionota bacterium | reverse complement strand
TCGAGTCGATCTGCCCGCTGTTGGTATCCAAACCCTTGAACAGATGCATGCGAGCAACCTGAGCACACTTGTAATTGAAGCCGGCAAGTGTCTGATGCTTGACCCACAGGCACTTCTTGAGCGGGCTGTTCAGCTTGGAATCGCTATTATTGCCGCTGAACGCCTTGAAGATCTGAGCACCTGAGGTGCATAGACGAAGAGACGCCACAGCCTAGTGGAGCTCAAAATCAATTCCTTTCCCACACACAACGTGAGATATTCTTAGGTAACGCGAACAATCGAGGCTCGCTCAAGAGAGGCTGTCGCTGCATAGCCATGTTTCAAAGAAGGTACATGATCAACGGAACCCTCACTACGTCGACTAATCAACACACCATTTTTCGTTTCGCTCACTGCCTCTGGCTAGTGATCCTGGTGTTACTGCAGCCCCTTAGGCTTGCTGCTGCGCAATCGCCAGTTGTTTCTCCCAACAGCGCGATCTTAATCAATGTGGCGCAGCTTGCGGCTGAGCTTGAGCCATTAGTCACTGAAGCCTGTCAGCAAGCTCGCTGCGAGGTAAGGCTAAGTAACGTGCCCGTATCTATCCGCTCCCCTGGATATTCAGGCGGACTGCACGTTCAACTTCAGCACGCCAAAGTACTCAATCATATTAAGCGCGACCAACTTTTCTCTGAAGTCCCACACTCTCGCCCAATTCTGCTGCGCGGGGTCGCCCGGATTCGGCACTCAGACGGAGGAAAAACTAAGAATCTTCGAATCGCTGGAACAATCTTTAGAACGCCCGGACTGGCCCCGATGCTTGAGCTCTCTCTGCCTGCCATCAGACCGAGCGGCAAATACAGCGCTAGCGTAGCTTTGGTGCGCGCTGCTCTTACTTCAAGCCATACCGGAAAAATGTCTCTGCCCGCGCGCTATGGTAAAACCTCAGCTTATGCGCTGAAAAATTCTCGATGTGGAGCAAAGACCCAACGAGCCACCTCGGGTGCAGCACGCGGTTTATCATACGAAGCTGCTCTGGGAGCTAGCAAGTTCACTGGGCAAGCTACCTATAAGGTGGTGTATGTAGCAACGGATTTTGACTCGGACTTCTCTGAACAGCTTGACTGTTCAAGCGCCGCAGATTGCAACAATAAGATCGTCTCAGTCATGAATCAAGCTGCCGTATTTTATGAAAATCAACTCGGAATGACGCTTGAAGTCGCGCGCCAGTTTGGCCCTACCTCTATTACAAATAGCACCGATTCTGGCGTCGTTCTTGATTCATTCATCGACTACAACAATTCAAACCGCAGCACTGTTTTCGATGATGGCGTTAATTCAGGGTCAAATCTAGTAGATGTTTTTGCTTTATACACCGGACGTGAATTTGATGAGGGAGTCATTGGTTTGGCGTATCTCGATTCCGCATGTCGTGACGTAGACTCGCGTTATGCAACGATGGAGGTCCAACGCTTTAACAGCACCGTCGACCCGGTTACAACAGCTCATGAAATGGGGCATATCTTCAATGCCGAACACGATGCCCCTGGTGTTACCGCAATCATGCAAGCGACACTTGGAGGTCAAAACCCTACCCGATTCTCTTCGACTAGCGTCTCTGCAATTACCAACCAGATTAACAACACATATGCTTCGTGCCGTCAGGGATATAGCTCAGGCGTTCAAGGTGAAGCCCCTCCCTCTCTTCAACTAACCACGAGCAAGACGAGAAATGGTCGCTTCACACTATCTGTAACAACCAGCGCTATACGACAGAGCGCCTGCACTGTATCGCTCAGAGCTGCTGCCTCATCGAGTGGCACGACAAGCGGTCGTTTGATTAAGCGGTTCACGCCAACCACTCTCAAGACGTCCATGTCAGGAACTGTTACTCGGCGCATAGCTGCCGCATCAGCAGCGCAATCAAACGTCTATCTGAGGGCCTTCTATTCTTGCTCAGATGGATCGCCGACTGCAAAAAGCGGTGTAAAGGTATTAAGTCCCAATACGAACACGAGCCTTACGTCTGCAAAGGTAGTGCGATCAGCATGGATTATTCTGCTAGACAGAGCATTTCCGTAGCCTTTACTGCATAAAAAAGTAGAATTCAACCAGCAAGATAATTGCGAGAAAGGGCACTCCAAGAAAAAGCAGTGCATCAAATGGATCGATATCAACTGAAAGAGACATAGGACGCCGGGCGTGCTTGATACCTTCACGACTGGCAAACTCTTTTTCAGACGGGATAGTTCCGAATCGAATTGAGATATCCTCTTGAGGCTGATCGCTTGCGAACGCTGACTCGGCGAGCTCAGTGGCGGAGACGGCTTCTATTCCCGCACTTTTTTGATTGTGGGTAGCTTCAATCAGATTTACTTTTGGGGCTGGCTTGAGTATCTCTTCAAAGTGCTCTTCAAAATGCTCGCGCTCTTTACGCCACGTCTCTGTTGGTTCTGACTGTGGAAGAATTACCTCTTGATAGCGAGCCACCTGATGATGCTCGGGGTCGGACTCCTTATGTACAACTAACAGCACAGACTGCTCTGTGCCATGCTCTAGACTCTGGTCGTAGTGCCTTCGGCTCTCTTCATCAATAAGCGTACGATAGGCGCGCGTTAACTCGCGGAAGAGCTTCTCATCCTCTGTAACCTCAGTAGAGCCACCGGTCGGCTGAATTGGGAGGTCCGGGAGCAATTCTTGGGAAAGCGTAGCATAGGCATGGTGAATCTCTTCCGCCGTAGCAGAAGGTTGCACACCAAGTTTTTGGTAGAGATTATCTTGTCCCATCAACACCTTCCCCCTTGTACTATCGACAGAGCGCGAGAGATCCTTAAACCGATTCAGAACAGCAAAACAACGCACACTTTCAATGCGTTAGGCTAGGATCCGCGCAATCTAAGGTACACCAAGCGATTAGCAAGATTACGCTTCAACAAGCTTTACGACCAACTGGCAGGTATGCCAATCTGTATCAATATGGCAACAGCAGACGTTCGCACAAACATCCTCTCTGGCTCACCGTTGGAACCACTACGCGGGTACTCTCGTGCGGTTGTAGCCGGCGACTCCATATGGATCTCTGGCACAACTGCTATGACGGCTAAGGGGGACATAGTGGCTCCGGGGGATGCCTATGAACAGACCAAGGCCGTACTCAGTTCGGTTAAGGCCATTCTTGCCAAGGCAGGTTTTCAGCTCTCTGATGTGGTACGAACCCGCCTCTTTGTGACAAATATCTCAAAGTGGGAGGATTACGCTCGGGCCCACAGAGAGGTGTTCGAAAAAATACGCCCTGCAAGCAGCATGGTGCAGGTAGTTAAGCTGGTTGACACTCGTCTTATGATAGAGATGGAAGTCGATGCGGTGCGAGGCTTCTCTGATATCGAACAGATAACCCTGGATTAGTCGTCTCCGTAGAGCTTGTGTGTGGTGCGCCCGTCCGGAATACACGCTTACTTATCTAACATTCCCACCTAATCTAAAAAGCTAAGAGGCGCCTGTTAACGGTGGTGGCACCAGAGTGCGCTGTGCTCATACCACTATAATTATATTCGTCTTACACATCATAAAAAAATACTATATCAGCCCGAACATCTGGGTGCAGGCTCTTGTGAACGGGGCACGCCCGCCCGGCCAACTCTAGCTTGTTCCGCTCAGTCTGGGTTAGGTGTGCCGGCAAATGCACCGACAGAGGGATGCTTCCAACGCGACGAGGGTCTTGCTGCATCTCTTTTTCAACTCGAAAATGCGTGCCTGTGATGTCGAGAGAGCTACGCTCTGCAACGATTGCAATAGTTGTCACCACACATGAGCCAAAAGCTGCTGCAATTAGATCTGTTGGTGAGAACACAAGCCCTTCGCCACCGTTATCTTTCGGAGCTTCAGTGACAATTGACGATCCTGACGGCTCATGAACCATCTCGGTCTTCTTGCGCCCTAAATATCGACCCGTAATTCCAACACTCATACAACCTACTCTATTTACTAGTGCTTCAGAAGGAAAGCACCGCATCCAACTGCGACTCGCTAGTATCCGCTATAAATCATCATCGTCATCTTTGCCATCAGTGAGCAACCCGTGACGATACTGGTAGTATGCGCCCTGAGCAAAGAAGTAGTAATCCACTGAACTCTCTTTTGCCGCCTCTATTGCTTGCAGCAACCCTGCACGAGTATGCACAACTTTGACGCCTAAAGCTGTCGCCGCTACCGCCAACTTAGTTCCTGCAGAGAGAGAGGAATACCCCACCCATCCAATCGGATCCAAAAAGCCATCAACAACAAGCCCAATACCATCCCGCACATTCGAGGGACCAAGAAATGGGATGACAAGGTAGGGCCCTGATGGAACGCCATGATATGCGAGCCCAAGACCAAAATCCTCTCTATGGTCAGGCAGCCCCATATCCTTTGCGACATCCATGAATCCTAAAATGCCTACCGTTGAATTAACGATAAAGCGCCCAGTATGATCGAGCGCCTGATCGAACTTACCTTGAATAACATCGCTCACTAGATATGATGGATATCTGAGATTGGCAAAAAAATTACCGATCCCGCTCTGCACGGGGTCGGGGATATTATTGCGATACGCCCGAGCCACCGGCTCAAGAACATAGACATCCACGGTATCATTGAACTCAAAGATGCCGCGGTTCACCGGCTCAATCGGATCATACGGCTCTTCGATCTCTGCCAGTGCCACGGCACACGGCACAGCGCACACTATACAAAGTGCACTGATGCTGGTTCTGAAAAACCCCATATCCATTCTCCCCCTGAACCTCACTTTAGCGCCGTCCGGCGTATGCTTTTACACCCTCTGCAAGCACCGAAATCGCCCGCTCAGTATCAGCCTGTTGCAAGACAAACGCAATTCTAATTGCACTCCTACCTGATTCTCTGTGCATATAAAACCCAGAACCAGGCGCTATGAACACGGTTTCACCCTGATAAGAGAAATCAGTTAACATAAACGATGCAAATGCATCCGCATCATCGATTGGAAGCTTAGCCAAGAGATAAAATCCCCCTTGCGGCGAGCGCACAACCGCTTGCTCTATCTTCGATACAGCTCTGACTGCTACGTCTCTGCGAGCCTGATACTCAATATGCGCGGCTCTAAGGTAGTCACCGCTCATAGTTTCGAGCATAGTAGCTGCAGCATGCTGCTCAATTGTTGGCGCTGCGAGTCGCGCCTGCGCTATATGAAATGCGGCCTGACGAAGCTCTGTATTCCAGGTCACCATGCACCCGATGCGCGCCCCGCACAGACTAAACCGTTTTGAGAGGCTGTCTACCATGACGATGCGTGGGTCCTGGTGCGCCAACTCAAATACACAGCGAGGCTTAACACCATCGTATACAAACTCACGATAGGTTTCGTCGGCGATCAAAAAAAGATCCTGTTCACGGCATACGTTCAAAAGCATTTGCAGCTCGGTATCACTACACACCGCGCCAGTCGGATTATTTGGATTGCAAATCAAGATGGCCCGTGTATACGGAGAGACAAATCGTTCTATCTCTTCTTTTTTTGGAAGCTGAAAGTTCTCTTCAAGCGAGCACGGGAGTGGCACAAGCCGAACTCCAGAGATAGCGGCGAACCCTACATAGTTGGCGTAGGTGGGGTCAAAAACAAGTATTTCATCTCCCGGATCGCAGCACACCATAAAGGCAAATATTAATGCCTCACTGGCTCCCATAGTGATCAGCATCTCGCGTTCCGTTACACCAATTCTGTAATCTTGATTGAGAGATGCGCACCACGATTGCACCAACCGTGAGCATCCCTGAGACGCCTCATAGGCAACTATTGGAGATCTAGTGTTATTAATCGCCTCAAGGAATTCGGGCGGCGAAGGAAGATCTGGCTGTCCGATATTCAGCCGATATACTTTCGTGCCTCGCTCTTCTGCTGACTGCGCTAGCCCTGCAAGCCGCCGAATCGGCGAGGCCGGTGTTTTAAGAGCACGCTGGGAGGTTGGAGGTAATGTCATACGGTGAATCCTCTAGTTGGGCTCCGAAGAGCATAAAACACACCCTATGCCCTTGGAAACCGCCCGCGTGAGTCGCACAGCTTTTGGTACCCCTTCGCGCTACTAGCAAGGCCGTTTACCGCGAGTACCACTATCAACTTTGAAAAGAAACACCCCCAAAGAAGCCAGGCGGCCTACTTTGATTCGCCCCTTTGGAACGGCGCACGCATTTATGCTACTATAGGGGCCAGGTGTCTGGGTCTAGCAAACGTCCGATC